>NZ_JBEZDW010000019.1:0-139410 GCF_040802045.1 Microbispora sp. NPDC049125 | reverse complement strand
GATCAAACTCTCCAAAAAATGCTTTCGGAAAGAAAAACCCCGACAAGCACCACACAAGGTGCTGTCAAAGGAATCCATCACACCCACACCCAAAAAAGGTGCGAGCGCGACGGGGTTGTGCATCATGCACTGGCTTTTAACACACTGTTGAGTTCTCAAGAAACGGACGCGACCACCATCACCCGAACCCCTGCCAGGGGGCCCGAGATCCAGGGCGTTGTATCCGCTGTGTCCCCTCGCCACCGCCGAACCCCATCCGCAGGCCTGGCGGGCCACGCGGCGCTGGTCGACTCTCTGGCGAGAGAGACGCCCCGTTTCCGGGGCAACCACTCCAACTTACACCCTCGTCCGTTTCGCGTCAACCTCCCCGTCAGGGAGATCATTCGGCGCGTCGGAAACGAGCCCGGCTCAGCGTGAACGCTTCGTCGGAGTGCTGTTCCAAGTGGCTTGCCCTCTGGGTCCGGCCGCCTTTCGGCGTCCCGCTCATCCCGGGGCGTTGGAAACATTAGGCAACGACGCCCCGAACGTCAAATCACGCGGATCTGGCAGAAACCCCAGGTGATGCAGGCGATCCGGTCGCGTTCTGACGCCCTCGCCACAAGATTGTTACCCCTGTCACAACAACTTTTGGCCATGAAAAGGCCGCCCCGGTGATCATCCACCCGGGGCGGCCATGCCAAGCGGGACCGTACGGGGTCGTCAGGCGACCTCGACGCCGCCGACGGTCTTCTTGCCGCGGCGAAGGACCAGGAAGCGGCCGTGGAGCAGGTCGTCCGCCGTGGGCGCGTACTCCTCATCCGTGATCTTCACGTTGTTGAGGTACGCACCGCCCTCCTTGACGGCGCGCCGGGCTGCGGACTTGGACTCCACCAGCCCGCTTTCGGCCAGCAGGTCCACGTACGACGCCCCGAGTGAGGACACCGTCGCCTTGGGCACCTCGGCCAGCGCCGATTCGAGCGTCCGGGCGTCCAGCTCAGCCAGAGAGCCCTGCCCGAACAGCGCGCGCGAGGCGGCGATGACGCTCGCCAGCTCGCCGGCGCCGTGGACGAGGGTCGTCAGGTCCTCGGCGAGCGCCCGCTGGGCCTCCCGGGCCGCCGGGCGGTCGGCGACCGCCTTCTCCAGCTCCTCGATCTCCTCACGGGTCCGGAAGGTGAAGACCTTGAGGAAGCGCACGACGTCACGGTCGTCGGCGTTCAGGAAGTACTGGTAGAACGCGTACGGCGAGGTGAGGGCCGGGTCCAGCCAGACCGCCCCCGAGGCCGTCTTGCCGAACTTGGTGCCGTCGGCCTTGGTGATCAACTTGCCGGTGAGCGAGTGGACGTGCGCGCCCTCCACGCGGCGGATCAGATCGACCCCTGCGATGATGTTGCCCCACTGGTCGCTGCCGCCCACCTGGAGTGTGCAGCCGTGCCGGCGGTAGAGCTCCAGGTAGTCGTTGGCCTGCAGGATCTGGTAGCTGAACTCCGTGTAGCTCAGCCCCTCACCCGCCAGGCGAGCCGAGACCGACTCCCTGGCCAGCATGCGGTTCACCGGGAAGTGCTTGCCGATGTCGCGCAGGAAGCCGATGGCCGACAGGCCCGCCGTCCAGTCGAGGTTGCTCACCAGCGCCGCCCCCGACGGCCCCTCGTCGAACGACAGGAACTTCTCGACCTGCACCCGGATCCTCGACACCCACTCCTCGACCACCTCGGCGGAGTTGAGAGCGCGCTCGCTGCTGCGGCCGCTCGGGTCGCCGATGAGGCCGGTGGCTCCTCCGACGAGACCGATCGGGCGATGGCCCGCCCGCTGGAAGCGGGTCAGGATCAGCAACGTCGCGAGATTGCCCATGTGGAGCGACGGCGCGGTCGGGTCGAAGCCCGCATAGACGGTGATCGGTCCGTCGGCCAGCGCCTTCCGCAGCGCGTCGGCGTCCGTGGTCTGCGCGATGACGTCGCGCCACTCGAGCTCGTCGAGGATGTCTGCGCCCTCGGCTGCCGGAATGCCGTCGGTTGCCGGATTGAGGTCGCGTGCAGAAGCGGTCACGGTCCTGGCTTTCAGTGATCGATGGATGTACGGCTTTCGCCCCCGGGACAAAGCCTGCCTGACCGTGAACTCTATCGCCAGCCGGTTGTTCGCCGGATAGAGCCGATGATCACATGATGAGACTTCTGTGCCGCACGGGCTTGTTCATCGTGGAACGGCATGTCCCCCCGCCGCAGCCCGGTATCTACGTGCGCTGACGCCGTACGTGGACGCGGTGGGGGGAGACGGTGGGGTCACCGTTGATCCAGAACCGCCAGGGGGTCTCGGCGCCCGCTGAGACCCCCGTTCTGGGCCCGGTTCTGATGACGGCAGGGTCCACCGGTTCACCCTTGAGGACCTGGAGCGGGCCGTGAGAGCAGCAGTCGAGGCCGTTGTGCTCCCGGCGCAGGCCGAGCGCGACCGCCAGCCGGGCCGGCCCGCGGGCCAGGTCCCGATCGGGCAGCGCCCGCACAGGGCCACCCCGCGAAGAACCGGCAGAACCACCCTGCGCCGATCCGCCTGGGGAAGCGCCCGCGGAGGATCCGTTTCCCGAGTCCACGGATCTGGAGACGCCGTTCCTGGACGCGCCGGCGGCCTGCGGCAGGCGCCGCGCACGGGCGACGTCGAGACCCGCGACCACCTCCCCCGCCCGGATGAGCACGGCCGAGCCGGTGCCCTCCGGCATGCAGACGAGGTTGGCGCAGAAGTGCATGCCGTACGTGAAGTAGACGTAGAGGTGGCCGGGCTCGCCGAACATGACCGCGTTGCGCGGCGTGCGCCCCCGGTACGTGTGCGACGCCGGATCCTGACCGGGCCCGCCGTAGGCCTCGACCTCGCTCAGCCGTACGGCGACGGGCCCGTGGACGATCACCCGGCCGAGGAGGCCGGGAGCGACCTCCTCGGAAGGACGGTCGAAGAAGTCCCGGCCGAGCGGCGTCCCGGCCGGCCCGGCGAGGGCGCCGGTCAGCTCTCGCTCGCCCATGCGGCCTGGCCGTCGACGATCTCCCTCAGCATGTCGATCTGGTCTCTCACGCGGTCGGGCGCGGTGCCGCCGTACGCGCTGCGCGCCGCGAGAGCGCCATGGACGTTGAGCACGTCGCGGACGCCTGGCGCGCCGTCCGACGGGTCGACGGCGAGGTGCGGGGAGACCTTCGCCAGCTCCTCGTCGGTGAGGTCGCCGAGGTCACGGTCGTTGACCTGGCACCATACGACCAGGTGGCCGACGGCCTCGTGGGCGTCGCGGAAGGGGACGCCCCGGCGGACCAGCAGCTCGGCGAGGTCGGTGGCGAGGGCGAACCCGTCGGGGGCGCTCGACTCCAGCTTGGCGGTGTTCACCCGCATCGTGGAGACCATGCCGGACACCGCGGGGAGCACCAGCAGGAGCGTGTCGACGGCGTCGAACACCGGTTCCTTGTCCTCCTGCAGGTCGCGGTTGTAGGTGAGCGGCAGGCCCTTGAGTGTGGTGAGCAGGGACATCAGCGAGCCGATGAGCCGTCCGCTCTTGCCCCTCGCCAGCTCGGCCACGTCGGGGTTCTTCTTCTGCGGCATGATCGACGAGCCGGTGGAGTAGGCGTCGTCGACCTCGATCCAGCGGAACTCCTGCGACGCCCACAGCACGATCTCCTCGCCCAGGCGGGAGATGTGGACGCCGATGAGCGCCGCGCAGAACAGGAACTCGGCGGCGAAGTCACGGTCGGCGACCGCGTCCATCGAGTTGGGCGCGGCGGAGTCGAAGCCGAGCTCGGCGGCGACGGCCGCGGGGTCGAGCGGCAGGGACGAACCGGCGAGCGCGCCGGAGCCCAGAGGCGAGACGGCTGCGCGCCTGTCCCAGTCGCGCAGCCGGTCCACGTCCCTGGTGATCGGGTGGACGTGGGCGAGGAGCTGGTGGCCGAACGACACCGGCTGGGCATGCTGGAGGTGGGTCATCCCGGGAGCCGCCGTGTCGGCGTGCTGCTCGGCCTGGCTGATCAGCGCGGTCTCCAGCTCGACCAGCCGGGACACGATCGTGCGGACGTGGTCGCGCAGGTAGAGCCGCAGGTCGGTGGCGACCTGGTCGTTGCGGCTGCGGCCGGCGCGCAGCTTGCCGCCGAGCGTGCCGAGCCGTTCGAGCAGGCCGCGCTCCAGGGCGGTGTGCACGTCCTCGTCGACGACCGCCGGGCGGAACTCGCCCTTCCGGCACGCCTGGTCGAGGTCGTCCAGCGCGCCCAGCATGCGGTCGAGCTCGTCACCGGTCAGCAGCCCGGCCCGGTGCAGCACGCGGGCGTGCGCGCGCGAGGCCAGCAGGTCGTACGGCGCCAGCCGCCAGTCGAACTGCACGCTCACCGACAGGCGCGTGAGCGCGTCCGCGGGTCCCCCCTCGAACCTGCCGCCCCACAGCCGCATCGGCTTGTTGTCCGCCACCGTCTTCTCCCTCCGAAATCCTGCGGTCCCCGCCGCCGGTTCACCACGGGTCCTCCGCAGTGACAGCCGTACGGGAATCCTTGCGCCCGATCCGCATTCTTCGCCGTGGATCCTCCTGTGCGAACCCCTTCAGGAGATCTTTGTGCGAGGACTAATCCGCGACCCTAGCCGACGCACGCCCCGGCCCCGCACCGCGAACCGGGGCGTACGGCGAGCCGTCAGGCCTGACGCGCGTCCCGGGCTGCGGCGATCTTGCTGGGCAGCGACCACAGCTGTACGAAGCCCTTTGCGAGGGACTGGTCGAAGGCGTCGCCGGTGTCGTAGGTGGCCAGCGAGAAGTCGTACAGCGAGGCGTCGGAGCGCCGGCCGGTGACGACGGCCCGGCCGCCGTGCAGGACGAGCCGGATCTCGCCGGAGACGTGCCGCTGGGCGTCGGCGATGAACGCGTCGAGCGCGTTCTTCAGCGGGGAGAACCACAGGCCGTCGTAGACCAGCTCGCCCCAGCGCTGGTCGACCGACCGCTTGAACCGGGCGAGGTCGCGCTCGACCGTCACGTTCTCCAGCTCCATGTGCGCGGTGATCAGCGCGATCGCGCCGGGCGCCTCGTAGACCTCGCGGGACTTGATCCCGACCAGCCGGTCCTCGACCATGTCGAGCCGCCCGACGCCCTGCGCCCCCGCCCGCGTGTTCAGCTCGGCGATGATCTCGTACGGCGACAGCGGCCGGCCGTCGAGCGCGACCGGCACGCCCTGGGCGAAGGTGATGACGACCTCGTCGGCCTCGCGCGGCTGGGAGGGGTCGGACGTGTAGTCGTAGACGTCCTCGATGGGGCCGTTCCAGATGTCCTCCAGGAAGCCGGTCTCGACGGCGCGGCCCCAGATGTTCTGGTCGATCGAGTACGGCGACTTCTTGGTGACGTCGATCGGCAGGCCCTTCTCCTCGGCGAAGGCGATGGCCTTGTCGCGGGTCCAGGCGAAGTCGCGGGCCGGGGCGATGACCTTCAGCTCGGGGTTGAGCGCGGCCAGGCCGGCCTCGAAGCGCACCTGGTCGTTGCCCTTGCCGGTGCAGCCGTGCGAGACGTGGGTGCCGTCGAACTGCTCGGCCGCCGCGGCGAGGTGCTTGACGATCAGCGGCCGCGACAGGGCGCTGACGAGCGGGTAGCGGTCCATGTAGAGCGCGTTGGCCTGCAGGGCGGGGACGCAGAAGTCGCGGGCGAACTCCTCGCGGGCGTCGACGACGACGGCCTCGGCGGCGCCGCAGTCGAGGGCCCGCTGGCGGATGACGTTCATGTCCTCGCCGCCCTGGCCGACGTCCACGGCCACGGCGATGACCTCCGCGCCGGTCTGGTCGGCGAGGAACGGGATGGCCACCGAGGTGTCGAGGCCGCCGGAGTATGCGAGTACAACCCTGTCGCTCATGGTCTTCTTCTCCAGATGTTCAAGATCACGAATGGTTTCATGCCGGAGGGCGGCGAGTGGTGAGGCCGAGCAGGGACCGGGCGAGAGCCCCGCCGCCTGACGGATCCCTGCTGATCACCAGGATCGTGTCGTCGCCCGCCACCGTGCCGAGGATCGACTCCCAGCCGGCGTGGTCGACCGCCGACGCCAGGAACTGGGCCGCCCCCGGCGGCGTACGGAGGATGACGAGGTTGGCCGAGGCCTCGGCCGACACCAGGAGTTCCTCGGCGATCCGGCGGAGCCGGGCGTCGGGGTTCTCCACCGAGCCGTTCCCGTTGCCGGTGCGGTAGAGCGGGATGCGCCCCCCGCCCTCGCCGGGCAGCGCGTAGACCAGCGTCCCGTCGTCGGCCCGCAGCTTCAGCGCGCCCAGCTCGTCGAGGTCGCGTGAGAGCGTCGCCTGCGTGACCTCCACGCCCTCCTCGGCGAGGAGCCTGGCCAGCTCCGGCTGCGAGCGGACCTTGTGCCTGGTCAGCAACTCCACGATACGGGCGTGACGGGCCGCCTTGGTCAGCGGGATCGTCACGGCCCCTCCCGGGAGGCCAGCCAGTGCAGGAGCGCCTTCTGGGCGTGCAGCCGGTTCTCGGCCTGGTCCCACACGACGCTGCTCGGCCCGTCGATCACCTCGGCGGTGATCTCCATCCCCCGGTAGGCGGGCAGGCAGTGCAGCACGACGGCGTCCGGGGCCGCCAGGCCGAGCAGCGCCCCGCTCACCTGGTACGGCGTGAACGCGGCGACCCGCTCGTCCTTGCCGTCCTGGCCCATCGACACCCACGTGTCGGTGGCGACGGCGTGTGCGCCGGCGACGGCGGCCTCCGGATCGGTGACCGCCGTCACCGACCCGCCGGTGGCGGCCGCGATCTCGGCCGCCCGGTCCAGCACCCGGGCGTCCGGCAGGTAGCCGGCGGGCGCGCCGATCCGGACGTGCATGCCGGCGGTGGCCCCGCCGAGCAGGTAGGAGTGCGCCATGTTGTTGGCGCCGTCCCCCAGGTAGGCGAGCGTGAGCCCGCCCAGCCGGCCACGGTGCTCCCGGATGGTCTGCAGGTCGGCGAGGATCTGGCAGGGGTGGAACTCGTCGGTCAGCGCGTTCACCACCGGCACGGCGGACGCCGCCGCCATGGCCTCGATCCGCTCCTGCCCGGAGGTCCGCCAGACGATCGCGGCCACCTGGCGGGACAGCACCCGCGCGGTGTCCTCGACCGGCTCCCCGCGGCCCATCTGCGAGGTCCCCATGTCCATGACCAGCGGCTGGCCGCCGAGCTCCGCGACGCCGACGGCGAACGAGACCCGCGTGCGCGTCGAGGGCTTGTCGAACAGCACGGCGACCGTACGCGGCCCTTCGAACGGCCGGTAGCCGAACCTGTCCTTCTTCATCGCCTCGGCGAGGTCGAGGACCTGCGCCTGCTCGTCCGGCGACAGGTCGTCGTCCCGCAGGAAGTGTCTAGGCATCGGCGGCCTCCAGGATGGCGGGGAACGCGTCGAGGAAGGATCTCGCCTCGGGCTCGGTGATGACCAGCGGCGGGGCGAGCCGTACGGCGTCGGGCTGCAGGGCGTTGATCAGGAAGCCGGCGTCCTGCGCCGCCGCCTGCACCTGTGCCGCCTTGGGGGCGGTGAACACGGCGGCCAGCCAGAGCCCGCGGCCCCTGACGCCCTTGAGCAGCGGGTGGCGGATCGCCGCGATCCCCTCGGCGAGCGTCGTGCCGACGGCCGTGACGTGCTCAAGCAGCCCGTCACGCTCGATCGTGTCCAGCACGGCGAGGGCCGCCGCGCAGGACACCGGGTTGCCGCCGAAGGTCGAGCCGTGGTCGCCCTTGGCGAAGATCGTGCCGGCCTCGCCGAAGCCCACGCAGGCGCCGATCGGCATGCCGCCGCCGAGTCCCTTGGCCAGCGTCAGGATGTCGGGCACGACGCCCTCGGCCTGGTGGGCGAACCAGTGGCCGGTACGCCCGATGGCCGACTGGATCTCGTCGGCGACGAACAGCGCGCCGGTGGAGGAGCAGATCTCCCTGGCCGCCCTGAAGTAGCCGTCCGGCGGGGGCACCACCCCCGCCTCGCCCTGGGTGGGCTCAAGGAACACGGCCGCGCACTCGTCCGTCACCGCCGCGGCCAGGGCCTCGGCGTCGCCGTACGGCACGAAGCGTACGTCGGCAGGGAACGGGCCGAACCGGTCGCGGATCGACGGCTTGCCGGTCAGCGACAGGGCGCCGAGCGTCCGGCCGTGAAAACCCATCTCGGCGGCGACGAAGTAGCCGCGCCCGTGGGCCTTGCCGTACGAGATGGCCATCTTCAGCGCGGCCTCGTTGGCCTCGGTGCCCGAATTGGCGAGGAAGACCCTGGCGGGCTCCCCCAGCAGGCCGAGCAGCCGCTCCGCCAGCAGCACCTCGGGCTCGTGGAGGAACAGGTTCGAGGTGTGGGCGAGGGTCGCGACCTGCCGGGACACCGCCTCCACGAGGGCGGGGTGGCCGTGGCCGAGCGAGGTGACCGCGATGCCCCCGATGAGGTCGAGGTACCTGCGGCCGTCCGCGTCCCACACCGCGCAGCCCTCGCCCCGGGCGAGCGCCAGCGGCGGCACGCCGTAGTTCGGCATGAACGCCGACTCGAACCGCTTGCGCAGCGCGTCACCGGTCACCGGGGACCCCCCTCTTCCGTCTCGTCCGGGACGACCATCGTGCCGATGCCCTCGTCCGTGAAGATCTCCAGCAGGACGGCGTGCGGCGTGCGGCCGTCGAGCACGTGCGCCTGGGGCACGCCGCCGCGCACCGCCGTCACGCAGGCCTCCATCTTGGGGACCATGCCGCTGGACAGCGACGGCAGCATGGCGGCCAGCTCGGACGCGGTGATCCGGCTGACCACCTCCTCACTGTGGGGCCAGTCGGCGTACAGGCCCTCGACGTCGGTGAGGACGATGAGCTTCGACGCCTGGAGCGCCACCGCGAGGGCCGCTGCCGCCGTGTCGGCGTTGACGTTGAAGACGTCGCCGTCCTCGTCGCCCCGGGCGATCGACGAGACCACCGGGATCCGCCCGTCGTCGAGCAGGGCCCGTACGGCTCCCGCCTCGACCCGGACGATCTCCCCTACTTGGCCGATGTCGACCTTCACGCCGTCTACCACCGCGTGCTTGCGCTCGGCGGTGAACAGGTGGGCGTCCTCCCCCGACATGCCGACCGCGAACGGGCCGTGCCGGTTGATCAGGCCCACCACGTCGCGGTTGACCTGGCCGACGAGGACCATCCGGACGACCTTCATGGCGTCCGGCGTGGTCACCCGCAGCCCGGAGACGAAGTGGCTGTCGATGCCCAGCAGGTCGAGGTGCGACTGGATCTGGGGGCCGCCGCCGTGCACGATGACCGGCCGGAGCCCGGCGTACCGGAGGAAGACCACGTCGGCGGCGAACTTCTCGCGCAGGTGCTCCTCGGTCATCGCGTTGCCGCCGTACTTGATCACGACGGTGGCGCCGTGGAAGCGCGCCAGCCAGGGCAATGCCTCGATCAGCGTGTACGCCTTGTCCAGTGCGCCGTTCCTTCTCATGTTCCCGGTGCTCATGCCGGCGCTCATGAGGAGTACGCCGAGTTCTCGTGGACGTAGGCCGCGGTGAGGTCCGTGGTGTGTACGGTCGCCGAGTGCGGCCCGGCGGACAGGTCGACGGTGATCGTCACGTCGCGGGGCCGCAGGTCGACCTTGGAGCGGTCGTCGCCCGCCGCGCCGCCCCTGCAGATCCAGATGCCGTTGATCGCCACGTTGAGCCGGTCGGGCTCGAAGGCCGCGTCGGTCGTGCCGACGGCGCTGACGACGCGCCCCCAGTTCGGGTCCTCCCCGTAGATGGCGCACTTGAGCAGGTTGGACCGGGCGACCGACCGGCCCACCGTCACCGCGTCGTCCTCCGACGCCGCCCCGACCACCTCGATGGCGATCGCCTTGGTCGCGCCCTCGGCGTCGACCAGGAGCTGCCGGGCCAGGTCGGCGCAGACGGCGGTGACGACCTTCTCGAACTCGGCCAGGGCGGGCGTCACCCCCGAGGCGGCGCTGGCCAGCAGCAGCACGGTGTCGTTGGTGGACATGCAGCCGTCGGTGTCGAGCCGGTCGAACGTCACCGAGGTCGCCCTGCGGAGCACCGCGTCCAGGTCGGCGGCGGTGACGTCGGCGTCCGTGGTGAGCACGCACAGCATGGTGGCCAGGCCGGGAGCGAGCATGCCCGCGCCCTTGGCCATGCCGCCCACCATGTAGCCCCCCTCGCCCCGGCGGAAGGAGATCTTGCCGACCGTGTCGGTCGTCCGGATGGCGTCGGCCGCCGCCAGGCCGCCGTCGCGGGACAGCCGCCCGGCCGCCTCCCCGATCCCGGCGAGCAGCGGCTCCATGGGCAGCCGCTCGCCGATCAGGCCGGTGGAGCAGACCACGACCTCCGCCGCCGAGTCGCCGAGGACCTCGGCCACCTTCTCGGCCGTCGCGTGGGCGTCCTGGAAGCCGGCGGGCCCGGTGCAGGCGTTCGCGCCGCCCGAGTTGAGCACCACCGCGCCGACCCGGCCGCCCTGCACGACCTGGGCGGACCACAGCACGGGGGCGGCCTTGACGCGGTTGCGGGTGAAGACGCCCGCCGCGGCGCGGGACGGCCCGTCGTTGACGACCAGGGCGAGGTCGCGGGTGCCGCCGCTCTTGATCCCGGCGACGACCCCGGCGGCGCGGAAGCCCAGCGGCGCGGTGACGCTCATTGACTCTCCTCGAATCGGGGGGCTGCGTTCACGTCTGTGCTCATGGGGCCAGGCCGTTCACGGGCAGGCCCAGCTCCTCCGGCAGGCCGAGGGCGAGGTTGGCGCTCTGGATCGCGCCGCCCGCCGTGCCCTTGGTGAGGTTGTCGATCGCGCTGATCGCCACGATCCGGCCGGCCCGCTCGTCGAGGGCCACCTGGAGGACGGCGGTGTTGGCGCCGGAGGTCATCGCGGTGGCCGGCCAGGCGCCCTCGGGCAGCAGGCGCAGGAACGGCTCGTCCTTCACCGCCGTCTCGTACGCCTCCCGGAGCGCGACGGCGGTTACGCCCGGCGCGGCGGGAGCCGTACAGGTGGCGAGGATGCCGCGGCTCATGGGGGCCAGGGTGGGGGTGAACGACACCCGGACCGGCCGCCCGGCCACGGAGGAGAGGTTCTGCTCCATCTCCGGCGTGTGCCGGTGCACTCCCCCGGCGCCGTACGCGCTGACCGAGCCCATGACCTCGCTGCCCAGCAGGTGGGCCTTGGGTGAGCGGCCGGCACCGGAGGTGCCGCTGGCCGCGACCACCACCACGTCGGGCTCGGCGAGCCCGGCGGCGAAGGCGGGGAGCAGCGCGAGCGTCGCCGCGGTCGGGTAGCAGCCGGGCACGGCGATCCGCCGGGCGCCTCGCAGGGCGTCGCGCGCGCCGGGCAGCTCCGGCAGGCCGTACGGCCAGGTCCCCGCGTGCGTGCCGCCGTAGAAGTGGGTCCAGTCGAGGGCGCTGGCCAGCCGGAAGTCGGCGCCGCAGTCGACGACGAGGACGCCGTCGCCCAGCTCGGCGGCGACCGCGGCGGACTGGCCGTGCGGCAGCGCGAGGAAGACGACGTCGTGGCCGCCGAGGACGGCGGGGCCGGTCTCCTGGATGACCCGCCCGGCGAGTGCCGGCAGGTGCGGCTGGTGCTCGCCCAGTCGCGTGCCCGCGCTGGAGGCGGCGGTCAGCGCGCCGATCTCGAATTCGGGGTGGCCGAGGAGCAGGCGGAGCAGCTCGCCCCCCGCGTAGCCGCTCGCTCCGGCGATCGCAGCCCTCATCACCCCTCCTGCATCTTCATGCAACGTCGTGCATCATCTTGCTCTCTAGAGTATGCATCGTCCGGCATGACGATGCAATCCGGGTTTCCGGCGTGTTCACCTTCCGGAATAATTCGTCTCCACCGTTGACGACGTTTCAGGGATGGCTTTATCGTCGTCTACACCTGAGACTACGTATTCCGGCGGCCCGGCAAGTTGGTGCACCATGACCCAGCACTTCCTCGGTGTTCTCGGCATCGGCGAGGCGCTGGGAGTGAGCCGGCACGCGGTGCACAAGTGGCGCTCCCGCTATCCGAGCGATTCGAATCACCCGTTTCCCGAGCCCGACGTCGAGGTCGACGGAGTTCCCGGCTGGCGGGCCGACCGGCTCGCGGAGATCGTCCGGTGGCGCGACGGCCTGCCGGGCCGCGGCGCGGGCGGAGGCCGTCCTTCCGCCGCACGTCAGGAATACCTCAGGCAGGCAGCGGCACGCGGGCTGGACCGAGACGAAGCGATGCGCGCACTCGTCACGTTCGCCGAGGAGTTCCCCGAGATGACCGAGCCGGAGATCTGCGCCTGGCTCATCGAGAAATGGCGCACGTAGGGCTTCCTGGCACACAGCGAAACAGAAGGCGATGACGCATGCACGAAATCGGCGGGGAAACCGCACCGGGATTCGAAGGAGTGCGTGAGGCGTTCGCGGCCAATCTGGCCGGCGGCCAGGAAGTCGGCGCCGCGGTCGGCGTCTACCTGCACGGCCGGAAAGTCGTCGATCTGTGGGGCGGAATCGCCGATCCCGGGACCGGCCGCCGCTGGGAGCGCGACACCCTGCAGGTCGTCTTCTCCACGACCAAAGGCGTCACCGCCGCCTGCGCGCACCTGCTGGCCCAGCGGGGAGAACTGGACCTCGACGCACCCGTCGCCGAGTACTGGCCGGAGTTCGCGGCGAACGGGAAGGACCGCATCCCCGTCCGATGGCTGCTCACCCACCAGGCCGGGCTGCCCGCGATCGACCACCCGATCACCCCGGCGGAGGCGATCGCCTGGCACCCGATGGTCACCGCGCTGGCCGCCCAGCGCCCCTCCTGGGAGCCGGGCACCGAGCATGGCTACCACGGGCTGACCTACGGCTGGCTGGTCGGGGAAGTCGTCCGCCGGGTGAGCGGCCGCAGCCTCGGCACGTTCCTCGCCGAAGAGATCGCCGCCCCGCTCGGCCTGGACCTGTGGATCGGCCTGCCGGAGGCCGAGCGGCATCGGGTCAGCCGGATCATCGCCGCCCCGCTCGACCTGGACGCACTGGCCGGAATCGACCTGGACGCCCTTCCCGAGCCCGCGCGCGAGGTGATGAGAGCCTACGCGGACCCCACGTCGCTGACCGTGCGGTCGATGACCGTCGTCACGCCGCCGCTGGATCACAACGACCCTGACGAGCAGTCCGCCGAGATGCCCTCGACCAACGGCATCTGCACGGCCCGCGCGCTGGCCCGCTTCTACGCCGCGCTCATCGGCGAGGTCGACGGGCACCGGATTCTCTCGGCCGAGACCTTGGCGGCGGCGACCAAGGAGCAGGTCAGTGGTGTCGACCGCGTCCTGCGCATACCCGTCCGGATCGGCACCGGTTTCGGCCTGCCGGCTCCCGGCAGCTTCTGGCACAGCCCGACCGCCTTCGGGTTCCCCGGTTACGGCGGATCGCTCGGCTTCGCCGACCCGGCGACCGGCCTCGCCTTCGGCTACGTCATGAACCACGTCCAGGAGGGCGTGCCGGACCGGAGAGCCGCCACCCTCCTCGACGCGGTGCAGAGCGCGATCAAGGCCCGGCCCCGGTAAGGGCCGCCGCGGACCTGGCCTCCGTACCTACTGGTCGGTATCGTGAATGCCCGATGTACGGGTCCGCCGGAGAGCAGGAAGCCGGAGAGTAGGAAGCGGAGTGCGCCAGCGATGACGATCACGAACGAACACGTTGAGGCCAAGCTCACCGCGCCCGGCCAGCTCTTCGAAATGGAGGAGGTCAAGGCCGGGGACGCCGAAATCCGCGCGTGGAAGCACGCCCCGGCGACGTTCCGGACCCTGCTGGAGACCACCCGGTTCCACGGCGACAAGGTCTTCGTCGTCTTCGAGGACGAGCGGATCACCTACGAGGAGCACTTCCGCCTCGCCGCCACGCTGGCCAACCGGCTCGTGGACGACTTCGGCGTGCGCCCGGGCGACCGGGTCGCCATCGCCATGCGGAACTACCCCGAGTGGATCGTCTCCTTCTCGGCCGTGCTCGCCGCCGGGGCCGTGGCCGTCCCCCTCAACGCCTGGTGGACCGAGCAGGAGCTGGAGTACGGCCTGAGCGACTCGGGAGCCAAGGTCGTGATCGCCGACGGCGAGCGCGCCGCGCGGCTGACGTCCGGCGGCCTGCCCATGATCGTCACCCGTGGGGAGGGCGCCGACTGGGCCGAGGTGCTCGGCGAGATCAGGGCCGACGTCACGCTGCCGCCCGTGGAGATCGGCCCGGACGACCCCGCGACGATCTTCTACACCTCGGGCACCACCGGCCGGCCGAAGGGGGCGCTCGGCAGCCATCGCAACCTCGGCCAGGCGCCCATGACCGTGGCGTACGCCATGCTGCGCAGCGTCGCCCTGGCCGGGAAGGACCCGGCCGCGGCCGCCGGCGTGCGCCGCATCACACTGCTGACGGTCCCGCTGTTCCACGTCACCGGATGCTTCGCCGTGCTGTTGACCACGATGTTCACCGGCGGCGGGCTGGTGCTCATGTACAAGTGGGATCCCCGTCGCGCGCTGGAGCTCATCGAGCGCGAGAAGGTCACCGTGATGAGCGGCGTGCCGACCAACGCCTGGCAGCTGCTTTCCCACCCCGCCTTCGGTGAGCACGACATCTCCTCCCTCACCTCCATCTCGTACGGCGGCGCCCCCGCGCCGCCGAAGCTGCTGGAGCGGATCACCGAGCTGCTCCCGGACCGGACACCGGCCAACGGGTACGGCATGACGGAGACGACGGCGCTGGCCATCTACAACGCCGGTGCGGGCTACGTAGCCAAGCCCGACAGCATCGGGCTGCCGGTCGCGGTGGTCGACGTGAAGGTCTGCGACCCGATGGGGTCGGAGCTGCCGCCAGGGCAGGTCGGCGAGCTGTGCATGCGCGGGCCCATCGTGATCATGGGCTACTGGAACCGCCCGGAGGCGACCTCGGAGACGTTCGTGAACGGCTGGCTGCACACCGGGGACCTCGCCCGCATCGACGAGGAGGGCTTCGTCTACATCGTCGACCGGGCCAAGGACATGGTGATCCGGGGCGGCGAGAACGTGTACTGCGCGGAGGTCGAGGCCGCCCTGTTCGAACACCCCGCCGTCGACGACGCCGCAGTCATCGGCATCCCCGACGACGAGATGGGCGAGGAGGTGGGCGCCGTCGTGCGGCTCAAGCCGGGCGCGCAGGCTTCCGCGGAGGACCTGCAGGAGTTCCTGCGCGGGCGAGTCGCGCCGTTCAAGGTGCCGGTGCGCTTCTGGTTCCGGGACGCGGAGCTGCCCCGCAACCCGGGAGGCAAGATCCTCAAGACCCACCTGCGCAGGGAGACCCTGGGTCTGTGACCCAGCGCCGTACTCGGCGCGCTCAGCGCTGTCGCAGGCCGGGTGGATCTTGCTGGTCGGTCCGCCTCGGGATCGTCCGAGGGCGTGAAACGAGGCCCGGCCCTCACCTCTCCCGGCTCCTGTAGGTGGCCCGCAGATCGATCAGCTTCTCCCTGGCCAGCTCGTCCAGGGCCCGGCGCTGATCCGGGTCCTCCTCCCAGGTGGCCTCCGCGCACAACACCCTGGCCGCCTCGTGCGGCTCGGCGTCGCGCACCCTGTACCAGACGGTGTCGTCACAGCCATGCCTGTCGTGATCGCGCCTCAGGACGGTCACGATGCCGGAGACGAGGATCTGCCTGGTCCACGGGTTCCTGGCCAGAACCTGCCGATCCACCGTCAGCCCGTCATCCATGAGCTCGCCGCCGAGCATGTCGTCCTCCCAGCGCCACACGCGCCGGCTGACACCCGCCGGTGCATACAGGGCGCCACGGCCTTCGACGGGCACCGAGAACGTGTGCGTGCCGCTGCGGCACAACTCCTTGGCGATGCGCTCACCGTCGGCATACTCGCGCAGCAGATCCTTGCCCACGTTATGCACGGACGACGAGCCCCGCCGCGCCTGGTCGGCGTAGTAGCGGTCGATCAGCGGATCCTCGAACCGCCCCGCACGCGCCTGCGGCGGGGTGCAGGAGGCCGGGGTGAGGTCCACGCCGTCCTCGATGTCGACCCCGGCCGCGCGCAGCAACTCGTGAACGGTGACGCCCCTGCCCTCCGCCTTGCGGCGCAACATGCGCAGCCAGCCGTCGAAGGTGTCCAGGTCCGGGTCCACGCGGAGCGACGCCCAGTCCGTCACCGCCGAAACCGGCACCGGCACCTTCCGCCGCGCCGGTGGCTGCACGAGCTGCTCCGGCTCGAGGTCGATCGAGTAGTACAGCACCCCGCGCGCGATGTAGGAGAACGGCGCCGCGTGCGCGATCGGGTCGAAGACGTCCCGGATCGGCCAGAACCTCAGCAGCCACGTCTCGTCGCACTCACCTGTGGCATGCCCGTCGCCCGGCTCGGGTTCACGCAGGTACATGTCCACGCCGTACTCGAAACGGGGCGGCCCGATCAGGAAGTCGTGCCCCCTGCCGTCCATCATCGAGACGATCGCGACCACGCCGGTCTCCGCGACGAACGTCGCCGAACTGACCGGCGTCCACGAGGCGTCCGCGGGCCCGGGCTCGGCGTCCCAGGACTCCAGCCGCACGCCCGCGACGAAGTGCCAGATCTCGTCGGTGGGGGAGCTCCACGTCGGCAGGTCGGTGCCGTCCAGCCCGATCGTGTTGTACTCGACGTAGACCTCGTCGTCGAGCCTCCGCAGCAACTGTGCCATGTCAACGCCTTCCGCCTTTTGGTGATCATCCTGGCTCGGCGGAGTATGTCCCACCGCACCGACAATTCGCGGCGCGCCGCATATTTCGATCTTGAACGCTCAAGACCGCGGAAGCTCCCGCGCCGGACGTGATCACTCGAAGACAGGCTCTTCTAGACGGGGCGTGGCACGGAGGCCCATTCCGGGAGGGTGAACCACCGTGGCACGGCGCGGCGCAGCGCTTCGGGGCCCTGCACCTCGACCGCGTTGACGCGCAGAGCGTCCGACCAGCTCAAGTCGCCGCGCCAGACCTCGACCATGCTCCGCAGGCCGGCGGTCACCGTCACGGCCACGGCGTGGCCGGGATCTGTGTCGCAGACGTCGACCTCGTCAGGTGTGATCACGAGCCACCAGTGGCGGGCGCTGGGCGGCACATCCGGGAACCGGAACTGGACGACCGTCCGCCCGTCCGGAACGGCGGTCTGGTCGACGTTGCGGTGCATGTCCCACAGCAGCAGCTTGGGGTCCAGGTCCTCGTCGCCCAGCTCACCGATCCAGCGGATGCCCCAGGCGGCGAGCGCCTCGACCACCGGACGCAGCTCATGGCCGGCCTGGGTGAGGACGTACCGCACGTCGTTGTCCTTGACGTGCCTTTCCACGATGCCGGCTCGGGTGAGCTGGTGCAGCCGCCGCGACAGCAGCGTCGGGGACATGCGCGGCAGACCGCGGCGCAGCTCGTTGAACCGCTCGGTCCCGCACACCAGTTCCCGGACGACGAGCAGCGTCCAGCGTTCGTCGAGCAGTTCCACGGCCTTGGCGACCGGGCAGAACTGGTGATACGAGGAGCCCATGCCCGGAGTGTAGAACCGGATCTCGGCCGCGTCCTGATACAGATCGTGTACTGGTTAGCGCTCCCTCCCGTTCCTACTGTCGATCCCGGACCACCGAGAGATGACGACGAGGGAGAACGATGAACGTGCAGATCGACACGTCAGAGGCCGACCGCGCCCTGAAGGCCGGGCACCGTGCAATGTGGGCGCTGGGCGACTATCCCGCGGTCGCCGCCGAGATCATCCCCGAGCTGGGCCCGATCCTGGTCACGGCCTGCGGGGTGGGGCCCGGGGACCGGGTGCTGGACGTGGCCTGCGGGTCGGGCAACGCCGCCATTCCCGCGGCGCTTGCCGGGGCGAGCGTGGTGGCCGGCGACCTGACCCCGGAGCTGCTGGACGCGGGACGGGCCCTGGCCGCCCAGCGCGGCGCGCAGGTCGAGTGGCGGCAGGCCGACGCGGAGGCCCTGCCGTTCGCCGACGGCGAGTTCGACACGGTGCTGTCCTGCGTCGGGGTCATGTTCGCTCCGCACCACCAGGCCGCCGCCGGCGAGCTGATCCGGGTCTGCCGCCCGGGCGGCACGATCGGCCTGCTCAGCTGGACCCCGGAGGGGTTCATCGGCCAAATGTTCGCGACGATGAAACCGTACGCACCCGCGCCTCCGCCGGGCGCGCAGCCTCCTCCGCTGTGGGGCGGGGAGGATCACGTACGCGCACTCCTCGGAGACGCGGTCACCGATGTCGTCGCGCGGCGGCGGACGGTCACGATCGACCGGTTCGCTCATCCCGGCGCGTTCCGTGACTACTTCAAGGCCAACTACGGCCCCACCGTCGCCGTCTACCGGGGGCTGGCCGGGGACCCCGACCGGGTGGCCGCCCTGGACCAGGCCCTCGACGATCTGGCCCGCCGGCACATGCGGGGGCCGGTGATGGAATGGGAGTACCTCCTCCTCACCGCACGCAAGCGTGGCTGACACCGCATTCCGGCCCACCACTGCCATGCACGCTCGCCCGCCAGGCCGTCCGGGACACGCCGGCGCCTGGCGGACCCGCATCGGCGGCGCCGGGTCGGGCACTGGCCGAGGCCTTCGACCGGACGTACCATCGGCTTGGGTGACGTTGAACTGACCGAGACAGAGGTTCCGGACTTCCGCGGCATGCAGGCGCTGAACGCGTGGCTTGCCGGTCATTCCGCCGGCGTTCTGCTGGTCGGCCCCGACCCCGACAGCCCCGACCCGGTGATGCACGGCATCGTGACGGCGCAGGACCCGGCGCCGGGCACGCTCGTGGCCCGCTGGGACAGCGTGACCGTGTGGGTCCGTCACGACCCCGGCGGGGAAGCCGGTGTCCGTGAGCCACGCCGTCCCGTCCCACCCGCCGACGCGCTGAGCGCCGAACTCCCCGACAGCTGAACGGCCACGCGTGCGGACACCGGGCGACCTGACCGCAGCGCGTCCGAGGGCGTCCGCCGCCGTGCGTGCAGCCGCGAAAACGATTTGCCTTCGACCGGCCCGGCCGATGAAATAGCCCATCGTGGCGGAAAGCACTGATCGGTCTCTGAAATCCCTCGCCCGCCGCCTGCGGCTGGACCTCAGCCCTCTCCGTGAGTCGCGGGACTTCCGCCTGATGATCGGCTCCGGCCTGATCACCGCGATCGGCACGGTCATCACGATGGTCGCCGTGCCGTACCAGATGAAGCAGCTCACCGAGTCCTACGTCGCGGTCGGGCTGGTCAGCCTGGCCGAGTTCGTCCCGATGGTGATCTGCGGGCTGTGGGGAGGCGCCATCGCCGACGCCCTCGACCGCCGCAAGATCGTCATCTTCTCCGAGGTCGGCCTCTGCCTCACATCGGTCGCTCTGCTGATCAACGCACTGCTGCCCAGCCCGCAGGTATGGGTGCTGTACCTCGTCGGGGCGATGGCCGCCGGGCTCGGCAGCGTACGCGGCCCCAGCGAACAGGCCATCATCAACCGCGTCCTCCCCCTCGACCGGATGACCGCGGCCTTCGCCATCCAAGGCCTCGTACGCAACACCGCGATGATCGCCGGACCGGCAGCCGGCGGCCTGGTCGTCGTCACCCTCGGCCCCGCCGGCTCCTACGCCATCGACGTCGCCACCTTCGTCGCGTCGCTCGCCCTGCTGGTCAAGGTCCGCACCGTCACCCGGTCGCAAGACGCCACCCCCGCCTCGCTCCAGTCCCTGGCCGAAGGCGTCCGCTACGCCCTGCGGCGGCCCGACCTCATGGGCACCTACCTCGTCGACATCGCCGCCATGGCCCTGGCCAGCTCCAACGCGCTGTTCCCCTTCCTCGCCGACGACCTGCACTCGCCCCACGCCCTCGGCCTGCTGTACGCCGCCGGAGGAGTCGGCTCCGTCATCGCCTCACTCACCTCCGGCTGGACCAGCCACGTCCACCGCCACGGCCTGGCCGTCATCGTCTCCGCCACCCTGTGGGGCGCCGCCGTGGCCGTCGCGGCGCTCATGCCCAACATCTGGCTGGTCTTCGCCTTCCTCGCCGTCGCCGGCGGCGCCGACATGGTCAGCGGCCTGTTCAGAGGCACGATCTGGAACCAGACCATCCCCGACGAGTACCGAGGGCGGCTGGCGGGGATCGAGCTGCTCTCGTACTCGACGGGGCCGATGCTCGGCGACACCAGGGCGGGCTTCATGGCTCAGCTGGGCGGCACCCGGTTCTCGCTCGGGGCGGGCGGCCTGCTGTGCATGGCAGCCGTGGGCCTGATGGCCGCCGTCCTCCCCCGCTTCCGGCGGTACGACGCCCGGACCGACGAATACGCCCTGGCCGAACGCTCCCGCCGAGCGAACGAGCCCGCGGCGCTCTGACAATCAGCCGGCATCGCCCCAGTAGCTCAAACGCCGCTTGGCGTACGCAGGGCTCCTGGTCAGCCTGTGCCCGGCTACTGCGGGCTCAGAGGGACCGCGACTGTGCGTCCACCCCCGACAAGATGCGTTCGCTGAGCCACAGGCGATCTTCATCGTCGCGAAAACATAGTTCGCGCTGCACCTTGGTCACCTCAGCCAGGCGGCGTCGTTGCTGCTCGTCGAGGTCGTCGAGCATCTGAACGGTGAGCAACATCGCGTGGTACTGCTCGAAAGCGCTATGCGAGTGTTCGATCGCCTCCAGCGCGGCGTCGAAGTTCCGCAGTTCGGGTCTGGCCTGCATTATCGTCAATGCCGTGATGCGCTGCTCCTCGGTTCCCGTCTGAAGCCAGCGCAGAACCTCGACGGGATCCACCGGCAGTTCCGCCGCGAGACGACGTATATCGGCAACGACCCTCTCCATCGCCTGCGTCCGTGCAGGACCGGCAGGCATGGACGCGCGTACAGATCGATACTCGGCCGCGACAGGCCCAGCGGCCTCCAGCAGTGCCTGGGCCTCCGCGCGAAGCCGGCCAGCCTCAGCGATGTCGCCCCGCCTTTCTGACGCGTCGGCGAGTTCCAGTTTCTGGGCAGCACGGACCCGTAGCTTCGCTCCCCCGAATTCAAGGCTTTCGATTGGGCTTCCCAGCAGCGCCAGCACCAGCAGGGCTCCGCCGAGCGCCACAAGAACGGCCGCACCGGTTCCGTTTTCCGTGACGAAAACCGCAATGACCCCCGCCCCAAAGGACCCAGCCCCGAGCAAACCCATCGGAATGCGCGTCCGGAGGTTCATCGATAACGGCACTGAAGGGGAATCCATAAGCTACTCCTCAGTTGTCCCTGTTCTCGGATCCAGTCAGGCTACATCCAGCCGAACCGTTTGACCGTGCGCGCGACATAAATGCTCAGCGAAGACATCCAAGACTTGCCGGCCCCGCTACGGGTGGCAAGAAGCCGAGGGTTCCGGCAGGCGCGCCCTACGGTCGAAGGGTCAGTCACGTTGCCACCATTTCACTTCGGCGCGGACATACTCACGTGGATCCCACCGCCGCCACTCATCGACGTGCTTGCCGGAAAAGTCACCATTGCCGGCAACGTACAGGAACTTGTACTTCTCGACGTCGGCATCTACATCACCACCCTTACCCTTCTTTGTATAGAGAGCGGTTATCCGGAAAGGTTGGCCATGATTAGTGACGGTCACCGTTTGTTGACGACCATCGGCGAGCACATCCAAGGCCAAAGAGAACGAGCAATAGTGCTTTAAGGTGGACGCATAGATCAGAAAGGCCATATCCTCATCCCGCTTCAGGGAGACGGTTCTGAGAGAGAAATAGCCCCCTTTGGGATCGAAGCCCTTCAGCATTTGCGCTTCCGGTCGAGACTTATCCAGGTCGAAATATAGCCGAATCAGCTCATCCGACGCCCCGCCAGGAGGATTATAAAAAAGAGTCCCATTGAGCGGTCGACCACATTTCTTAACAGTCCGGATGTTCGTGATGCGGATCTTCTTGTCTCTGTTTCCGCGTACTACGAGCTTGATCGACGTACTGCTGTCGCGGGCTGCTGCATGACGTCGAAACCAAGCGTCACTACCTCTCTCTCCAAGTGTGACGCGAGTGATCCAGCCGAGTTGTACCTTATTGAAAAGCAAGGGCTCGGCCAATGCCCATGTGGGACTCGTGTGATCAGCGTCTGCCCCCTCCTGTACCAGATCAACGATGACGGGAGGCTCTTGATCTTGAGTATGTGACGGCGAGGCAGATGCCACGGGTGAGGCCGTAGGCGTATCGGTCAGGGCGGAGGGTACGGAAGCCCGGTATGCGGGCGAGGAAGACACTGGCTGACCTGACGACACCCCAACCGCACCTGTAGACGACGAACCGGACAGAATATTCTGAATCGCCCACGTGATGAGCCCGGCTATCACGGGCGCCGCGATTGTGGTGCCGGTCCACCTGACAGCCGGACGCTTCAGCCAATTGACAGTTCTCGTCCAACGTCCAGCCGATGAGGTGCGAGAATTCATCAACTTACTCCCGATCCGGCGCCTTAACCGCCGCACGGTATCACGAGCTTTCACGGGCAAGATGCTGTCCGATCAGAAATACATCGTTTCGAGACCGGCGCCAATGTCCTGATAATCCGGCGGTCTCGACCGTAATCGATAAAATGGCCCGGCAAATTCACAACGTGCATTGTTCTTTGACCAGACCATCCCGACGAGTACCGAGGGCGGCTGGCGGGGATCGAGCTGCTCTCGTACTCGACGGGGCCGATGCTCGGCGACACCAGGGCGGGCTTCATGGCTCAGCTGGGCGGCACCCGGTTCTCGCTCGTGGCGGGCGGCCTGCTGTGCATGGCAGCCGTGGGCCTGATGGCCGCCGTCCTCCCCCGCTTCCAACTCACGCGAGCAGTGGCGAGTGACCGACCGAGTGACGACCAGCTGGACCAGCAGGGGACGCCGGCGAACAGCGGCGGACGTTCAGCGGGCGCGACACCGATACGGCTTCTGCGCGGCGCGTGGGGCGGGCCGCCGCTGTTGACCGGGCCAGCGGTCGCGGGCGGCTAATCTCCGCGGGTGTCGATCAGGGCACCCAGGCCGTCGAGGACGCGCCGCAGGCCGAAGGTGTAGGCGTGCTCGGGGTTGTAGGCCGCGCCGTGAGCGGCGCCTGCGGCGGCGCCGACACGGACGGCCGTGGGGTACTTCGACTCGTCGAGAACCCGGGCGAGCAGGGGGGCGTTGGCGGCCCACCATTGCTCCTCGCTCATCGCGCTGTCCCGCCGGGCGGCGGCCGCCTCCGCGGCCGAACGCGCGACGGACTGGACGAACCCGAGCAGGAAGGTGAGGGCGGCGTCCATCTCGACGTCGTCGAGCCCGAGACCCTCGAACGCCCGGAGTTCGTGTTCGTACTTGGCCATGAGACCGGGCCCGAGCGAGGGCCGGCTCGTGGAGATCTCCGCGACCCAGGGGTGCAGGATGAACAGCTCCCGATTCTCCTGGGCGACGGCGGCCAGGCGCTCGCGCCACGGCTTGCCGGAAAAGTCGGCGCGGGGCATCTGGCGGTAAACCGTGTCGAGCATCAGGTCCAGCAGTTCCGCCTTGCCCGGCACGTAGGTGTAGAGCGACATGGGCACCACGCCCAGGACTTGGGCGATCCTGCGCATCGTGACTGAGCCGAGGCCGTCTGTGTCAGCCAGGACGATCGCAGCCGTGGTGACCCGGTCGACGCTCAGACCTTGGCGCGGCCCGCGTCGGGAATCCACGGGGCCGTGCTCGCGCCAGAGCAGTTCGAGGGTGCGTGCGGGATCACCCGCACTGCTGCGTTCGGTGGGCATGGGACCATCCTCCCGCGCTCTCAAACGTTGTACGCAGTACATTGTACGGCGTACAGTATCGATGTCGCCCAGCTCGCGCACTCCGAGGAGACCTGTGCAGATCACCGCTTCGGCCGTATCACTCAACGTCGAGGACGTGCCCGCGTCCGCGGCGTTCCTGACCACCCACTTCGGATTCCGCGAGGAGATGGCCGCGGACGGCTTCGCCTCCCTGACGCGCGAGGACGCCGGGATGAACGTCGTCTTCCTGCGGCGCGGTCTGCCCTCGCTGCCCGACGACCAGCGCGACACCCACGCCGCCGGCCTCATCCTGGCGTTCGTCGTCGACGACCTCGACGGTGAACTGGCCCGCCTGCGCGAAGAGGGCGTGACCATCACCATGCCGCTGCGGGAGGAGCCCTGGGGCGAACGCGCCTTCCAGGTGACCGACCCCAACGGCGTCATCGTTCAGCTCGTCGACTGGAACGCGCCGACCGGCCAGTGACCGCTCGGCGGCGAATGAACGGTCCCAGAACGAGAAGCAGGTGCGCGTCGGCGGCGATGGTCGCGAGGGCGAACCGCCTCGGCGACATCTGGCCGGCCAAGGCGAGCATGTCCCCCTATACCGGCGACGTCAGCACCCCGAAGGCCATGTCTGGGTGAATGCTGAGAAATCCGACTGGAACATGATCGTCGATCACCGGCAACTGATCGTGCTGACACTGGCCTCCAAGATCTTGGAGGTGGCAGTGAGTTACAGCAGGCGCGGATTCCTGACCGCGGTGGGCACCACTGGAGGGGCCGGAGCACTCCTGGCGACGATGGGAGCGCTCGGCCTCGCGCCCACAGCGGAGGCGGCGACCGGTACGGCCTTCGTCCCCCCGCAGCCGTCCGATTTCACGCTCACCGGCAGGGGCGCGAAGAAGGTGGTCGTGCTCGGCGCCGGGATCGCCGGCTTGGCCACCGCGTACGAGCTGGGCAAGGCGGGCTACGACTGTACCGTCCTCGAGGCTCTCGACCGGGTCGGCGGCCGCAACTGGACGATCAGGGGTGGCGACAGGATCAACGAGATCGACGGCTCCACCCAGGTCGCCCGGTTCTCCGACGGCCTCTACCTCAACGCCGGGCCGGCCCGGCTCGCCCAATGGATGGTCACCCTCGACTACTGCCGCGAGCTCGGCGTCGAGCTCGAGGTCTTCACCAACTCCAACGCCCAGGCGTACATCTTCAACGAGGCCGCGGGAATGACCTCGCCGGTCCGCTGGCGTACAGCGAAGGCCGACGTGTACGGCTACATCTCCGAGCTGCTGTCGACCGCCACCGACGCCGGGGCGCTGGACGGCAAGCTGACCGCGGACGACAAGGAGCGCCTTCTGACGTTTCTGCGCGGATTCGGCTCGATCGGCACCAAGGCGAGCGGCTTCGCCTATACAGGAGGCGAACGCCGGGGATACAGCACCGATCCCGGTGCGGGTGAGCAGCCTGGCACGGAACTCGGCCCGGTGCCGTCGCTGTCGCAGGTGCTCGCCAGCGGTGTCGGCCAGCGATTCTCCTTCGAGCTCGGCTACGACCAGGCGATGCTGATGTTCCAGCCGGTCGGCGGCATGGACGCCATCCCCAAGGCGTTCGCCGAGGCCGTCGGCAAGCAGAAGATCTGGCTACGCTCGAAGGTCACGAAGATCACCGACCTGGCGGAAGGGGTCGAGGTCGAATACCAGGACAGGAACGGCAGGACGCGCACGATCAAGGCGGATTTCTGCGTGGCCGCGATGCCGCCGCACATCCTGGCGAGGACGCCGCACAATCTCGGGCCCGACGTGCAGGCCGCCCTGTCGACTCCGGTCGTCACATCGTCCGGCAAGATCGGCTTGGAGTACCGCCGGCGCTGGTGGGAGACCGACGAGAACATCTACGGCGGCATCACCAACACCGACCTCGACCTTTCCGTCCTCTGGTATCCCTCGTACGGCTACGGCGGCCGGCGCGGGCTCGTCGTCGGGTACTACAACACTGGGGCGAACGCGGACGCCTACGCCGCGCTCCCTCACCCCCAGAGGGAGAAGCGCGCGATCGAGCAGGGCATGAAGATCCACGGCGCCAAGTACCGTGACGAGCTGGTGTGCTCCGCTTCGGTCTCCTGGAAGCTCCAGCCGAACATCGAGGGCGCCTGGGTGAGCTGGCCGTCCCGCCTTGGCGGCTACCAACTGCTGAACAAACCGACCGGCCACGTCCACTTCGCGGGCGACTGGCTCAGCTACATGATCGCCTGGCAGGCGGGTGCGCTGGAGTCGGCCCGCAAGACGGTCACCGACATCCATCAACGGGTCCTGGCGAACTGATCTCGTAAGGCGCCCCCGGCCGCCAGGCGAGCGTCGTCACGCCCGGCGCCCGGGGGCGACCGGAACAGGAGCCACCTTCTGCGGGGACACCGCCACCGCGAACGGCGGCGGTGTCCCCACGCCGATCTCATGGGCGATCGCCCCGGCCGGCAGATCCCCTGCCCGCGTCCGTCCACCACGAAAGGTGTTCGCCCATTGATCCTCGCGTAGTCGCCGCGTATCGTCCAGATTCGAGCACCGCTCATGTTCCAGCGCGCGCGAGACCGCACCACGGCCGTCCCTTCACCCCCTGACCCCCGAAGGGAAGTTCCCCCATGCACGCGCGCCTTCGACGGGCGGTCACCGCCGCCGCCGCGCTCGTCCTCGTCGCCGTGGGCCTGCCTGCGTCGCCGGCCGCCGCCGGCCCGTACTACCCGCCGGACGACTACTGCCTCGGGCAGTGCGCCGACGTGCTGCCGCCGGGCCAGAACGGCAACGCCACGCTCGTGGACATCCTCGGCAACCAGACCCTCGGCACCTACCCCGCCCACAGCAGGGACCAGCTCGGCAAGTACGCCGGCCTGATCTCGTCCTACACCGGGCTCACCGACGACCAGATCAGCGCGTTCTTCAACGACAGCGGCTTCGGCGTGCCGGCGGGTCAGGTCGCGAGCACGGTCAGCCCGCGCTCCGACGTGACGATCGTCCGCGACAAGGCCACCGGCGTGCCGCACGTCACCGGCACCACCCGTGAGGGCACGATGTTCGGCGCGGGGTACGCCGGGGCGCAGGACCGCCTGTGGCTGATGGACCTCATGCGCCACGTCGGCCGGGGCGAGCTGACGCCGTTCGCGGGGGGAGCCAAGGGCAACAGGGACCTGGAGCAGAGCGTCTGGCGCAGCTCCCCCTACACCGAGGCCGACCTCCAGGCGCAGATCGACCGCCTCCAGGCCGCCGGGCCGCGCGGCGCGCAGCTCTACGCGGACGTGCGGAGCTACATCAGCGGCATCAACGCGTACATCGACCACTGCATGGCGAACCGCGACTGTCCCGGCGAGTACGTGCTGACCGGCCACCTCGACGCGATCACCAACGCGGGCGGCCCCGTCGACTTCACGATGACCGACCTCATCGCCATCTCGGGCGTCATCGGCGGCCTGTTCGGCGGAGGCGGCGGCGCCGAGATGCAGTCGGCCCTCGTCCGGGTGGCCGCGCGGGCCAAGTACGGCACCGCCGCCGGCGACCAGGTGTGGGCGGCCTTCCGGGAGCAGAACGACCCGGAGACCGTGCTCACCCTGCACGACGGTCAGAGCTTCCCGTCGGGGACGGCCCCGGCGGGCGCGACGGGCGTGGTCCTTCCCGACGCGGCCGGCACAGCGCCCGTCGACATCACCGAGAACGAGAAGGGCACCGCCACCTCCGCGACCACCGCGGGGACGAGCGCGCTGACCGGGCTGACCGTGGAGGCCGGAAAGCCGCACATGTCCAACGCGATCGTCGTGTCGGCGGCCAAGGCCGAGGGCGGGCATCCGATCGCCGTGTTCGGCCCGCAGACCGGCTACTTCGCGCCGCAGTTGCTCATGCTGGAGGAGCTGAACGGCCCGGGGGTCCGGGCGCGCGGCGCGGCGTTCGCCGGGCTGAACCTCTACGTCCTGCTCGGCCGCGGCACCGACTACGCGTGGAGCGCCACCTCCAGCGGCCAGGACATCACGGACACGTACGCGGTGACGCTCTGCGAGCCGGGCGGCGGAGCGCCCTCCGTCTCCTCCGATCACTACCTGTACCACGGCACCTGCACCGCGATGGAGACGCTGCGCAAGACCAACTCGTGGAAGCCCAACACCGCCGACTCCACCGGCGCCGGGTCGTACGACCTGGTGATCGAGCGGACCAAGTACGGCCTGGTCACGTGGCGGGGCACGGTCGGCGGTGTGCCGACGGCCTTCACCACGCTCCGCTCGACCTACCAGCACGAGGCCGACTCGGCCGTCGGCTTCCAGATGTTCAACGACCCAGCCGAGATGGGCTCGGCCGCCGCGTTCACGAACTCGGCGTCCACGATCGGCTTCGCCTTCAACTGGTTCTACGTGAACTCCGCCGACTCGGCGTACTTCATGTCCGGCGACACCCCGGTGCGGTCGCCCGTCTCCGACCCGAACCTGCCGATGACCGCCGACGCGGCGCACGAGTGGTCCGGGTACGACCCGGCGACCAACACGGCCGCCCACACCGCGCCGGGCACCCACCCGCAGGGGGTGAACCAGGACTACTTCGTGAGCTGGAACAACAAGCAGGCCAAGGACTACGGCGCGGCCGACGGCAACTTCAGCTTCGGCCCGGTGCACCGCGCCGACCTGCTGGACGCCCCGGTGAAGGCCGCCCTCGCCTCCGGCACGCTCGGCCGGGCCGGTGTCGTCAAGATCATGGCGACGGCCGCGATCACCGACCTGCGCGGCTGGAAGGTGCTGCCGAAGCTGCTCCGGGTGATCAACAGCGCTCCCGTGACCGATCCGTCCCTCGCCTCTGCGGTGACCGCGCTGTCGGCGTGGGCGTCCTCAGGCGCCAAGCGCGCCGAGACCTCCCCCGGCAGCAAGACCTACGCCGACGCGACGGCCATCCGCGTCTTCGACGCCTGGTGGCCGAAGCTGGTGCGGGCGGAGTTCAAGCCGGGGCTCGGCGACGGGCTGTACCAGTCGCTGGTCAACGCGCTGCAGATCAACGAGTCGCCATCGGGGCACCAGCAGGGCGACGTCTCGTCGCTGCCCGGCTCGGCCAACGAGGCGCAGGCCCACAAGGGCTCGTCGTTCCAGTACGGCTGGTGGGGCTACGTCGACAGGGACATCCGGGCCGTCCTGGGCGACCCGGTCGCCTCCCCTCTGCCGTCGAAGTTCTGCGGCGCCACCGTCGCGGCGTGCCGTACGGTCCTGCTGGACAGCCTCGCCGCGGCGGTGGCCGAGCCGGCCACGACGACCTACCCGGGTGACGACTCCTGCTCGGCGGGCGACCAGTGGTGCGCGGACGCCATCCGGCAGTCGCCGCTCGGCGGGATCAAACACCCGCTGATCTCCTGGCAGAACCGGCCGACCTACCAGCAGGTGGTCTCCTTCCCCGCCCATCGGGGGGACGACGTCACCGACCTCGCCCTCGGCGGCACGGCCACCGCGTCGAGCCAGGAGGGGTCGTACACGGCGGCCAAGGCGGTCGACGGCGACCCCGCCACCCGGTGGGCCAGCGGCTGGAGCGACAACCAGTATCTGCAGGTCGACCTCGGCTCCGCCAAGACGGTGGCGCGGGCCATCCTGCACTGGGAGGCGGCGTACGGCTCGTCGTACCGGATCAAGACCTCGGCGGACGGCGCCGCGTGGACCACCGTCTACTCGGCGACCGGCGGCGACGGCGGCGTCGACAACGTCGCGTTCAGCCCGGTGAGCGCGCGATACGTGCGTATGCAGGGGGTGAAGCGGGCCACCCTGTTCGGCTACTCGCTCTACGAGCTGGAGGTCTACGGCAGATAGGACGGGTCAGCCCGGCTCGCGCCAGCCCTCGCCCTCCTCGGCGAGGGCGTCGAGCCGGGCCAGATCCTGGGGCTGGAGCCCGCCGCCGGGGTCGTCGAGGACCACCACCCACTGGGCGTCCTCGGCGTCGTCCTCCCCCGCGAGCGTCTCGCGCACCACGGGAGGCACGCCGAGCGAAGGGAACCACCCGGCCACGGTCTCCGCGGCCTCCTCCGCGCTGTCCCGCTCGGGGAACACCAGCAGGTGACGCACCCGTCCTCCACATGGCGGCGGGCGCCGGCTCGCGCCGGCGCCCGCCTTCACTCGATCTCGTGCTCAGGCGCCGCGGAGGTGGGCTCCGGCCCGCTCGGCGGCCAGCGCCACCGCGGCGTCGCGGGCGGCGGTGGCCTCCTCGGCCGTGAGCGTCCTGTCGGGCGCCCGGAACCGCAGCGTGTAGGCGAGCGACTTGTTGCCCTCGCCCGCCTGCGGGCCGGTGTAGACGTCGAACAGCCGGATCGACTCCAGCAGCTCGCCCGCCCCCTCGCGCAGGGCGGCCTCCACCTCGGCGACCGGGGTCGCGACCGCGACGGTCAGGGCGACGTCCTGCGTGGCCACCGGGTAGGCCGACACGGCGGGAGTCTCCACCGGGCCGCCCGGCCGCAGCGCCGACAGCTCCAGCTCCATCGCCGCCGTGCGCGGCGGCAGCCCGTACGCCTCGATGACGCGGGGATGCAGCTCGCCCGCGTGGCCGACGACGACCCGCTCCCCGCCACCGGCCACGGCCAGCTCGGCGCAGCGGCCGGGATGCCACGGCTCGTGCCGGTCGGCCCGGATCTCCAGCTCGGCTCCGGCCTCGCGGGCGATCGTGCGGGCCGCCTCGATCGCGTCCGCCCAGGTGGCCTGGCGGCCCTTGCCCCACCAGCCGGACCGCTCGAACTCGCCGGCGAGGACGACGGCCACCCGCAGCGGCTGCCTGGGCAGCGCCCTCTCGATCTCGGCGAGCTCCCCGGCGGACGGCCTGCGGTGGACGGGCAGGATCGGCGCCGTGGCCGGGGCGTCCGGCTCGGGGCGATAGACCAGGCCGGTCTCGAAGAGCGCCACGTCGGTGAAGCCGCGGCCGGCGTTGCGGGCCAGCGTCTTCAGCAGCCCCGGCAGCAGAGTCGTCCGCATGTACGGCTCGTCCTCGCTGAGCGGGTTGACCAGCCGGGTCATCCGCCTGCGGGGGTCGCCTTCGCCGAGTTGCAGGTCGTCGAGGTCGCGGGCGCCGATGAACGGGTAGGACAGCACCTCGACGTACCCGGCCAGAGCGAGCGCACGGCCCGCCCGGCGGCGCAGCCGCTGCTCCTCGGTCAGCCCGGCGCCCGCCGGCGCGGCCGGCAGCACCGACGGCAGCCGGTCGTACCCTTCGAGCCGGATGACCTCTTCCGCGAGGTCGTTCGGGTCGGTCAGGTCCGGCCGCCAGCTCGGCGGCGTCACGGTGATCAGGTCGTCGCCGCGCACCGCGAGCCGGTCGGCCAGGTCGCCCGTGGACACCATGCCGGTCGCCGCCACGCCGTGCTCCGCCGCGGCCGACTGAGTCTGCGCCGCGCCCTCGGTGACCGTGCAGCCGACCTGCTCCAGCCTGCGGATCACGGCCTCGCGCCCGTACGTCATGCCCGCGACGCGGTCGGGGTGATCGGCCGGGATCGTGATCGTGACCGGGGCGACCTGGACCTGGGCGTGGGTGACGCCCGGCTCGGCCGTGGCGCCGCCCAGCTCGGCGAGGAGCTGTACAGCACGCCACGACGCGACCAGGGGCAGCTCCCTGTCGACGCCGCGCTCGAACCGCTTGGACGCCTCGCTCACCAGGTTGTGCCTGCGGGACTCCCGGGCGATGCCCGTGGCGGAGAAGTGGGCGGCCTCGATGAGGATCTCCGTCGAGCCGGCCGAGATCTCCGTGTGCAGGCCGCCCATCGTGCCGGCCATCGAGATCGGGCCGGAGTCGTCGGTGATCAGGATGTCGTCCTCGTGGAGCGTGCGCACCACGTGGTCGAGCGTCTCCAGGGTCTCCCCCTGGCGGGCCCGCCGTACGACGATCTCGCCGGACAGGCGGGACCGGTCGAACGCGTGCAGCGGCTGACCGAGCTCCAGCATCACGTAGTTGGTCACGTCGACGGCGAGCGACACCGAGCGCATCCCGGCACGGGCGAGCCGCACCCGCATCCACAGCGGGGTCTCGGCCCCCGGGTCGAACCCGGAGACGCCGCGCAGCACGAACCGGTCGCACGCGGTCGGGTCGCCGATCGACGCGGGCCACGCCTCGCCGGAGGCGGCCGGCGGGGACACGGCGGCCGGGTCGCGGAACGGCACACCGAACGCGGTGGCCGCCTCGCGGGCGACGCCCCGGATCGACAGCGCGTATCCGCAGTCGGGGGTGATCTCCAGCTCCAGCACGTCGTCGCGCAGGCCGAGCAGCTCGACGACGTCGGCGCCGACGGGGGTGTCCTGCGCCAGCACGAGGATGCCCGGGGAGGAGTCGGCGACGCCGAGCTCGGCCTCCGAGCAGATCATGCCGTCGGACAGGCGGCCGTAGGTCTTGCGGGAGCCGATCTCGAACCCGCCGGGCAGGACGGCGCCGGGGAGTGCGACCGGCACCAGGTCGCCGGCGGCGAAGTTGGTCGCGCCGCATACGATCTCGCGCGGCGCGGCCTCCCCCACCTCGACCAGGCAGTGCCGGATCGGCTTCTTGAACCCGGCGAGCTCCTCGAACTCCAGGACCCGGCCGACGACCACGTTCTTGATCTCGTGGCCGTGCGAGGTGATGGCCTCCAGCTTGAGGCCGGCGGCGGTGAGCCGGTCGGCGACCTCCTGCGCGGTGACCGCGGGGAGGTCGACGTGCTCCCGCAGCCAGGAAAGCGGGACCTTCATCAGACCTCCATTCCGAACGGCAGGGTGAAGCGGATGTCGCCCTCGACCATGTCGCGCATGTCCTCAGCGTTGTGGCGGAACATCAGTGTCCGCTCGATGCCCATCCCGAAGGCGAACCCGGAGTAGACGGCCGGGTCGACGCCGCAGGCGATCAGCACGCGCGGGTTGACCATCCCGCAGCCGCCCCACTCGATCCATCCCTCGGACTTGCAGGTGCGGCAGGGCGGGTTGCCCGGGACGGCCGAGGAGCCGCGGCAGACGAAGCAGCGCAGGTCCAGCTCCGCGGACGGCTCGGTGAACGGGAAGTAGTTCGGCCGGAAGCGGGTCGTGATCCCCTCGCCGAACATCACCGCGGCGAACCGGTCGAGCGTCCCCTTGAGGTGGGCCATCGTGAGCCCCTTGTCGACGGCGAGGCCCTCGACCTGGTGGAAGACCGGGGTGTGGGTCGCGTCGAGCTCGTCGGTCCTGAACACCTTGCCCGGCGAGATCACGTACACCGGCAGCGGGCGCGACAGCAGGGCGCGGATCTGCACCGGCGAGGTCTGGGTGCGCAGCACCTTTCCCGAGGCGGTGCTCTCCACGAAGAACGTGTCGTGGTCGGACCGCGCGGGATGGTCGGGCGCGATGTTCAGGGCGTCGAAGTTGAACCACTCGCCCTCGAGCTCGGGGCCCTCCGCCATCTCGTAGCCCATCGCGATGAACGCGTCGGCGATGCGCTCCTGCAGCGTGGTGAGGGGGTGGCGGGCGCCCCGCGGCGCCCTGTCCCAGGGCAGCGTGACGTCGACGGTCTCCTCGATGAGGACGCGAGCGTCGCGGTCGGCCTCCAGCTCGGCCTGGCGGGCGGCCAGCGCCTCGCCGATCGCCTTGCGGGCGGCGCCGATCCGCTTGCCGGCCTCGGCGCGCGCCGCGGGCGGCAGGGCGCCGATCTCCCGGTTGGCCAGCGCGATCGGCGAGCGGTCCCCGGCGTGCGTGAGCCGGGCCTGCTTGAGTTCGTCGAGGTCGCGGGCCGCCGCGATGGCGGCGACGGCGTCGTCCTGCGCCTGCGCCACTTGGTCGGCGTGCAACGGCGTCACCTCGACGGGGTCATAGGTGTTCGACAAGAGAGAGCTCCGTATCCAGGGCGTGCGAGCGCCGGGCGCTCAGCGGGGTCGAGTCTAGTGCCCATCCAGGTGATCTCCGCCCCGCCGCGTCGGCGGGCAGGGATGGGCGCCGGTGAGCCCACCGGGGCCGTCCCGCCCGCCTGGGAGCCGGTAGAACCGGGGCTCAGGCGAAGTCAGGGGTGCCGGTGGGCAGGATAAATCGGAACTCGGCGCCGCCGCCGGGCGCGCGCTGCACGCTGATCGTGCCGCCGTGCGCCTCCACGAGGCCCTTCACGATGAACAGGCCGAGCCCGGTGCCGCCCCGGCGGCGGCCGTTGCCCCGCCAGAACTGGCGGAAGACACGGCTGACCAGCTCGGGTGCCACACCCTCGCCCTGGTCACGCACCGACACGGCGACTCCCCACTCGACCGGCTCCACCACTATCGTCACCGTACCGCCTCCGTGGCGCACCCCGTTTTCCACGAGGTTGGCGAGGACCTGGTCGAGCTTGTCCTGATCGAGCCACGTCTCGGGCAGCGCGCCACGGACCTCGATGCGGAAACGGTCCTCCGGCTCCCCCGCCGCCACCCGCCCCGCGACGATCCGGCGGGCCCGCGCGGGGATGTCCACGACCTGACGGTGGATCTCGACCCGGCCGGACTCGATGCGCGAGACGTCGAGCAGCTCGGTGATCAGACGGGTCACCCGGTCGGCGTCGGCGTTGACCGTCTCCAGCATCACGCGCTTCTGCGCGTCGGTGAACCGCTCCCATTTGGCGAGCAGCGTCGCGGTGAACCCCTTGACGCTGGTCAGCGGGGAGCGGAGCTCGTGGGCGACGGTGGAGACCAGGTCGGCGCGGCTGCGCTCCACGCGGGCCCGGGCCGCGGCGTCCCTGAGGGTGATCACGACCCGGACGACGGGGCCGCCCCGCTCGGGGCTGCGGACGAACCTGGCGGCGACCAGCAGCTCCTGCCGGCCGGGAAGGTGCAGCGGCCGCTCGGGCTGGCGGCTGCGGGTGGACAGGCCGCCGTGCGGGTCGAGCCACTTCCACCAGTCGCGGCCGTCCTGGTCGCGCAGCGGCAGGACGTCGCTGATGTGCCTGCCGACGGCGGCGTCGCGGGACACCCCGGTCAGCCGTTCGGCGGCCCGGTTGACGACGAGGACGAGGCCCTCGTGGTCGGCCGCGACGAGACCGTCGGGGAGGTCGTCGGCGTCGACGTGCGCACTCCCGCCCGCGAACCCGTGAAGGGCACCGCCGGGGGTGTCGTCACCTCGCACGCGCACGCCTCCTCGACCTTCGTGAAAACCCGCGGGACGCGGGCGTTCGACGCCCGCCCGCGCGACTCCATCGCCGACAATAGCGGGTTTCGGGCGGGCGTCAGCAGCCTCAGCGGGCGGGGGTAGGAGGATCTTCCACGGAATGTAAGGTCTGCCGTTGAACTTGCGCGGACGCGTACAGGCAGACCGCGGCGGCGGTCGCGAGGTTGAGGCTCTCCGCCCGTCCGTAGATCGGGACCCGGACCACCTCGTCGGCCAGGTCGAGCAATTCCGGCGGCAGCCCCCAGGCCTCGTTGCCGAACAGCCAGGCCGTGGGCGCGCCCAGGTCGATCTCGTGGAGCGTACGCGTCCCGGCGCCGTCGGCGGCGAGGACCCGCAGCCCCGCAGCCCGCGCGTGCCGTACGGCGTCGGCGACCGGGGTGCCCGTCACGACCGGGAGGTGGAACAGGCTTCCGGCGCTGGCCCGCACGCACTTGCCGTTGTAGGGGTCGACGGAGGCGTCGGTGAAGACGACGGCGTCCGCTCCCGCCGCGTCGGCCGTCCGCAGGACGGTCCCCGCGTTGCCGGGGTCGCGGACGTGGGCGAGCAGGGCCACCAGGCGCGTCCCTGAGGTCACCGCGTCGCTCAGGGGCACGTGCACGAACCGGCAGACGGCCAGCAGCCCCTGCGGCGTGACTGTCTGGGTCAGCTCCGCCATCACCTCGCCGCTGGCCCGGTGGACGGGGACGCCGGCGGCCGCCGCGGCCGCGACGACGTCGGCGTGCCGGGTCTCGGCCTCGACGGTCGTGAACAGCTCCGTGACGACGTCCTTGGCGGCGAGGGCCTCGCGGACCGCCTGCGGCCCTTCGGCGAGGAACGCCCGGTCCCTGTCGCGGAACGCTCGCTTGGTCAGCCGCCGGGCGGCCTTCACCCGCGGCGACCTGATGTTCGTGAGCTCCGCCATGGCGGCCTCATCCCCCTATGAACGTCGATGAGGGCCCACCGGTAGGCGGTGGGCCCTCATCGGGAAAAGGTGTTACGCGACCGGCGCGTTCACGTCGGACGGGAGCGCCTTACGGGCGGACTCGACCAGCGTGGCGAAGGTCTGGGCGTCGTTCACCGCGAGATCGGCGAGGATCTTGCGGTCCACCTCGATGCCCGCGAGCCGGAGGCCCTGGATGAAACGGTTGTAGGTGATGCCGTTGACCCGGGCGGCGGCGTTGATCCGCTGGATCCACAGCCGCCGGAAGGTGCCCTTCTTGTCCTTGCGGTCCCGGTACGCATAGGTCATCGAGTGGAGCATCTGCTCCTTGGCCTTGCGGTACAGCCGCGACCGCTGACCCCGGTAGCCGCTCGCCCGCTCGAGGACGACCCGGCGCTTCTTCTTGGCGTTGAGCGCCCTCTTCACGCGTGCCATGGTGTTCTATCTCCCCGAGGTCGTTACTTACCGAGCAGTTTCTTGATCTTCTTGGAGTCGGCGTCGGAGACCACGACTTCGGGCTTGAGACGGCGCGTCACGGTGGACGACTTCCACTCGTTGTAGTGCGCGCGGTTGGCACGCCGGCGGACGAGCTTGCCCGTCCCGGTAAGCCGGAACCGCTTCTTCGCACCGCTGTGCGTCTTCATCTTCGGCATGTGAGCCGTCTCTCCCTCATTCGTCCGTGCCGACGGCCCGGGTCGGTGCCCGAGCCGGCGGCCTGCCTGCTCCACGAGACCGTCCCGGTCTCGTCCTCAGTGGTCGTCGCCGATGCCCCCGCCTGATGACTCAGGCAGGCGTCAGTGCGGCTGCGCGGCCTGTCCCGCGGTGGAGTCCGCTGTCTCCTCGGCGGGCTCCTCCGTCGACGGATCAGTGTCGTCGCGGTGCGCCTTGGCCGCGGCCTTCTCGGCCCTGGCCTCGGCCTTCTTCTTGTGCGGCCCGATGACCATGATCATGTTACGGCCGTCCTGCTTCGGCTGGGACTCGACGAAGCCCAGCTCGGTGACGTCCTCCGCGAGGCGCTGCAGGAGCCGGAAGCCCAGCTCCGGGCGTGACTGCTCGCGGCCTCGGAACATGATCGTGACCTTGACCTTGTCTCCCGCCTTGAGGAACCGCACGACGTGACCCTTCTTGGTCTCGTAGTCGTGCGGGTCGATCTTCGGCCGGAGCTTGATCTCTTTGATGATCGTGTGCGCCTGGTTGCGACGGGCCTCGCGCGCCTTCATGGCCGACTCGTACTTGAACTTGCCGTAGTCCATGAGCTTGCAGACGGGCGGGCGGGCCGTCGCGGCGACCTCGACGAGGTCGAGGTCGCTCTCCTGGGCCAGCTTCAGCGCGTCGCCGATGGAGACGATGCCGACCTGTTCGCCGTTCGGGCCGACGAGGCGGACCTCGGGCACACGAATACGGTCGTTGATGCGGGGCTCGGTGCTGATGGGACCTCCAAAAGACTTCCGCTTGGCTCGACCGTGCGAGGAACACCAAAAACCCCGCACGTCACGCATGCGGGGTCACTGAGCTCCGAAAACTCCGGTGTGATCCTTGACCCGCCCGCCTCGCGGCGAACAGGTGGGAGGAGGACCTCCGCTTGCGCGTCCAGCTGGCATGCCGGACCGATCGATGTCTTACGTTACCACAACCCGGGAGACCGCCCAACCATTCCCGCTCGCCTCTCTCGCAGTACCACTGGCCGGCATATATCGATGGACGGTTTATGTAGACCATGAGTCCTTTGCAGGAGCCCACGTTCCTGGGGTGTTGGTAAGAACCATGACACCAGGGGCCAGGTAGTTGATCTTCGCGAGCTGTCTGGAGCGACTGGGGATGGTTGAGCTGGTGTCTCGCTAGGGGATCGGCCACCGGGCGCTCCCCAAGACAGTCGGCCTGGCAGTTCCGCCCCTGGTCGGCAAGTCCCGTAGGGCCCGGTCGATAAGGGTCTGACCGGAACCAACCGGACGCGGCCGGGCCTGCGCGAGGCTCTCGCGGCGTGCCTGGCCGGGGATCAGCTGCTGGATCGGCTCGCTCGCTCGGTTCGCCGAGGTTGAGCTTATCGGTGTAGCCCGCTCGACGGTCTACCGCGCGATCGAGCGTGCTGCGGCCGCGTTTCCGGAAGCGGCACGCTGACGCCACCGACGACGGACAGTAACGGCACAGACGACGCGGAAGCTTTGTCCCGGCAGTTTGCGGATACTCGGTCCTGGTGTTGCTAGGTGTCGGTGGATGCGGCAGACGTGTCGGGTATGCCGGAACGTGTGGGCGCACGGCGGATCAGGATGACGCTGTATGCCACGATCCATACCAGCCAGAGAAGCCAGCCTGTGAGGCCGAGCAGGACGAGGGGGTTGACGCTGCCGACGCCGTACGGGCTGGTCGTCGCGGTGACGAAGAGCAGCGTCGCGGCGAGGAGGCCGGTGCCGGCGTGCCATCGGGCTATGGCGCCGGTGCGAATGCCGAACATGGACAACCCCAGGAGTGCGGTCGCCAGGAAGACCTGGTTGAAGCCGAACAGCGCGGTGTACAAGCCCCAGAGGCCGGCGACGGTGCCACTGTCGTGCTGGGCTGCGGAGATCAGTGCGAGGCGGGTGGCCTCGACGCTGGTAAACACGACCGACTGCATGAGCACTCCGGCGAGACCGACAAGAGACCACGGGTCCGTCCGGGTCCGCTCGTCGCGGCGGAAGCAGACGCACACCCCGACGGCAAAGACCGTGGCCAGCAACCAGGCCGTCGGCAGCAGGGCCGAGGCCAGGCGCAGCGACCCGGATCCGGCAGCGAAGACCGTGGTGATCTCGTCGAGGGACGCGGCTTCGGACGGGGTGGGAAAGCTCGCCATGGTCAGCAGCAGGTTCGCCACGATAAGGATGACGACAAAACCCATGCCGGCGATGCCGGCAAGGCGAGAGAAGCTCACGGAAGTCTCCTTCGATCGAGCGTTACGCCGACGCGTGGACGAGCCGGTGGACGGCCGGCAGGGCGCGCATTCCATGGGCGTCGAGGGTGGCGCGCACAAAGCGATGGAAGCTCGGCCGCGTGAGTTGTCCGGCCAGGAACCGGATCGGTCCGGCAGGCAGACGCGCGTAGTTGACGAGCGCGAACGACGAGGGCCCGATGGGCCGCAGGGCGGTGGAGTTGTCGACTCCGGTCTTGGTGGTGTACCAGCCGGTGACGGAGCGCCAGACGGCTTCAGCGTCGGTGTCTGGCGCGGCGGTGAAGTGGTTGAACAGGAAGGCGCCGTCGGCTCGGGCCTCGGTGTCGCCGATCCGGGCCACGTTGACGCCGGCGAGAATGTGCTCGCCTGCGAGGGCCGAGACCTCGTCACAGGTACGCACCGTTTGCAGGTGGTCCACGCGCCTTGTGCGGATCAGCATGGCGAGGTCGTGCCGCGGTGCGCCGGGCAGCGGCGGGATGAGCACCGCCCGGAAGATGCGGACGGACACGACGTCCTCACGGCGCACGAGTGCGGAGACGGCCTGCACGAGTTGCGCCGCCGCCCGTTGCCGGCGCGGGGTGCGGGTGTAGACGGGTGACCGGTGTGCGGGCTCGGCCTGAAAGCCCATATAGATGAATCCGTACGGTTCCGGTTCGGCGAACTGGGGCAGCGGATAGGACATTGCGCCTCCTTCGGGATCGACCGTGACGGTGGTCGGTCAGTACGCGATGCCGATCGCCCGGTGGATCGTCGCGGGGTCGCCTACGGCGGCGAGCATGGCGTGGGCCACGTCGGCCCGCGAGATCGTGTAGCCGCGCGCGACGCTACTGCCGATGGCAGTGCGGTACCGGCCGGTCAGCGGTTTGTTTACCAGCTTCGGCGGCCGTACCACCGTCCATTGCGCCTGGCTGTTCGCCATCGCGTGCTCCATGGCACGCAGGTCCGCGTACAGATCTTTGAGCAGGGCGCTGATGGCCGGCAGAACAATGCGGCGGTTGAGGAAACTGTCCGCGTCAGGTGTCGGGCCGACCGGAGCGGCGCTGACCGCGACGAGTCGGCGGACACCTTCGGCGTGCATCGCGCTCAGAATCGCGCGCGTGGCGGTGGAGGCTACGGGTCCATCGTGACGGCCGCGCGGGCCCACACCGGACAGGACAGCGTCGCTGCCGCGCACCACGGGGCCCAACCTATCGGCGTCGTCAAGCGTCGACACCGCCGTGACCTCCAGTGACGGATGACGCACGTCGAAGCGGACCGGGTCGCGGACGACCGCGGTCACGGTGAAGCCGCGGTCGAGCGCCTGGCGCACGACGTGGCTGCCGATGCCCCCGGTCGCACCGAAGACGGTCGCCCTCATCAGCATCCTCCAAGTGCGGATTAACGGTTACTGTTACCGTATAGGACAATAACCGTGACGTACAATATTGGGGTGTTCGACGACTCCGCACCAGGCACGGACCGGCCGTTGGCCGGCCGGGCCAACTTCCTGCTGTCACAGCTCGGGTTCCACGTCGCGCAGACGTTCGCCGCACGTCTGGCACCGCTGGGCATCGCGCCGAACCACTTCGGGCTGCTCATGCACTTGCAGCGCAGCGAAGGCAACACCCAGCAACAGCTCGCTGACGCGCTGGGCATCCACCGCAAGGTCATGGTCGGCCTGCTCGACGACCTCGAGCAGCGCGATCTGGTCGAACGCCGGCGGCATCCCAGCGACCGTCGTGCCCACGCCATCCACCTGACCGAAGCCGCGCGCCAGCTGCTACCCCGCGCTCGCCGGGTCGCTGACCAGCACGAGGACGAGATCCTCACCTCGCTCGGCGCCGGCGAACGCGCCCAGCTTGTCGCTGTCCTGCAACGGCTCGCCGAGCACACCGGGAACCCGGCCGGCGTCCACCCGGGCCTGCACCAGTCGGCCGCCCGTTCTCGCCACCCCGAGGGCTCATCGGGTTCTGCATAGCGCCTCACTCTCGCGGCGGTAGGGCAGCGCTAGTGTCCGATGGGTTCGACCGCAGCAGCGGCGCAGCTGAAGCCGCCAGATTTGCCTGCTCATCGACCAGATACGAACACCGGCGCGGCTGTCAGCGGTGACACAGCGCCATCCCGACGTCAACGAAGCGGTCCAAGACCGTCGTCTTCCTCTTCGCCGCCACGCGTGGTGTTGACGTTGAGGGCGAGGGCTTCGCGTAGCCAGCCGAGTTCGTCGGGGTAGAGCGCCACGGTGGTCCACCGGCGGATGGCCGCGTCGTCGTCACCGTCGTCGTCACCGTCGTCGTCATCGGGCAGTTTTGACGGGCGATCCAGACGTCGTCGCCGAGCAGCTGCGCGGCCGCACGCAGCTGCATCACGGTGGGATCGGTGGTGAGGCCGTGCTGCGGGTCGAGGCCGTCGAGGTCGATGCCGTGCTCGGGCTCATGCCGTGCTCGGGCTCATGCCGTGCTCGGGCTCATGCCGTGCTCGGGCTCATGTCGTGCTCGGGCTCATGCCGTGCTCGGGCTCATGTCGTGCTCGGGCTCATGCCGTGCTCGACGGTCAGGCCGGCGGTGCAGACCACGGCCAGGTGCGGGCGTTGCTGGGCCGGGGTACGGGTGGGTCTGCGCTGCTCCTGACCTTCGCGGCCGATCCCCGCGAGGGGGCATGCGCGCTGCGGGCCCGGCGGCCGGTCCGATGGGCGGCGCTCGGCGTCCTCGTACGGCCGCCGGCGGTGGTGATGCTGACCCACGAGCCGGCGCTGCGGAGCGTCGCCGTGCTGCCGCTGCTGGCCGCCGCCGCGGGGGTCGCCGTCCGATCGCCGGCCGGCCGCCGTGCGCTCGTGCTGCTGTCCCCCGTGGTGATCACCGAGTACGGCCTCTGGCTGACGGCCTCGATCGTTCTGGGCGAGACCCCGCTCGCTGCAGTCGCCGCGCTCGCCCTCTCAGCGGGGCTCGGGCTGGCCGTCGCGTTCCGGGGGTGCGGGCGGGCGGGTGTCCGGACCTGAAGCGGGCGGCTACGCCGTCGCGCGGCGGGCGATCTCGGCCTCGCCTGCGGCCCGCATGGCCTCCACCGGCACGTCCGCGCGGCCGGTCATCAGCTCCACCTGCCTGACCGCCTGGTGCAGCAGCATCGGCAGGCCGCCGACCACGGCCCGGCCCCGGTCCTGTACGGCTCGCGCCAGCGCCGTCGGCCAGGGCGCGTAGACCACGTCGAACAGGGCGCCCTTGTCGGGCAGGGCCGCCGCCACCCGGGCCGCGAGGCCGTCGGCCGCCCCCGGCGGCAGCGTGGAGATCACCAGCTCCGTCCCGAGCGCGGCCCCCGGGTCGTCCAGCGACCGCAGCGTCACCGCGACGCCGAGGCGCTCGGCGACCCGCAGGGTCTCACCGGCCCGCGCGGGGTCGCGCACGACGAGGGCGGCCTCGGCGAGGCCCATCTCCCGCAGCGCGGCGAGGGCGGAGGCCGCCGTGGCGCCCCCGCCCAGGATCGCCGCCGAGGACGGGGCGGACACCCCCTCCTCGGCGAGGGCTCGGACGATGCCGTACACGTCGGTGTTCTCGCCGTGGCGCGCCCCGTCCCGGAAGATCACCGTGTTGGCTCCGCCCACCGCGAGCGCGAGGTCGGACACGGTGTCGAGAAGGGGCAGGACGGCCCGCTTGAGCGGCATCGTCAGCGACAGGCCCGCCCACTCCGGGCCCGCCGCCGCGAGCAGCGGGGCCAGCCCCGCCTCGTCGCACTCGATCGCGTCGTACCGCCAGCCGGTCAGCCCGAGCGAGGCGTACGCCGCGCGGTGCAGGAACGGCGACAGCGAGTGCGCGATCGGCGAGCCGAGGACGGCGGCCCTGCGGCCGGGCACATCGGTCATCCGTTGTTCCTGTTGAACTCGTCGCGGAGCTTCCAGAACTCCGTCTCCTTGTCGGTGAACTTGGTGATGCCCCGCTTCGGATCGGTGGTCACGAAGTACAGCCAGTTGCCGTCCGCGGGGTGCAGGGCCGCCCCGATGGCGTGGTCGCCGGGGTTGGCGATCGGGCCTGGGGGCAGGCCCAGCCGCTTGTAGGTGTTGTACGGCGAGTTGCTCTCCGTCTCGGCGTGGGTCGCGGCGATGCCGTACTTGCCCAGGCCGTACATGACCGTGCTGTCCATCTGGAGCTTCATCGGCGGGTTGAGGGACAGGCGGTTGTAGATCACCCGTGCCACCTTCGGCATGTCCTGCTCGTTGCCGGACTCCGCCTGCACGATGCTGGCGATGATCATGACCTCGCGGGGCGTGTACCCGAGCTGGTGAGCCTGCTCCTCCAGCTTGATCCGCTCGGCCGTCTGGCTGAAGCGTTCCACCATCTTGGTGAGGATCTGCTCGGCGCTCATCTTCGAGTTGATCTCGTACGTGGCCGGGAAGGCAAAGCCCTCCAGCCGCTTCCTGGCGTACGAGGGGAGCCCGAGATCGGCCTTGGCGGCCTGCTTGAAGTCGTCGACGGGCTTGCCGGTGGCCGTGGACAGCTCTTCGAAGATCTTGCTGAGCCGCAGGCCCTCGCGGATGGTCAGCCGGTTGAGCACCCGGTTCTTCGGGTCCAGCAGGGCGACGGCGGCCGCCGCCGACATGGCCTTGTGCAGGGTGTACTCACCCGGCTGGAGCGAGGAGCCCTTGCCCGCCGCGCCGATCGCGTTGACGAACGCCCGCGCGCTCGCCACGACGCCCTGGTCCTCCAGCTGCTGCGCGACGTCGGTGGCGGTCGCCCCCTCCTTGATCTCGATGACGACCTGTCCCGTCCCCTGCCCGGTGAAGTCCTTGGGCACCACCAGGCCGCGGATCCAGGTGAAGCCGAAGTATCCGCCGGCGCCGAGGACGCCGACGATGATCACGACGGCGAAGAGAGTGGCGACGAAGCCCTTGCGGCGCTGCCGCTTGCGTCGTCTGCGGCTGCGTCGCTGCTGTGTGCGGGTGCCCTGCGACCGGCGCCGGGGAGGTCCGTCGTCATCCTCGGCGCCGAGCAGGAAGTCCATGTCCAGATCGTTCATAGTGCGCTGGCCAATCTCCCGGTCCTGGCGGCCTCCCGTCAAGCGAGTGGGCAGAACCGAGGGGTGTTCCGGCGGGGGTGGGCCGGCATGCTGGGGGTCCCGTACGGGCGGTCCCGGTAGGTGAACCTCGCGAGGGGAGCGATGGCCGCGGGCTCGGCGGACGAGCTCCGCCGAGCGGTGTGGTCCCGGCGGGACGATCTTCGCCCCTCCGGGATGTGTAGCAGGCCACTAGTTCGCCCCAAGGTATCTGTTCAGCTCATCCCGATATTTCCTGAACTCCGCCTCTTTGTCTGTGAATTTGGTGATTTTACGACGGGGATCGGTGGTGACGAACCAGTACCACTCCCCCTGGGCGGGATGAAGCGTGGCCCGCAGGGCGCTCTCCCCCGGATTCCCGACCGGCCCGGGCGGCAGACCGGCGTGCAGGTAGGTGTTGTACGGCGAGGCGACCTGCGTGTCCTTGGTGGTCACCTTGAGAGTGTGCCTGCGCAGCGCGTAGTTGACCGTGCTGTCCATCTCCAGTTTGGCGCCGCGCGCCAGCCGGTTGTAGACCACCCGGGCGACCTTGGGGTAGTCGGCCTCCGTCCCGCCCTCCGCCTGGACGATGCTCGCCACCGTGACGGCCTGCCGGGGCGTCAGGTGCCACCGGGGGGCCAGCCGCTCCAGGCCGACCGTCCTGGCCGCCTGGCGGAACCGGGTGACCATGCTCCGCAGCAGGTCGTGGGCCGTGGTTCCCGGGTCGATCTCGTAGGTGGCCGGGAAGAGGAACCCCTCGGCCGCTCCCTCGGCGTACGCGGGCAGTCCGAGGGACTCCGGCCGGGCGATCGCCGAGGTGAACCTGTCCAGAGGGATGCCCGTCCCGGCGCTCAGGACGGTGAGCACCTCGGAGGCGCGCAGGCCCTCCGGCACCGTGACCTTGCGGACGACCCGCGACCGGGGGGAGAGCAGGAGGTCGAGTGCGGCGGACGCGGCCATCCGGCGCCGCAGGAGGTACCGGCCGGGCCGGAGGGACTCCTCCTTCGACCGCACCACCACCTCCTGCACGAAGGACTGGCCGCTGGCGACGACGCCGGCCTTCTCCAGGACGTCCCCGATCTCGCCGGCGCTCGCGCCCGGCGTGATGTCCACCGTGACGGCGCCCGCGCCGGGGCCGCCGAAGTCCGGCGACTCGGAAGTGGGACGGACGAAGGAGTGGACGGCGAACGCCATCGCGGCCGCGACCGCCGCGACGCCGCCGGCCACGACGACCGGTGCGCGCCTCACCTGGAGGCCCCGCCGCTCGCTTCCTCGCCGGGCCGTCCGCCCGGCGGTTCGAGGCGGGCCCCGGGGGGTCTTCCGGTGGCCCTTTCGCCGTCGAGGGCGGCCTGGAGCAGCACGATGGCCGCCGCCTGGTCGATCACGTCACGCTGGTTCTTCGCCTTGACCCCGCTGGACCGCAGGCGCTGCTGGGCGGTGACCGTGGTCAGCCGCTCGTCCACCAGGCGCACCGGGATCGGCGCGACGCGGGCGGCGATCAGCCCGGCGAAGGCGCGCGCGGCCTCGGCGGCGTGGCTCTGCCTTCCCGACAGCGAGGTGGGCAGGCCGACGACGATCTCGATCGCCTCGTGCTCGGCCGCGATGGCCGCGAGTCTGTCGAGGTCGCCCGCGCCTCGCCGTACGGTCTCGACGGGCGTGGCCAGCAGGCCCGAGGGGTCGCTGCGGGCCACGCCGATCCGGACGGAGCCGACGTCGACGCCGATCCTGACGCCGTTTCTCATGACGTGGTCGTGGCGTGCGCCGTCAGCCGGCCGAGGAGGAGATGGCCTCCTCGACCGCGCCCAGCGCGTCGCCGATCGCCTCAGGCCGGGCTCCGCCGCCCTGCGCCACGTCGTCCTTGCCGCCACCGCCACCCCCGAGTGTCTTGGCGGCGACGCCGACCAGGCGTCCGGCCTTCAGGCCGCGCTCACGTCCCGCCTCGTTGACCGTGGCCACGACGACCGGCCGGTCGGAGGGAACGCCGGCGACGACGACGACCGCGGCCCGGTCGCCCGGGAAGCGGCCGCGCACATCGAGGGCGAGTTTACGCAGGTCGTCGGCGGAGGTGCCATCAGGCGCGCGGTGCGTCACGACCGAGACGCCGTGGAGGTCGCGCGCCTTCGCCGCCAGCTCGCCGGCCACCGCGAGCACCTGCGCCGAGCGCAGCCGCTCCAGCTCCTTCTCCGCCGAGCGAAGCCGGGAGACGATGCCCTCGATCCGCTCGGGCAGCTCCTCCCTGCGGGTCTTGAGCTGCTCGCTGAGCTGCGCGACGAGCACGCTCTCGCGGGCGAGGAAGCGGAACGCGTCGAGGCCGACGAGCGCCTCCACCCGGCGCACGCCGGCGCCGATGGACGACTCGCCGAGGACCTTGACCAGGCCGAGCTGGCCTGAGGAGGCGACGTGGGTGCCGCCGCACAGCTCACGCGAGTAGTCGCCCACCTCGACCACGCGGACCTCGTCGCCGTACTTCTCGCCGAACAGCGCGAGCGCCCCCATCGCGCGGGCCTCCGCCTGGCTGGTGTAGTACGCGTTGACCGCGAGGTCGTTGATGAGGACCGCGTTGACCTCGTCCTCCACGTCCCGGAGCATGGCCGGGGAGACCGCCCCCGCGGCGGTGAAGTCGAAGCGGAAGCGGCCCGGCGAGTTCTCCGAGCCCGCCTGCGCCGCCGACTCCCCGAGCGCGTTGCGGAAGCCGCGGTGCACCAGGTGCGTCGCGGTGTGGCTGCGGGAGATGGCCCGGCGCCGCTCCAGGTCGATCTCGGCGTGCGCCTGGTCGCCCACGCGAACCTCGCCGGTGCGGACCTTGCCGCGGTGCACGACCAGCCCGGCGACGGGCGACTGGACGTCGACGATCTCGATCTCCGCGCCGTCGGTGCGGATGACGCCCTGGTCGGAGAGCTGGCCGCCGCCCTCCGCGTAGAACGGCGTGCGGTCGAGCACGACCTCCAGCGACGACCCCGCGCCGGCCGCCGGCACGGACACGCCGTCCACGAGCAGGCCCGCGACGGTCGCGTCGGCGGCGGTGTGGTCGTAGCCGATGAAGTCGACCCGGCCGCCCTTCTCCAGGATCGTGGTGAAGACCGAGATGTCGGCGTTGCCGGTCTTCTTCGCCTTGGCGTCGGCCTTGGCCATGTCCCGCTGCTCGTTCATGAGCCGGCGGAAGCCCTCCTCGTCGACCTGGAGGCCCTGCTCGGCCGCCATCTCGAGGGTGAGGTCGATCGGGAAGCCGTACGTGTCGTGGAGCTTGAACACCTGGTCGCCCTCGAGGGTGGGCCGGCCCTTCCGCTTGGTCTCCTCCACCGCCGCGTCGAAGATCGCGGTGCCGGTCCTGAGCGTGCCGAGGAAGGACGTCTCCTCCGCGTCGATGACCGTGTGGATGTTGGCCGCGTCCGCCCTGAGCTCGGGGTACTGCTGGCCCATCACGTCGATGGTCACGTCGGTCAGCGCGTGGAGGTAACGCTCCTCGCCCGCGCCGAGCAGGCGGAGGTTGCGGACCGCCCGGCGCAGCATGCGGCGCAGCACGTAGCCGCGGCCCTCGTTGGACGGTATGACGCCGTCGCCCACGAGCATCACGCCCGCGCGCATGTGGTCGGCGATGACCCGGAGCGAGACGTCGGCCCGCCTGTCACGCCCGTAGCGCGACTTGGTCAGCTCCGCGGCCGTGTCGAGGATCTTGTACGTGGTGTCGATCTCGTAGATGTTGTCGACGCCCTGGAGGATCGCCGCCATGCGCTCCAGGCCCATGCCGGTGTCGATGTTCTTCGCCGGCAGCTCGCCCCGCACGTCGAAGTCGACCTTGGTGCGGACGGCGCTGAGCTGGTCCTGCATGAAGACGAGGTTCCACACCTCGAGGTAGCGGTTCTCGTCGGCGATCGGCCCGCCCTCGCGGCCGTACTCGGGGCCGCGGTCGTAGTAGATCTCCGAGCACGGGCCGCCGGGGCCGGGCACGCCCATGTGCCAGTAGTTGTCGGCCAGGCCGCGCCGCTGGATGCGCTCCATCGGGACGCCGACCCGCTTGTGCCAGATGTCCTGCGCCTCGTCGTCGTCGAGGTAGACGGTGGCCCACAGCCGCTCCTCGGGGAAGCCGAAGCCGCCCTCGGACTCGGGTTTGGTCAGCAGCTCCCAGGCGAACGGGATCGCCTGCTCCTTGAAGTAGTCGCCGAAGGAGAAGTTGCCGAGCATCTGGAAGAAGCTGGCGTGGCGGGTGGTCTTGCCGACCTCGTCGATGTCGAGGGTGCGCACGACCTTCTGCGCGCTGGTCGCCCGCCGGAAGGGGGGCGTCTGCTGCGCGAGGAAGTAGGGCTTGAACGGCACCATGCCCGCGTTCACCAGGAGCAGCGTCGGGTCCTCGGCGACCAGGCTGGCCGAGGGCACGACGGTGTGCGCGTGCTCCTCGAAGAAGCGCAGGAAGCGGCGGGCGATCTCTGCCGACTCCATCTCAGCGGCCATCCTTTACGTCGTCGTTTCTGCCGGCTCGGTCGACACCGGCCCGGTAAACACGGTCTGTTGAAACACTGCCGAGCCCGAACTCCGCCCGCAACTCGGTTTCCCTGCCCGCCGACAGGCGGCGCACGTCGCCGGCGAAGTCCCTGAGCTGGTCCGCGGCGATCGCCGCGCGACCGGCCGCGCGGCGGGCCACGTGGTCGGGCCGCAGTGATTGAAGCTTACGCATGGTCCAGACCGCGGCGTACGCCCCCAGGGCCATGTAGAACAGCCGCCTGATCATCAGTGGCCCCTCCCGATCGCGCGCCGCTCGGCCGCCCTGCCGACGCCTCGATCGGCGGCGCGCCGGTCGGGGATCCGGGGGGCGGGCGGCCGGGTGCCGCGCCGGCCGTCGGCCACGCGCCGGGCGGGGCCGCGCCGCTCGCGGCGGGCGATGGCCTGACGCAGGCCGTGGCCGATCGAAGCGATCTTGATGACGGGGCCGGCGAACAGCGCGGACACGATGCCGGTGATCCTCACCATGTTGCCGCTGACCTCGCGGACGTTGTCGGTGACGGCCTCGACGGCGGCCAGCCGCCGGTTGGCCTCGCCGACCGTCTCGCTCATGTCGTCGAGCAGCGGCGCGAGCCGGTCGCTCAGCTCCGCCACCGACTTGGTGGTCTCGGTCAGCAGCCTGGCCAGCCTGACCAGGACGACGGCCATGAAGCAGACCAGGATCGCCCAGAAAACTGCGACGAGCAGGCCCGCGAGCTCTCCCGCGCTAAGCATGTGCCGATCTCCCTGGATCACGGAGCTGGGATGCGACGACCTTACCGTGAACGCCCTGCCCGCCGGTCCGTGCCACACGCCTCCCGGCGGCCCCGCTGTTCCCGGCGGGCGCACCGCGGACGAGGCGTGCCACCGCTCAGGCGGCCCGGGGCGTACGGCGGCCAAGCGGCCAGGCCGGTCAGGAGCCGCGCAGGAAGTCGCGGATCCGCGCCCAGCGCTCCCCGAAGCGGGCCTCGGCGCCGTGCCCCGTCGGCTCGTAGTAGCGCCGCCCGCGCAGCTCCTCGGGGGCGTAGTCCTGCCGGACGAGGCCGTGCTCGAAGTCGTGGGGGTACTGGTAGCCCTTGCCGTGGCCGAGCTTGCTCGCCCCCGGGTAGTGCGCGTCGCGCAGGTGGTCGGGGATCCGCCCGACCATGCCGCCGCGCACGTCGGCGGAGGCGGCCCCGATGGCCTTGACCACGGCGTTCGACTTGGGGGCCAGCGCGCAGTGGATCACGGCCTGGGCCAGGTTGATCCGGCCCTCGGGAAGGCCGATGAACTCCACGGCCTGCGCCGCGGCGACGGCGATCTGCAGGCATGTGGGGTCGGCCATGCCGACGTCCTCTGAGGCGAAGATCACGATCCGGCGGGCGATGAACCGGGGGTCCTCCCCCGCCTCGACCATCCGGGCGAGGTAGTGCAGCGCGGCGTCGGCGTCCGACCCCCGCATGCTCTTGATGAACGCGCTGATCACGTCGTAGTGCTGGTCGCCCTGCCGGTCGTAGCGGACGGCCGCCTTGTCCACGGCCTTCTCGACGACCTCGACCGTGACGTCGTCGTCGAGCAGCGCCGCCGCCTCCAGGTAGGTCAGCGAGCGGCGGGCGTCGCCCCCCGCCAGCCGTACGAGCTGGTCGAGGGCGTCGGGGCGGAGCGTGACGCGCCCGCCGAGACCGCGCTCGTCGGCGACCGCGCGCTCCAGCACGGCACGCACGTCGTCCTCCGACAACGGCTCCAGCGTCAGCAGCAGCGAACGGGACAGCAGCGGTGAGATGACCGAGAAGAACGGGTTCTCCGTGGTGGCGCCGATGAAGGTGACCCACCGGTTCTCCACGGCCGGCAGCAGCGCGTCCTGCTGGGCCTTGTTGAACCGGTGGACCTCGTCGACGAACAGGACCGTCTGCCTGCCCGACATACCCAGCTCACGGCGGGCCTGCTCGATGGCGGCGCGCACGTCCTTGACGCCCGCCGAAACGGCGGAGATCTCGACGAACCTGCGCTTGGTGGCGTTGGACACGACGTAGGCCAGCGTGGTCTTGCCGGTGCCGGGAGGCCCCCACAGGAACAGGGACATCGGGGCGTCGCTCTCGACCAGCCGCCGCAGGGGCGTCCCCGGCCCGAGCAGGTGGCGCTGGCCGATCACCCCGTCGAGGACGCGCGGGCGCATCCGGACCGCCAGCGGCTCCTGGCCGCGATGGGCCTCCTCCGCCGCCGAGTCGAACAGGCTCTCCACAACGCCGACACTACCGTCAGCCGCCCCACACCGCCGTCGCGCCGCTGTGCCCGGCCCGTACGGCGTAGTAGGCGGCCACGACGGCGAGGATCACCGCGGCGGCGGTCACCACCCACGTGACCGCGCCCGCCCCCGCGGCGGGAGCCGGCTCGCGGCGGGGGCGGGTGAGGTAGACGAGGGCCAGCGCGGCGACGGCGAGCCCGGCCGTGGACAGCAGCAGGGGCTGGGCGAAGGTCTCGTGCAGTGCCACGGAGGCGGGCGGGTTCCCCGAGAACAGGTGCTCCTCCAGGGCCTCGCCGCTCTCCTTGGCCGCGAACACCGCGACGGGCGCGCCGAGGGCGGTCACGACCACCGCCCAGTCGATCCGGGGCCGTATCCGCGGGACGGCGGCGTACGCCACGGACAGCAGCGCGAGCAGCGGTGTCAGCGCCACCGCCGCGTGGATGATCAGCGCGTGGGCGGGGAGGCCGAAGATCTGGTCGAACATCGTTTCATCGCTCCTGGGACGGGGGCCGGGCGAGCGCGCCGGGGATTTCGCGAGGGCGCCTGACCCTCATACGGATCCGATCACCAGGAGGTTCGCGGGGATGCCGGGAAACAGCAAGTCGCCCAACTATGGGTGATACCCGTGGGACGCCTGTTTTATACGAACGCGACGGGATCACGGCTAGAGTGACGCACCGTCAGCAAACTCCCAGGGAAAGGGAAGGCAAAAGCGGTGACCGACACTGATCGGCGTAAGCAGCCGGCTCCACGTGAGAGCACGGCCAGACGCATCACCCCCGCCCGTGGCCTGGGTGTCAGACTCGGCGTCGGGCTGGGCGTCCTCGCGCTGGCGGGCGGCCTGACGGCCTGCAGTGGCGGCTCGAACAACGCGACCGCCGCGTCCAGCCCCTCGGCTTCCGCGTCGGCGGCGCCCTCGTCAGCGGGGCCCTCGGCCGCCCCGTCGGCGTCGGCCTCCCCGACGGCGTCCGCCAAGCCCGCGGACCTGCGGAAGATGACCTGTGAGTATCGCAAGGACGACACCGGCAGCCCGGCCAAGTTCGTCGGCTACCCGCCGAAGCGGCTGAGCGCCGCGGTCATCAAGGCCAGCACGATGACCATCAAGACCAACCGCGGGAACATCGTCATCGAGCTCGCCACCGGCGACGCGCCGTGCACGGTGAACAGCTTCGCGTTCCTGGCCAGGAAGAACTACTTCGACAACACGGTGTGCCACCGTCTCGCGACCATGGAGACGAACGGCCTGGGCCTGCTGCAGTGCGGCGACCCGCAGGCCAAGGGCGACGGCAAGAACCCGACCGACGGCACGGGCGGCCCCGGCTACCTGTTCAACGACGAGAACCTCGGGCCGCAGTACACCCGCGGCGTCGTCTTCGTGGCCCAGCCCGGCGACGCGTCCAACTCCAACGGCAGCCAGTTCGCGATCTCCTTCACCGACGAGAACGCCCAGATCCCGCAGGCCTACACGCCGTTCGGGATCGTGAAGCAGGGCATGGACGTCGTGGACAAGATCGTCAAGGGCGGGGTGAACACCGCCAAGGACGGCATCGACATCACCAGCGACGACGGCGGCTCCAACGCCCCCAAGCTGCGCGTGCTGATCAAGGACGTGACGGTGCGGTAACCACGGTCACCGGACAGCGCGACGGCTGCCACCTCTCACGAGGCGGCAGCCGTCTTGCTTTCTGCCCGGTCTTCGATCCGGTCCGGTGTGCCGGGATCAGGCGCCCGAGGCCGTCTTCTCCTTGGGCGGGCCGTCCACGCCGGCCTCCTTGCGCTGGTCGCCCGTGATGGGCGTCGGAGCGCCGGTCAGCGGGTCGTAGCCGGAGGCGGTCTTCGGGAAGGCGATGACGTCGCGGATCGACTCACCGCCGGCCAGCAGCATGCAGATCCGGTCCCAGCCGTAGGCGATGCCTCCGTGCGGCGGCGGGCCGTACTTGAACGCCTCCAGCAGGAAGCCGAACTTGTTCTCCGCATCCTCCTTGGAGATGCCCAGCACGTCGAAGACGCGCTGCTGCATCTCGGCCCGGTGGATACGGATCGAGCCGCCGCCGATCTCCATGCCGTTGCAGACCATGTCGTACGCGTAGGCGAGCGCCTCGCCCGGGTGGTCCTGGAAGCTGTCGGCCCACTCGGGCTTGGGCGAGGTGAAGGGGTGGTGGACGGGGGTCCAGCCGCCCTCCCCGTCCTCTTCGAACATGGGCGCGTCCACGATCCACAGGAACGACCACCGCGACTCGTCGATCAGCCCGCAGCGGCGGCCGATCTCCAGCCGGGCCGCGCCCAGCAGGTCGCGCGACGCGGCGCGAGCGCCGGCGGCGAAGAAGATGGCGTCGCCGGGCTTGGCCCCCGTCGCCTCCGCCAGGCCGGCCGCCTCGGTCTCCGACAGGTTCTTGGCGACCGGGCCGCCGAGGCCGTCCTCGGTGACCAGCACGTACGCCAGGCCGCGCGCGCCGCGAGACTTGGCCCACTCCTGCCAGGCGTCGAGCTCCTTGCGGGTCTGCGACGCGCCGCCCGGCATCACGACCGCGCCGACGTACGGCGCCTGGAAGACGCGGAACGACGTCTGCGCGAAGTAGTCCGTCAGCTCGGTGAGCTCGACCTCGAAGCGCAGGTCGGGCTTGTCCGAGCCGTATCTGGCCATCGCCTCGGCGTACGTCATCCGGGGCAGCGGGACGGGCAGCTCGTAGCCGACCGTCTCCTTCCAGATGCGCCCGATCAGGGCCTCGCCCAGCTCGATGACGTCGTCCTGGTCGACGAACGACATCTCGACGTCGATCTGGGTGAACTCCGGCTGCCGGTCGGCGCGCAGGTCCTCGTCGCGGAAGCAGCGGGCGAGCTGGTAGTAGCGCTCCAGGCCGGAGACCATGAGGAGCTGCTTGAACAGCTGCGGCGACTGCGGCAGGGCGTACCAGTTGCCCGGCTGGAGCCGTACCGGCACGAGGAAGTCGCGGGCGCCCTCCGGTGTGGACCGGGTCAGGTTCGGCGTCTCGACGTAGACGAAGCCGCGCTCGCGCATCACCTCGTTGGCGAGGTAGGTGGCCTGCGAGCGGGTCCGCAGCGCGGCGGCGATCTGCTGGCGCCGGATGTCGAGGTAGCGGTACTTCAGCCGCGCCTCCTCCGACACGCCCGCGCTCCCCTCGATCGGGAACGGCAGGGGCGCCGACTCGCTCAGCACCTCCACCTCGGAGGCGACGACCTCGATCTCACCCGTGGGCAGCTCGGGGTTCTCGTTGCCCTGCGGCCGGAGGCGGACCTCCCCCGTCACCTTCACGCAGTACTCGGAGCGCAGGTCGTGGGCGTGGTCCTCCTCCCGGAAGACCACCTGGGCCGAGCCGGAGGCGTCGCGCAGGTCGATGAAGACCACGCCACCGTGGTCGCGGCGGCGCGCCACCCATCCGGCCAGCGTCACCTGCCCGCCTGCATGCTCCTTACGAAGCGTCCCTGCTTCGTGGGTGCGGATCACGAGAGTTTCCCCTTAAGAACGTCGACGACCTCGGCGAGCGGCACCGCGGTCTGGTCGGCTGTGGTCAGGTCCTTCACTTGCGCGGCCCCCGCCTCGATGTCCCTGTCCCCCAGGATGAGGGCGTAGCGGGCGCCGCTGCGGTCGGCGGCCTTCATCGCGCCCTTGACGCCGCGGCCGCCGAAGGCCATGTCGACGGCGAGGCCCTCCCGGCGCAGGTCGCAGACGAGCGGGAAGATCCGCCGCCTGGCCTCCTCGCCGAGGGGGACGGCGAACACGTCGAGGCCGCCGGACCGCTCGGCGACCAGCCCTTCGGCCTCCATCGCGAGCACGGTGCGGTCGACGCCGAGCGCCCAGCCGACGCTGGGCAGCGGCGGCCCGCCGATCATCTCGCTGAGCCCGTCGTAGCGGCCTCCGCCGCCGACGGCCGACTGGGCGCCGAGACCGTCGTGCAGGAACTCGAACGTCGTGCGCGTGTAGTAGTCGAGCCCGCGCACCAGCCGGGGGTCGTCCGTGTAACGCACCCCGGCGGCCGTCAGCAGGCCGCGCACCTCCTCGTGGTAGGCCTTGCAGGCCCCGCAGAGGTGGTCGGTGACGAGCGGCGCGCCTTCGAGCTGAGCCCGCACCTCGGGGCGCTTGTCGTCGAGCACCCGCAGGGGGTTGATCTCGACGCGCTGCCGGGTGGCCTCGTCCAGGTCGAGCCCTCGCAGGAAGTCCTGCAGGGCGGCCCGGTAGGCGGGACGGCACTCCTTGCACCCCAGCGAGTTGAGCAGCAGCCGGACGCCCGTCAGGCCGAGCGCGGCGTAGCCGTCGACGGCCAGCACGATCAGCTCGGCGTCGAGCGCCGGATCCTCGGCCCCCAGCGCCTCCGCCCCCACCTGCGAGAACGTGCGGTAGCGGCCGGCCTGGGCCCGCTCGTAGCGGAAGTAGCTCCCCGAGTACCACAGCTTGATCGGCAGCGGGCCGCCGTACAGGCCGTGCTCCAGGACGGCGCGCACCACGCTCGCCGTGCCCTCCGGGCGCAGCGTGAGGGACTGCCCGCCCCTGCTCTCGAAGGTGTACATCTCCTTGGTGACGATGTCGGTCGACTCGCCGACGCCACGGGAGAACAGCCCGGTGTCCTCGAAGACCGGCGTCTCGATGTAGCCGTAGCCCGCGCGGCGGGCGGGGGCCGACAACGCGTCGCGGACGGCCAGCGCCCACTGCGAGCGCGGCGGCATCCAGTCGAAGGTGCCCTTGGGCGCCTGAAAACTCATTAGATTCCCCTGGTCGGGCCCTCGTGCGGCGCGGCCTCCCTGACGTAGGGGTTGGTCGCGCGCTCGCGGCCGATGGTCGTCTGCGGTCCGTGGCCCGGCAGCACGGTCGTCTCGTCCGGCAGCGTCATCGTCTTCGCGAGGCTGCGCAGGATCGTGGCGTAGTCGCCGCCGGGCAGGTCACTGCGGCCGATGGAGCCGGCGAACAGCAGGTCGCCCGAGAACAGGACGTGCGCGTCCTCGTACGGCACCTGGAAGGTCACCGACCCCCTGGTATGGCCCGGCGTGTGATCGACCGTTATGTCCAGCCCCGCGAGCCGCAGCGTCGCCCCGTCGGACAGCTCCCTGACGTCGTCGGGCTCGGTGAACTCCAGCCCCCCGAACAGCTGCCGCGCCTGCGCCGAGAATCCGCGTCCCGGATCCGACAGCAGATCGCGGTCCTCCGGGTGGATCCACGCGGGCACGTCCCGGGCGCCGCACACGGGGACGACCGACCACATATGGTCGATGTGACCGTGGGTGAGCAACACCGCGACAGGCTTGAGACGGTGCTCGCGCAGCAGCTCGTCGAGGCCCTGAACGGCGTCCTGACCTGGGTCGACGACGACGCACTCCTCGCCTGCCGCGGGAGCGGCGACGTAGCAGTTGGTCTGGAACGACCCTGCGGGAAACCCGGCGACGAGCACGGAGGCGGCCTCTGCGTTTCGTGAGGATGTATCAAGGATTACGCGAGCGAATGTAACCGAAGGGTACCGGTGCGGGTCGGCGGGCTGCGAATCAATACCCGTCTGCCGATACGATTCGCCCACCTCAATAGTCATTCTTGGAGCAGTCGAGCCGGACGCTATAGAAGGGCCGCCCCCGCCGGGGTCACCACCCCGGTCCCGGCGGACCTCCGGGCGAGACCGCGTCCGAGCGCACGACCAGGGGAAACAGGAACAGTCTGGAGGTCGAAGTGGTCACCGGCAAGGACCGTCAGAAGCAGCTGGCCCGGGAGCATTACCAGCGGCAGCTTCAGGAGCGCGCCCAGCGCCAGCAGCGGGCCCGGCGGAACGCGGTCATCGGGACCAGCGTCGCCGTCGTGGTCGTGATCGGCGGCGTCGTCGCGGCGACGACGATGCTCGGCAAGGACGGCGACGAGACCGCCGCGGCGGCGTCACCGGCGCCCTCCGCGAGCGCACCCGCCGCCGCGCCCAAGCCGTACGATCCGTCGACGGGCACCTGCGGTTACGTTGCCGACAAGGGCAGCGGCCAGGTCAAGGACGTCGGCCTGCCGCCCGAGAAGGTCAGCACGGCCCCGGCCACCATGGTGATCAAGACCAACCTGGGGAACATCGTCGCCACGCTGGAGTCGTCGAAGGCGCCGTGCACGGTGAACTCGTTCCGGTTCCTCGCGTCCAAGAACTACTTCGACGACACGCGGTGCCACCGTATGGGCACCGACTTCCCGATCCTGCAGTGCGGCGACCCGCTGGCCAAGGCCGACGGCAAGAACCCGACCGACGGGCAGGGCGGCCCCGGCTACCGCTTCGCCAACGAGAACCTGGCCGGCGCGAAGTACGACCGCGGCGTGCTGGCCATGGCCAACAGCGGTGCGGACACCAACGGCAGCCAGTTCTTCATCGTGTTCGGCAACACCGGGCTCCCCCCGCAGTACACGCCCTTCGGTACCGTGACCAAGGGACTGGACATCCTGGACAAGGTCGCCAAGAAGGGCATCATCCCCGGGGCGGGCGGCGACGGCACGGGTGCCCCCAAGCAGCCTGTCGTCATCAAAGACGTGACAATCACCAGCAAGAGCTGACGTAATACAACCAAGGGCATTTCGGGCCCTGGAGGCTGATTCAAGTGCGGGAGGACACGGTGACCACCGACCCGTGGGGCCGGGTAGACGAGGACGGCACCGTCTACGTGCGTACGGCTGAGGGAGAACGGGCCGTCGGGTCCTGGCAGGCCGGTGAGCCGGAGGAGGCACTGGCCTACTTCCGCCGTAAGTTCGACGAGCTGGCCGGCCAGGTCCAGCTCCTCGAGCAGCGGGTGCGCGGGACCGATCTGGCCCCCGCGCAGGCCGAGGCCAGCATCGCCAAGCTCAGCGAGGCGGTGGCCGAGGCCCACGCCATCGGCGACCTGGGGTCGCTCCAGGACCGGCTCACGGCGCTGACCGACCACGTCGCCAAGCGGCGCGACGAGCTGCGGGCCCTGCGCGACCAGGCCCGGGCGCACGCGCGCGAGACCAAGGAGCGCATCGTCGCCGAGGCGGAGCGGATCGCCGAGGAGACGACGCACTGGAAGTCCGGCGGCGAGCGGCTGCGCCAGCTCGTCGAGGAGTGGAAGGCGGCCGAGCGCATCGACCGCGCCACCGAGGCCACGCTGTGGAAGCGCCTTTCCACGGCCCGTACGGCTTTCGCGAAGCGCCGCAAGGCGTACTTCTCCTCCCTGGACGAGCAACGGGACGCGGTGCGCTCCGCCAAGGAGCGCATCGTCGCCGAGGCCGAGGAGCTGGCCTCCTCGACCGACTGGAACGCCACCGCGGCGGTCTACCGGGAGCTGATGCGCCAGTGGAAGGTCGCCGGACGGGCCTCCCGCGAGGTCGAGGACGAGCTGTGGGCGCGCTTCAAGGGCGCCCAGGACCAGTTCTTCCAGGCACGCTCCGCCGTCTTCGCCGAGCGTGACGCGTCGTTCGCGGCCAACGCGGAGGTGAAGGAGGCCCTGCTCGCCGAGGCGGAGCGGCTGCTTCCCGTCACCGACGCCCGCGCGGCGCGCGGCGCCCTGCGGGGCCTGCTGGAGCGCTGGGAGGCGGCCGGGCCGGTCCCCAGGGAGATGCGCGACCGCCTGGAAGGCGGCCTGCGCAAGGTCGACGACGCCGTGCGCAAGGCCGAGGACAACGAGTGGAAGCGCTCGAACCCCGAGGCGAGGGCACGGGCGCAGAACACCGTGGACCAGCTCCGCAAGTCGATCGACCAGCTGGAGACCCGCCTGTCCAAGGCTCAGACGGCCGGCCGGGACAAGGACGTCAAGGAGGCGGAGGAGGCGCTGGCCGCCCGCCGGTCGTGGCTGGAGGAGGCCGAGCGCACGCTCGCCGAGTTCTCCTGACGCGCGAGCCTCATCGGCGCCTTCGCGGTCTCGCGGCACCCCGTTCCGGGGCTCCGCGAGATCCGCGAGATCCCAGAGACGATCAGGGCTGGGGCGTCAGTTGGTGACCCGGTAGACGTCGTAGACGCCCTGCACTCCCCGCACGGCCTTGAGGACGTGGCCGAGGTGCTTGGGGTCGCCCATCTCGAAGGTGAACTTGCTGACGGCCACCCGGTCCCTGGTCGTCGCGACCGACGCGGACAGGATGTTCACGTGCTGGTCGGACAGCGTGCGGGTGACGTCGGACAGCAGCCGCGGCCGGTCGAGCGCCTCGACCTGGATCGCGACGAGGAAGACCGAGTCGTCCTGGGGCGACCACGCCACCTGGACCATCCGGTCGGGCTGCGCGTTGAGCTGCTCGACGTTCGGGCAGTTCGTCCGGTGGACCGACACCCCGTGCCCGCGGGTGACGAACCCGACGATGTCGTCGCCGGGGACGGGGGTGCAGCAGCGCGACAGCCGTACCCAGACGTCGGGGTCGCCCGCCACCATGACGCCGGCGTTGGAGTTGGCCCGTGAGCGCCCGCTGAGCCGCGTGGGGACGGAGGCCTCGGCGATGTCCTCCTCCGCGCCCTCCACGCCTCCCAGGGCCTGCACGAGCTTCTGTACGACCGACTGGGCGGCCACGTGTCCCTCGCCCACCGCGGCGTACAGGGACGACACGTCGGGGTAGCGCAGGTCCCTGGCGAGGGCCAGCAGCGCCTCGCCCGACATCATGCGCTGCAGCGGCAGGCCCTGCTTGCGCATGGCCCGGCCGATGGCCTCCTTGCCCGCCTCGATCGCGGTCTCGCGGCGCTCCTTGGAGAACCACTGGCGGATCTTGTTGCGGGCCCGGCCGCTCTTGACGAACTTGAGCCAGTCGCGGGAGGGCCCGGCGTCCGGCGACTTGGAGGTGAAGATCTCCACCGTGTCGCCGTTGCCCAGGCGTGACTCGAGCGGGACGAGCCGGCCGTTCACCCGCGCGCCGATGCACCGGTGGCCGACCTCGGTGTGCACGGCGTACGCGAAGTCGACGGGCGTGGCGCCCTCGGGCAGCGCGATCACCTGGCCGCGCGGCGTGAAGACGAACACCTCCGACACCGACAGGTCGAAGCGCAGCGACTCCAGGAACTCCCCGGGGTCGGAGGTCTCCTTCTGCCAGTCGAGGAGCTGCCGCAGCCAGGCCATGTCGTTGGCCTGCTTCACCCTGCCCGTCGCCGAGCCGGCCGTCTCCTCCTTGTACTTCCAGTGGGCCGCGACGCCGTACTCGGCGCGGTTGTGCATCGCCCGGGTGCGGATCTGCAGCTCGATCGCCTTGCCCTCGGGGCCCATGACCGTCGTGTGCAGCGACTGGTACATGTTGAACTTGGGCATCGCGATGTAGTCCTTGAACCGGCCGGGCACCGGCTTCCACTGGGCGTGGATCGTTCCGAGCGCGGCGTAGCAGTCACGCACCGTGTCGACCAGCACCCGGATGCCCACCAGGTCGTAGATGTCGTCGAAGGCGACACCCTTGGCGATCATCTTCTGGTAGATCGAGTAGTAGTGCTTGGGCCGCCCGCGCACGGTCGCCTTGATCTTCGCCTCGCGCAGGTCGGCCGAGACCTTCTCGATCACCTCGTGCAGGAACAGGTCTCGCCGCGGCGCCCGCTCCGACACCATCCGCGCGATCTCGTCGTACCGCTTCGGGTAGAGCATGGCGAACGCGAGGTCCTCCAGCTCCCACTTGATGGTGTTCATGCCGAGCCGGTGGGCCAGCGGGGCGAAGATCTCCAGCGTCTCGCGGGACTTCTGCTGCCGCTTGTGCTCGGGCATGTAGCGCATCGTCCGCATGTTGTGCAGCCGGTCGGCCAGCTTGATCACCAGCACCCGGATGTCACGGGACATCGCGACGACCATCTTGCGCACGGTCTCCGCCTGCGCGGCGTCGCCGAACTTGACCTTGTCCAGCTTCGTGACGCCGTCGACGAGCAGCGCGATGTTGTCGCCGAAGTCGGCCCTCAGCTCGTCGAGGCTGTAGGCGGTGTCCTCCACCGTGTCGTGCAGCAGCGCCGCGCACAGGGTCTCGTCGTCGGTGCCCAGCTCGGCGAGGATCGTCGCCACGGCGAGCGGGTGCGTGATGTACGGATCGCCACTTTTACGCTTCTGATCGCGGTGGTGGTAGGCCGCCATGTCGTAGGCACGCTCGATGAGGCGCAGCTCCGCCTTCGGATGGGTCGCGCGGACCGTCTTGAAGAGCGGCTCAAGCACCGGATTCATAGCACCCCACTGCCCCCCGAAACGGGCGAGCCTCCGTCGCGTGGCCGACGCAGGTCTCTCCTCAGCGTCAGCCGTCGAGTCGGGCGCCGCGTCAGCGGGCACGTCGACGGGCTCGGGGGCTTCGTCGCGGGATTCACTCTCGCGATCAGCCCGCGCGCTGTCGGGGACGACCACATCACGGGGCACACAGACTCCTTACGTCGAGTCCAGATGGCTCAGTCTATCCGTGCCGCCACCGCGCTTTCGGCCGCGTACCCCCTGCCGGGTCCTCGCCCCCCGCGGGGGCGTTCAGACGCTGATCAGGGCGCGGACGTCGAGACCGGGCAGCCGGTCACGGCCGGAGAGGAAGGACAGCTCCATCAGGAAGGACACCGCGACGACGTGCGCGCCCGCCTCACTGACCAGCTCCACGGCCGCGCGGGCCGTACCGCCCGTGGCGAGCACGTCGTCCACGACCAGGACGCGCTCACCGGGGGTGAAGGCGTCGGCGTGCACCTCGATCGTCGCGGAGCCGTACTCGAGATCATAGGACGCCGCGAGCGTACTGGCAGGGAGTTTGCCCTTTTTGCGGACCGGCACGAAGCCCGCGCCGCTCCGGTACGCGACGGGGGCGGCCAGGATGAACCCCCGCGCCTCGATGCCGACGACCTTGTCGAACGTGAAGCCGTCGGACAGCTCCTCCACGACCTGGGCGAACGCGCCGTGATCGGCCAGCAGGGGGGTGATGTCCTTGAAGAGGATGCCCGGCTTGGGGTAGTCGGGGACATCCCGGATAAGCGCTGTCCAGTCAGTCACGACGCCCACCCTAGTGCCGCGCGGCCCGCTCACCCGCCGAGAGCCCGCGGCGACGGCCCCGGGGCCTCAGAAGGGCCTCAGGGGCTCACGAGGGCCTTGGAGGCCTGCCCCGGGCGGGCGGAGGGAGGCGCCGACGCGAAGAGGAGCGCCTCCCGGGCCCTTCACAGGCCGGGAGGCGCTCCCCTGATCGGTTCCGCTAGCGCTTCTTGCGCTTGTCCGCGGGCACCGCGCCGTTCTGGGACCCCGCGGAGACGGGCTCCTTCGCGGGACCGCCCGCGCTCTTGGCCGCGGACGCCTTGGCGGCGGAGGTCTGCCGGGCCGCCACCCGCCGGGCGAGCGCCTGCCACTGCGGCTCGCGCTCCTTGAGCGTCACCAGGATCGGCGTCGCCACGCACAGGGACGAGTACGTGCCGACGATCATTCCGACGAACAGCGCCAGCGACAGGTCCTTCAGCGTGCCGGCGCCGAGCACCGTGGTGCCGATGAACAGGATCGCCGCCACCGGCAGGATGGCGACCAGCGAGGTGTTCAGCGAACGGATCAGCGTGTGGCTGAGCGCGTTGTTGGCCGCCTCGGTGTAGGTCATCCTCGCGCTCGTGCCGAGCTTCCCGGTCACTTCCTTGATCATGTCGAAGACGACGACCGCGTCGTACAGCGAGTAACCGAGGATCGTGAGGAAGCCCAGCATCGTGGCCGGCGTCACCTCGAAGCCCGACCAGGCGTAGACGCCCGCCGTGATCACGAGGTCGTGCACCAGGGCGACGATGGCCGCCAGAGCCATCCGCCACTCGAACGCGACCGTCAGATAGAGCATGATCGCGATCATGAAGACCGCGAGCCCGACCCACGCCTTCTGGGCGACCTCGCCTCCCCAGGTGGCGCCGATGACCTGGGAGCTGACCTCGTTCCTGTCGATCCCGTACCGCTGGGAGATCGAGTCCTGGACCTTGGTCACCTCGGCGCCGCTGAGGCTCTCCGTGGTGACCCGCCAGTTCTTCTGCCCGGCCTGCTGCACGATGATCTGGTGCGCGCCGGCGTCGGCGACGGTCTGCCTGACCTGCTCCACGGTCGAGTTCGCCGTGCGGGCGAAGCCGAACACCGACCCGCCCTTGAACTCCACGCCCAGGTTCAGGCCCTGCTGCACGATCAGGCCCACGATGGAGATCGCCAGCAGGAAGGCCGACAGGCCGTACCAGATCTTGCGCTTGCCGACGAAGTCGATGTTGATGTCGCCGCGGTAGAGGCGGCTGATCAGGCCCGCCATCACGCCTCCTGCATGGTCTGCTCGGCGGGGCTCGTACGGCCCATGCGCTCCGCGTCGAGTCCGGACAACTTGTGGCCCTTGGCGAAGAACCTCATCCGCGCCACGAGGGACATCAGAGGCTTGGTGAACAGGAAGACCACCACGATGTCGATCAGGGTGGTCAGGCCCATGGCGAAGGCGAAGCCCGCCACGCCGCCGACCGCGAGGAAGAACAGCACGACCGCGGCGATGAACATGACGGCGTCGGCGACCAGGATGGTGCGCCGCGCCCTTCGCCAGGCGACCTCGACGGCCGACCGCAGCGTGCGGCGGCCCTCCTTGATCTCGTCGCGGATCCGTTCGAAGTAGACGATGAACGAGTCCGCCGTGATGCCGATCGAGACCACCAGGCCGATGATGTGCGGCAGCGAGAGCCGGAACCCGGCGTTGTGACTGAGGATCGCCACCGTCAGATAGGTGACGGTGGTCGCCACCACGAGGCTGGCCACACCCACGAGGCCCAGGCCGCGGTAGTACAGCAGCAGGTAGAGCACGACCACGAGCAGGCCGAGCGCGCCCGAGATGAGCCCGCCGCGCAACTGGTCCTGGCCGAGAGTCGAGGAGACCGACTCGACCGAGTCCGGCATGAACTTCAGCGGCAACGCGCCGTACTTGAGCTGGTCGGCCAGATCGTTCGCGGTCACCTGGGTGAAGCTGCCGGAGATCCGGGCGCTGCCGCCCGGGATGGCCTCCTCGATCGTCGGCGCGACGATGACGACGCCGTCCAGCACGTTGGCGAGCTGGTTGCGCGGCGCCGGCAGGCTGGTGATCCGCCGGGTGATGTCGGAGAACTGGCTGGCGCCCTTCGACTTGAAGTTGACCTGGACGATCCACTCACCGGTCGTCGGGTCGGTGCCCGCCTGCGCCCCGCTGATCTCGGTGCCCTGCACGGCGGCCTTGTCGAGGATGTAGCGGGCGCTGCCGTCGTCGCTGCAGGCGACGATCTGCTTGTTCGGGTCGTCCTGGACGCCCTGGCCCTTGTCCTTCTTCGTGCAGTCGATGTTCCGGAACTGGTCGAGCAGGGCCGGATCGATGCCCGAGGTGTCCTGACCGGCCAGCGGGTCGCCCGCGTCGGCGCTGGGAGCCGCCGACGGCGACGCGGCCCCTGAAGGCGACGGCGTGGCCCTGTTGCCCGCCTTGGCGCCGTTCTTGCGGGTCTTCGCGTGGCCGGCGGTGCTCGCGGTGGCCGACGGCGAGGGCGCGGTCAGCGCGGACGACAGGGCACGGCCCGCGGGCGTGCCGCTCGCGCTCGGAGCCGCACTGGCCGCCGCCGACGACGTGGCCGCCGGGCTGGTGCCGGCGCTGGGGGCGCCGCTCGGCGCACCGGAGCCGCCGGGAGTGGGAGCGGACGTCGGCATCTGAGCCGGCTGGTCCTTGGCGGCCGCGACCGCGAGGACCTGGCGCATGCGCAGCTCGGCGGTCTTGGAGATGAGCCCGAGCGCCTCCTCCCGGCCCGCGCCGGGGACGGAGATCACGATGTTGTTGTTGGCCCTGGCGACCTCCGCGTCCGAGATGCCGGTGCCGTTCACGCGCGCACGGATGATGGTGATGGCACGGTCGATGTTCTCGGACGGCGGAGCCTTCCCGCCCGGTGTGACCGGCGTGAGCGTCACCGTGGTGCCGCCCGCGAGGTCGAGGCCGAACTTGGGGACGAACGCCTTCTGGAAGAAGATCGTCGCGCCCATGGCGAGGATGAGTGCCAGGAGCAGCAGGAGCGTGCGTCCCGGCTTGCTCTGACTACTGGTCGGTGGGGCCACTGGAGGTCAGTTCTTTCGTCAAAGGATGTGTGATCAGCCTACTCAGGACTGCTTGGTGCTCGTATCGTCACCGTCCCCCGTGTCGTGACCATCGGTCAACGGGGTGTCGGCCTCCGGCTCCGAGTCCACGGGGGTCAGGACCCTGCCGATCGACGCCTTCACCCAGCGCGTCTCCACACCCGGCGCGAGCTCGAGCACGACGTCGTCGTCCTCGACGGCGGCCACGGTGGCGAACAGACCGGTGGTGGTCATCACCCTGGCACCCGGTGTCAGGGAGTTCTGCATCTGGAGCGCCTCCTGCTGCCGCTTGCGCTGCGGGCGGATCAGGAGGAAGTAGAAGACCACTACCAGCAAGATCAGGGGCAGGAACGTCCCGAGCGGGCTGTTACCCACGGGGGCCACCCTCTTCCATAACGTGTTGAACCGGCCAAAGCCGGAGGTCGTGTGCGCTTCATGCGCGGCCGCGCGTCGCTGAGCAGCGTAAGCGGCCAGTCAAGCCACGCAGTGTATGCGAGCCACTCGAAGCCCGGCAACGAACCCACGATCCGGCGCGCGGGAAAGTTCCGGTTTCGCCACCTTCGCAACCAATTCGTGATCGTTTGCGAAGGCTCACACCCCGTCGAAAAGGGTGGGAACGGCCTGGGCGCCGAAGGCGTCCGGTGGCGGCGTCAGGCCGAGATGCGCCCAGGCAGAGGCCGTGGCCACCCGGCCCCGGGGCGTGCGGGCCAGCAGTCCCTGCCTCACCAGGAACGGCTCGGCCACGACCTCCACCGTCTCGGGCTCCTCCCCCACCGCGACGGCCAGGGTGGACAGCCCGACCGGGCCGCCGCCGAACTTGCGCAGCAGCACGTTGAGCACCGCGCGGTCGAGCCGGTCGAGCCCCTCGGCGTCGACCTCGTACAGGTTGAGCGCGGCGGCCGCCACCTCATGGGTGATCACGCCCTCCGCCCGGACCTCGGCGAAGTCGCGGACCCGCCTGAGGAGGCGGTTCGCGATGCGAGGCGTGCCACGTGACCGGCGGGCGATCTCCTTGGCGCCCTCCTCGGGCAGGGCGACCGACAGCAGCCGCGCGGAGCGGTTGAGCACCTGCTCCAGCTCGGCCGCGTCGTAGAAGTCCATGTGCGCGGTGAAGCCGAAGCGGTCGCGCAGGGGCGCGGGCAGCAGGCCGGCCCGGGTGGTGGCGCCCACCAGCGTGAACGGGGCGATCTCCAGGGGGATGGCGGTGGCTCCCGGCCCCTTGCCGACGATGATGTCGACGCGGTAGTCCTCCATCGCGAGGTAGAGCATCTCCTCCGCCGGCCGGGCCATGCGGTGGATCTCGTCGATGAACAGGACCTCCCCGTCGGTGAGCGTGGACAGGATCGCGGCGAGGTCGCCGGCCCGCTCCAGCGCGGGGCCCGACGTCATGCGCAGCGGGGCGCCGAGCTCCGCTGCGATGATCATCGCGAGCGTCGTCTTGCCCAGCCCGGGGCCGCCGCTCATCAGCACGTGGTCGGGGGGCCGGTTGCGGCGCAGCGCGCTCTCCAGCACCAGCGAGAGCTGCTCGCGGACCCGCGCCTGGCCGATGAACTCGTCGAGGCGCTTGGGGCGCAGCGCGGCCTCGATGGCGCCCTCGTCGCCCTCGGGCTCAGGCGACACGAGATCACGCTCAATCGCCATGGACGCCCCCCACCGCCGGTGAAACTTTCACCGCGTCCAGGCGGCCCGCGCCCGTCATCGCACGCTCATCATGCGCAGCGCCGACTTCAGCAGCAGGGCCACCTGCGGCGCCCGGCCCGCCGCGATCTCCGCGTCGGCCTCCGGGGTGAGCGCGGCGACCGCCTCGTCGGCGTCCCTGGCCGAGTAGCCGAGCCCGACCAGCCCGGAGTGGACCTGGTCGCGCCAGACCGGCGCGGCGGCCGCGCCGTTGAGCGCGGCGTTGACCAGGCCGTCGGGCGTGCCGAGCTTGTCCTTCAGCTCCAGCACGATCCGCTGGGCGCCCTTCTGGCCGATGCCGGGGACCATGGTGAGCGCCTTGAGATCGGCGCTCGCCACCGCCACCCGCAGCGCGTTGGGCGTGTGCACGGCCAGCATGGCCAGCGCCAGGCGCGGCCCGACGCCGCTGGCCGTCTGCAGCAGCTCGAAGACCGTCCGCTCGTCGGCGGCGGCGAAGCCGTACAACGTGAGCGACTCCTCGCGCACCACCAGCGAGGTGGCCAGCCGGGCGGGCTCCCCCACGTGGAGGGTCGCCAGCGTCCCGGGGGTGCAGTGGACGAGCACGCCGACGCCGCCCACCTCGATCACCGCGCTGTCCGGCCCGACGGCCGCGACGTGCCCCGCCAAGGACGCGATCATCGATCACTCCCTCCCTCACGCGGACGCCTGGCGACAGTCCTACCAGAGCCGGCCGTCACTGCGCCGGGAAGCCCCGGAGCGGGCGGGCGCGCCCTGGCGACCGCCTCGGCCAGGCGGCTCTGGACGCCGCCGCGCCAGACGTGGCAGATCGCGAGCGCGAGGGCGTCGGCGGCATCCGCGGGCTTGGGCATGGCGTCCAGCCTCAGCAGCCGGGTCACCATCGCGCCGATCTGCTTCTTGTCGGCGTTGCCGTTGCCCGTGATCGCCGCTTTGACCTCGCTCGGGGTGTGCAGGGCGACCGGGAGGCCACGCCGCGCCGCGCACACGATCGCGACGGCCGAGGCCTGCGCGGTCCCCATGACCGTCCGCACGTTGTGCTGGGCGAAGACCCGCTCGACCGCCACCGCGTCCGGCTTCAGCTCGTCGAGCCACTGCTCAATCCCGGCCTCCACGGCCACCAGCCGCGCCCCGATGTCGTCGCCGGCGGGGGTGCGCACCACCCCGACGGCGACCAGGCTCAGCGGGGAGCCCGGACGGCCCTCCACGGCGCCGATGCCGCATCGGGTCAGCCCCGGGTCCACTCCCAGCACCCGCAGCTCGGGCAACCGCACCGGCACGCCTCCCTGGTCCCCACCGGCCCGGCGGCGCCGCGCCGCCGAACACCTGTTCGGCGGGCAACTCTACCGGGATCGGCGCCGCCGCGCGCCGTCAGAAGGAGTCGATCATGTACGCGTCGCACCGGAACGCCGAGTCAAGGGCCTCGTCGGCGTCCGGCGAGCCGCCCGTCAGCCGTCCCGCACGCCGCAGGGTGGCCGCCGGCACCCCGGCGAACAACGCCGACAGCGCGCCGATGGGCAGCCGGGTGACGTCGTCCCCCGTGATGTCCCCCGTGATGTCCCCCGTGATGTCCCCCGTGATGTCCCCCGTGATGTCCCCCGTGATGCCCCTCGCGATGTTCCCCGTGGCATCCGCCGGGGTGAGCGCGCCGGAGCCCGAGCCGACCCGCAGGCGCCAGGTGCCGGTGTTGGCCGAGCGCTGGGGGTCGTCGATCTCGATCAGCGTGTCCACGGACACCCCTGCCGGGAAGCCGCGCCGCTCCACGGCCCCGGGCGCGTCGATCAGGCGGAGCATCCACCGGGACTGCCTGAGGTGCTCCTTGGAGGAGCGCTCGCGCAGCAGCCACAGCATCGGATCGCCCGGCTCGACCGGCGCGTAGACGTGCCTGGCGATCGAGGAGGCGCTGCCGACGAGGGACCACAGGGCGCGGGCGGTGGCCTCCGAGCCGGCCACCAGGTTGTCGACCTCGATGTCGCCGTCGCTCCACCGGTAGATCACGAAGCCGTCGTCGGCCAGGTAGCAGAAGTCGTCGTCGTCGTCCAGCCAGAGCCGCCAGCTGCGCTCGTCCCAGCAGAGCGGGCCGGAGGCGCGCGTGGAGCCGTAGACGCGGCCGAGGAGCGCGATGAGCTCGGGCACGTCGTCTGGGCCCATCCTGCGCAGCTTGACCCCGCCGGACGGGCCGGCGAGCGTCCTGAGCTGCTCCGCCGGCAACGTCATCGTCGTATGTGCGCCGGCGTGCTCGTATCCCACGCTGCGGTACAGGGGCGAGGTGGCGGGGAAGAGCGCGGAGACGACGTGGCCGAGGTCGGCGCAGCGGTCGACCGTCGCACGCATGACGGCGCGGCCGACGCCCCGGCCGCGGTCCTCCGGGGCGACGGTCACGCTGGCGACGCCTCCCATGGACATCGGGCGCCCGTGCCACCACTGGACGTTCGGGTTCACCCGGGCCGTGCCGATCAGCCTCGGCCCGTCGAACGCCCCCAGGTAGCGTCCCTCGGCCAGCATCGGGGTGACCAGCGCGCGCCAGGTCTCGGCGTCGCCCGGCGAGATCGGCCCGAAGGCGCGCGTACGGATGTCCAGCACGGCGTCCAGGTCACCGGCCGCCAGATCGCGAATCTCCACAACCGGCAAAGGTATGCCGCCGCGCCGTGGCGGCGCGAACGGTTTTCCCTAGGCGTCGAGCTTCTCCAGGACCTCGTCGCTGACGTCGAAGTTGGCCCAGACGTTCTGCACGTCGTCGCTGTCCTCCAGCGCGTCGATGAGGCGGAACACCTTGCGGGCGCCCTCCTCGTCGAGCGGGACGCTCATGGTCGGCATGAAGCTCGCCTCGGCCGACTCGTAGTCGATCCCGGCCTCCTGCAGAGCCTTGCGCACGCCGATCAGGTCGGAGGCCTCGGAGACGACCTCGAAGTTGTCGCCGAGGTCGTTGACCTCCTCGGCGCCGGCCTCGAGGACGGCCATGAGCACGTCGTCCTCGCTGAGAGCGCCCTTGGGGACGAGCACGACGCCCTTGCGGTTGAACATGTACGACACCGAGCCCGGGTCGGCCAGCGATCCGCCGTTGCGGGTGAGCGCGACGCGGACCTCGGAGGCCGCGCGGTTGCGGTTGTCGGTGAGGCACTCGATCAGCACGGCGACGCCGCCGGGGGCGTACCCCTCGTACATGATCGTCTGCCAGTCGGCGCCGCCGGCCTCGAGGCCGCCGCCCCGCTTGCGGGCCCGCTCGATGTTGTCGATGGGCACGGAGTTCTTCCGCGCCTTGGTGATGGCGTCGAACAGGGTCGGGTTGCCCTCAGGATCGGGGCCGCCGGTCCTGGCCGCGACCTCGATGTTCTTGATGAGCTTGGCGAACAGCTTGCCCCGCTTGGAGTCGAGCGCCGCCTTCTTGTGCTTCGTCGTCGCCCATTTCGAGTGGCCGGACATCGCCTAGAGCTCCCTCACCATTTCGACGAAATAGGAATGAACCCGCGAGTCCCCGGTCAGCTCCGGGTGGAAGGACGTCGCGAGCAGAGGTCCCTGCCGGACCGCGACGATCCTATCCCCAGGTTCGGTTCTGCCCAGCACGTCGACGCCCGCGCCCACCGACTCGACCCAGGGCGCTCGGATGAACACGGCCCTCAGCGCGCCGCGGCCGGCGAAGTCGAGGTCCGCCTCGAACGAGTCGACCTGGCGGCCGAAGGCGTTACGGCGGACCACCATGTCGATGCCGCCGAGCGTCTGCTGGCCCTCGACGCCGCCCTCGATGCGATCCGCCAGCATGATCATGCCGGCGCAGGAACCGAACGCGGGCATGCCTGCCTTTATCCGCATTCGCAGTGGTTCGAGCAGGTCGAACGCGGCGGCGAGCTTGCCGATCGTGGTGGACTCCCCGCCGGGGACGATCAGGGCGTCGACGGCGTCGAGCTCCTCCTGGCGGCGGACGGTCGTCGCGGCGGCGCCCGACGACTCCAGGGCGCGGAGGTGCTCGCGCACGTCGCCCTGCAGGGCGAGCACGCCGACCTTCGGCGCAGCGGTCACGGGGGTTCCCTTCGTACAGTGGCCGATCCAGCGTATGGCGGCGGGACGCGGCCTCCCAACTCGGTGGTCAGGCCCGGCGCCGGCGCCCGGGCCGCGCTACGGCCGTCACGGCCGCCCGTCAGGCGCGGCCCAGCTTCGCGAGGGCCGGGAGGGCCACGGCGATCGCCTCACGCTCCTCGGGGGTGAGGGCGTCCAGCCGCCGGGCGAGATAGGCGAGCCTGGCCTGCCGTACGGCACGCAGGCGCGTCTTCCCCTCGCCGGTCAGCTCGACCGTGCGGACCCGGGCGTCGGAGGCGTCGGAGCCCCGGGCGACCAGCCCGGCCTCCTCCAGCCGGTTGATCTGCACGGTCATCGTGGGCAGCTGGACCCCGTGTTCCTCGGCGAGCTCGGTCATCCGGCGCGGCCTGCCCTCCAGGGAGCCGAGCACGGAGTACTGCTGCGACGTGACGGGCTGGCCCGCCGTCGTACGGCGCAGCAGCATCACCAGGTGGCGCAGCTCGCGGGACAGGCTCTCCGCGAGCCGTCCGGGGTCGTCAGCGGACATGAGGGGCGCTCCTCCTTGGCCGGTCCGGCCGACCGGCCACGGCGGGGCGGCGCCCCGGATGGGGGCCGCCCGCCGGGACGGGCGGTTCTACCAGCCGCGTTCGGCCAGGCGGTGGGGGGCGGGGATCTCGTCCACGTTGATCCCGACCATGGCCTCGCCCAGGCCGCGGGAGACCTTCGCGATCACATCGGGGTCGTCGTAGAAGGTGGTGGCCTTGACGATCGCCGCGGCGCGGCGGGCCGGGTCGCCGGACTTGAAGATGCCCGAGCCGACGAAGACCCCCTCGGCGCCCAGCTGCATCATCATCGCCGCGTCGGCCGGGGTGGCGATGCCGCCGGCGGTGAACAGCACCACCGGGAGCTTGCCCGTCCGCGCCACCTCGGCGACCAGCTCGTACGGCGCCTGCAGCTCCTTGGCCGCGACGAACAGCTCGTCCTCCGGAAGGGAGGTGAGCCGCTTGATCTCGCCGCGGATGCGCCGCATGTGGGTGCAGGCGTTGGAGACGTCGCCGGTGCCGGCCTCGCCCTTGGAACGGATCATGGCGGCGCCCTCGGCCAGGCGGCGCAGGGCCTCGCCCAGGTTGGTCGCGCCGCACACGAAGGGCACGGTGAACTGCCACTTGTCGATGTGGTGCGCGTAGTCGGCCGGGGTGAGGACCTCGGACTCGTCGATGTAGTCGACCCCCAGCGCCTGGAGCACCTGGGCCTCGACGAAGTGGCCGATCCTGGCCTTGGCCATGACGGGGATCGAGACGGCGTTGACGATGCCGTCGATCATGTCGGGGTCGCTCATCCTGGATACGCCGCCCTGGGCGCGGATGTCGGCCGGGACGCGCTCGAGCGCCATGACGGCGACGGCTCCGGCGTCCTCGGCGATCTTGGCCTGCTCCGGGGTGACGACGTCCATGATCACCCCGCCCTTCAGCATCTCGGCCATCCCGCGCTTCACGCGGGCGGTGCCGACGGCTGCGGTCTCGTTGACTTCGGGGACGCTGCTGGACACGGTGCTACCTCACGACGGCGGGGCCTACGGATTCCCTTCCATCGTAGGTCCTGGCCGGTCCCTCCCCTGACGTACCACTATGTCAGGGGAGATCAGCCTTTTTGTCCATAGTGGCCGACAGGGTCACGGCGAGACGGGCTTCTTGGAGGCGAGGACCACCCAGACCTGGCCCCGCGCGAACGGCATGGGCTTGCCGTCGGCGGTGGTGTAGGTGGTGCCCTCCTTCTCGGAGGGGCGCGACCACTTCACCCGGTACGCCTGCCCGTCCCTGAGGACGACGCCGGTGCCCTTGCCGACGCTGTGGACGAGCGGCGTGTAGCTCTGGTGGAAGTCGTGGAACTGCGACCTGTCGGTCTTCACCCACTGGATCACGATCGTGGGCGCGCCCTGCTGGCCGCCCTCGGCCGCCATGTCCTTGGCTCCGTCCTGCGTGACGAGCCAGCGCTTCTGCGCCCCCGACCAGGTGAACGAGAAGCGGGCGGCCGGGTAGCGGACGTTGACGGCCTTCTGGGGCACGCCCCCGGCCGGCGGCTGGTCGGAGAAGACGAACCCCACGTCGGCCGCCTTGCTCGCCTGCGGCGCCCGGGCCAGCAGCTTGCGCGGGGCCCCGAACAGGTTGTACGGCGCCACACGGCCGGGAACCCGGCTGTACGCGTTCGGCGCGCTGCTGTCGGACACGTCGAACAGCGACGCCTGCTGGACGAACGGGATCATCTTGGTCTGCACGCCCGAGTACGCCAGGGCGGGCTTGCCGAACTGCGGGAGGATGTGCAGGTCGGAGATCCGCGCGCTGCGGACGGGGCCGACCTGGGCGGGCAGTTTCGAGGAGAAGATCGCCATGAGCCGGGTCAGCCCGCCCTCGACCTGCTCGACGTAGACGATGTCGGCGCTGCGCAGGCCCATCTGCGGCTTGCCCGCCGAGGTGTTCTCGATCTTCACGGCCAGCACCGGCCTGCGGGCTGCGGTCGGGCGGCCCGTGAAGGGATGCTCCGGCGGCGGGGACGGCGAGGCGGAGGCCCCGGCGGTGGCGCCCTGGGGCTGCTTGCCCGGCGGGTCGTCGCCCGAGGAGCACGCGGCCCCCGACAGGACGACCGCCGTGGCCAGCGTGAAGCCGATCACTGCCCGCACCGCACAGCTCCTCCCGTGGAGAGCCCCATGACCAGGCACGATACGCCCGGCCTCGCCGGCCCACTCCATGAAACGGCATGAGCTTACCGGCCGACGACCCGGCATCCCGCACGAACAGGGCAGAAGGGACTAACCGGCGGCCATCGACTCCGGCGGGGCGTCGTCGATCTCGAAGAACTGGGGGAAGTCGGTGTGCCCGGCCAGCCGCAGCGTGCGCGCCAGCCAGCGGCGCTGCGCCCTGCGGGTGACCGCGACGCAGTTGTTGAAGAAGCGGCGGGAGTAGACGACCTTGGCGACGGCCGTGTCCAGCTCAAGCAGCAGCGCGCTGCCCGCGGGGTGCTCGGTGAGCTTCTCGGGGAACCGCTCCTGGTCCACCACCACGCGCAGCGCCTTGGACAGGTCGCTTTCCGCGTGCTCACGCTCGTCCGGCCCGGCCGTACGGGCCTCGTGGGCCGCCGCGGCGAGCACCAGCGAGGTGGCCGGGTCGAGGATCCGCGACCCGGCGAGCTCCAGGCAGACGGCGGCGCGGCGCAGCAGCGCGGCGTCCAGCGCGGCCTGGGCGGTCTCCAGGCGGATGTGCAGGCGGTCGAGTCGCCCGGCCCGCCAGGAGACGTAGACGGCGGCGAGCACGATGAGCACGCCCGCCACGAGGATCAGGGTGGTCACGAGACGTCCTCCACGACTCCGGCGGTGGCATGGGTGACGGTCTCGTAGACGCGCAGCACCTCGCGGGCGACGGTCGACCAGTCGTACCTGCGCACCGCCTGGCGCGCCTCGTCCGAGAGCTTGGCGCGGCGCCCGGGGTCGTCGAGCAGCCGGGCGACCTCCCTGGCCAGTGCCGCCGGGTCGCCGGTCGCGAACAGCGCGCCCGCCTGCCCGTCGCCGAGCACCCGGCGGAACGCGGGGATGTCGCTGGCGAGGATCGGCGCCCCCGCCGACATGGCCTCGGTCAGCACGATGCCGAAGCTCTCCCCGCCCAGGTTGGGCGCGCAGAAGACGTCGACCGAGTGGTAGGCGCGGACCTTGTCGGCCTCGCTCACCAGGCCGAGCAGCCCCACCCGGTCCCGGTACGCCGCGGGCACCCGTTCCAGCACGTCGTCGGGGTCGCCGGGGCCCGCCACGAGCAGCCGGAGGCCGGGCCGCTCGGGCGCGAGCGCCGCGAAGGCGTCCAGCAGCACCGGCAGCCCCTTGCGCGGCTCGTCCATCCGGCCCAGGAAGCCGATGACGCCGCCGTCGGGCCCCCACCCGGGGAGCGGCTCCGCCTCGGCGTACCTGCTGACGGTCACGCCGTTCGGGATCAGCACGGCGTCGCCGCCGAGGTGCTCGACCAGCGTCTTGCGGGCGGCGTCGGAGACCGCGATCCTGCCGGTGATCTTCTCCAGGGCGCTCTGCAGCATCGGCGCCGCCACCGACATCGCGCGCGAGCGCTCGTAGGAGGCGTGGAAGGTCGCCACGATGGGCCCGCGGGCGACCCAGCAGGCCAGCACGCCGAGGGACGGCACGCCAGGCTCGTGCACGTGCAGCACGTCGAAGGCGCCCTCCCTGATCCACTTGCGCACCCGGTTGGCGGACAGGAAGCCGAACGCCAGCCGGGCCACCGACCCGTTGTACGGCACCGGCACCGCCCGGCCCGCCGAGGTCACGTACGGCGGGAGCCGGGCGTCGTCCGAGGCGGGGGTGATCACGGAGACCGTGTGCCCGTCGGCGATGAGCGCCTCGGCGAGGTCGCGGATGTGGGCCTGGACGCCCCCCGGCACCTCCCAGGTGTAGGGGCAGACGATGCCGATCTTCACGCCGCCGCCCCTCCCGGGCGGGGCTCCAGGTCGTCGAGCCAGAGGCGCTGGAGCATGTGCCAGTCCTCCGGGTGCTCGGCGATGCCCTTCTCGAAGACGGCCGCCACGCTCTGGGTCATCGCGGCGGCCTTCTCCTGCCTGGTCCCCTCGGCCGGCACCGGGATCTCGTCGTACACGCGGATCGCCCAGCCGTCGCCCTCGAACCACAGGACGGCGGCGAGCAGGGGCGCGCCGGTCCTGATGGCCAGCAGCGCGGGCCCGGCGGCCATGCGGGTCCTGGCGCCGAAGAAGTCGACCTCGATGCCGGTGGAGGTCAGGTCACGCTCGGCGGGCAGGCAGACCGGGCGGCCCTCCCGCAGCCGCTTGGCGAGCGTGCCGAACGCCATCGCGCTGCCGCCGCCCTTGGCCGTGAGCGGCAGGACCTCCATGCCGAGCCCCTCGCGGTAGGCGGCGAACCGCTCGTACAGCGACTCGGGCCGCAGCCGCTCGGCCACGGTGGTGAAGGGGTAGCCCATGTGCACCAGCCAGGCGCCGGCCAGGTCCCAGTTGCCCATGTGGGGCAGCGCGATCACCGCTCCCCTGCCCCGGTCGACGTTGTCGAAGATGTTCTCGCCGCCGGTCATGCGGGTGCCCGCGAGGATGCGCTCCCGGCTCATCCCCGGCAGGCGGAACCACTCCATCCAGTAGCGGAAGTAGGAGCGCATCCCGGCGCGGCTGAGCTCGCGCACGGCCGGGCCTCCCGGGTCCTTGCCCACCACCCGGGCGAGGTTGGACTCCAGCCGCAGCACCCGCTTGCCGCGCCTGCGCCACAGGACGTCGGCGAGCACGCGGAAGGACCAGGCCGCGGCCCGCTCCGGCATGTAGCGGACGATCGTCCAGCCCAGCAAGAACGTGGCCGCCACGAGACGGTCGGCGAGGGGCACGCGGGGGTGCGGCCGCCGCCCCGGGGGGCCGGCCTGGCGAGTCATCTGACCACCGCCTGTCGGTAGACGTGAACCATCCTTTGGACGACCGTGACGGCGCTGGCGGCCGCCAGCAGCCACAGCCCGGCCGGGAGGACGTACGGCACGCCGAGCCCGGACAGGAAGGCCACGACGAGCACCACCGCGATCCGCTCCCCCCGCTCGGCGATGCCGACGTTCGCGGTCATGCCCAGACCCTCCGCGCGCGCCTTGGCGTAGGAGACCAATGCTCCCGCGACGAGGCAGAACAGCGCGACGCCCGCGAGAAGGATCTCCGGCTCGTCCTTGAGGACGAAGTAGCCGATCAGCCCGGAGAAGATCGCGGCGTCGCTGAGCCGGTCGAGCGTCGAGTCCAGGAACGCCCCCCACGTGCTCCCCTTGCCCGTCATGCGGGCGAGCACGCCGTCCAGGAGGTCGGCGAGGACGAAGACGGTGATGACCAGGCTTCCGAGGGTGAGACGGCCCGTGGGATAGAAGGCGAGCGCCGAGACCGCCACCCCCAGGGTGCCGATCATGGTGATCACATCAGGGGAGACCCCAAGGCGGGCGAGGGCCCGGCTGAGGGGGGTCATGACTCTGGTGACGGCGGGGCGCAGGACGTTCAGCATCGCCGTCCGATCGTAGGCCATGAACAGCCGCCGCAGCCCGCAAGCACATTCCGCCGAAAAGTCTTGTGATATGCGCCACATGGGTAAAGGGTGAAGAACACGCGCCTGTACGGCCGCGAGGAGACGGCGTGGAGGTGAACACCACGCCGGCCCACCCCGCGGAGTCCGCGACGGCGGGCCCACGGGCGCGGGCAGCGACGGCGGCAGCGGCCGGCGCGGGGCGCGTGCCACGCGCCCATCCCGACCGCTCAGAGATTCGGGAGGCGATGTGGCCGAGAGATCAACCGGCGCGACAACAGGGGCCGCGGGCAGGGCACCCTTGGCCGATCGGCCGGACATGGTGCGCAATGTCGTGCTGGTCGGCCATTCCGGTGCCGGCAAGACAACACTGGTGGAGGCACTGCTCACCGAGACGGGCACCGTCCAGCGGGCGGGCCGCGTCGAGGACGGCACCACCGTCAGCGACTTCGACGAGGTCGAGGTGCGCCAGCAGCGCTCCGTGAACCTGTCGGTCGCCCCCGTCCTGCACAACGGGATCAAGATCAACCTCCTGGACACCCCGGGGTACGCGGACTTCGTCGGCGACCTGCGCGCCGGGCTGCGCGCGGCCGACGCGGCGCTGTTCGTCGTCTCGGCCGCCGAGGGCGTCGACGGCCTGACGCGGATGCTGTGGGACGAGTGCTCCGTCGTCGGCATGCCGCGCGCCGTGGTCATCACGAAGATCGACCACCAGCGGGCGAACTTCGACGAGGTCCTCGCCACCTGTCAGGACGCGTTCGGCGAAGGCGTCGCGCCCCTCTATCTTCCCGCGGGCGGCACGGGCCTGCTCGGCCTGCTGTCCCAGCGGTTCTTCGACTACGGGAGCGGCTCGCGGGCCGAGCGGGAGCCCGATCCCGACCAGGTCGCGCTGATCGAGCAGTACCGCGGCGACCTCATCGAGGGGATCATCCAGGAGAGCGAGGACGAGTCCCTCATGGACCGTTACCTCGCCGGGGAGCAGATCGACGCCAAGGTCCTCATCGACGACCTGGAGAAGGCCGTCGCCCGGGGCAGCTTCTATCCCGTGCTGGCGGCGGCGCCCGGGGTCGGCATGCTGGAGATCCTGGAGGTCGTCACCCAGGGCTTCCCGTCGCCGCTGGAGCACCCGCTGCCGCAGATCACGACGATCGACGGCAAGCCGGTCACGCGGGTCTCCGCCGACCCGGACGGCCCGCTGGTGGCCGAGGTCGTCAAGACCACGAGCGATCCGTACGTCGGCCGGATCAGCCTGGTCCGGGTCTTCTCCGGCACGCTGCGGCCGGACATGACCGTCCACGTCTCGGGGCACGGCCTGGCCGATCGGGGCCATGAGGACCACGACGTCGACGAACGGGTGGGCACGCTGTCCTCTCCGCTCGGCAAGCACCAGCGGACGGTGGGCAAGTGCGTGGCGGGCGACATCTGCGCCGTGGCGAAGCTGTCGCGCACCGAGACCGGGGACACCCTGTCCGACAAGGACGACCCGCTGCTGATGACCGCCTGGGCCATGCCGGAGCCGCTGCTGCCGGTCGCGATCACGGCGAAGTCCAAGGCCGACGAGGACAAGCTCAGCCAGGCCCTGGGACGCCTGGTCGCCGAGGACCCGACGCTGCGGCTGGAGAACAACGCCGAGACCCGCCAGCTCGTGCTGTGGTGCATGGGCGAGGCCCACGCCGACGTCCTGCTGGACCGGCTGGCCAAGCGGCACGGCGTCGAGGTCGAGAAGACGGAGCTGCGGGTCCCGCTGCGGGAGACCTTCGGCGGCAGGGCCCAGGGCACCGGCCGCAACGTCAAGCAGACCGGCGGCCACGGGCAGTACGCCATCTGCCACATCGAGGTCGAGCCGTTGCCGTCCGGCAGCGGTCTGGAGTTCGTCGACAAGATCGTGGGAGGCGTGGTCCCCCGGCAGTTCATCCCGTCGGTCGAGAAGGGCGTCCGGGCGCAGATGGAGCGGGGGGTCGTCGCGGGGTACCCGGTCGTCGACATCCGGGTGACGCTCTACGACGGCAAGGCGCACTCGGTCGACTCGTCCGACATGGCGTTCCAGATCGCCGGGCAGCTCGCGCTCAAGGACGCCGCCGCCAAGGTGGCCGCGTCGCTGCTGGAGCCGGTGTGCGAGGTGTCGGTGCTCGTCTCCGACGACTACGTCGGGGCCGTGATGTCCGACCTGTCCTCGCGCCGCGGCCGGGTGCTCGGGACCGAGCCCGTCGGCACGGGCCGCACGCTGGTGCGGGCCGAGGCTCCGGAGCTGGAGATGACCCGGTACGCCATCGACCTCCGCTCGCTTTCACATGGAACGGGCACGTTCACCCGGAGTTTCCTCCGGTACGAGCCGCTCCCGTCCCATCTCGCCGACAAGCTGGCCGCCGCCGAATGAACCAGCCGGCGGCCTGACCTGGGAGTTCGCCGGGCGGCCGGGGTTTCGCGCCTCAGCCGTCCGGGGAGCCACATGAGGTGCGCGGGTCACCTTTGACATCAGGAGACGATTTCTTTTTTCTGGCCGAAGCAACCGTTTGTCAATGTCAGACTTATGGCCTGACTTATTGGCAAATCGGGGGGGTCGTCACGTGACGGAGCGTGGCCGCGCGCAGGTCAGCCGCCCATTGATCGCGACCGTGCTGGTCGCCTTGGTGGCAGCCGTGACCGCGTACACCTTCGGGCCGGGCGCCCGCGCCGAGCAGGTCCGCAAGACCAGGCCGGGCACAGCGGAGGCGGGCATGACGGCGGCCGGCACGGCGGCGGGGGGCGCCTCCCGGGAGAGCCTGACGGCGGCGGCGTCCTGCGCCACCAGCGCGCGGTTTCCCAAGCGCCAGCTCCGGGGGGTCTGGATCGCGACCGTGCACAACCTGGACTGGCCGTCCCGGCCGGGGCTGAGCCCGGCCCGGCAGCAGGCCGAGTACGTACGGATCCTCGACAGCGCGGTCCAGCGCAGGCTGAACGCGGTGTTCGTCCAGGTGCGCCCGGCGTCCGACGCCGTCTACCGGTCGCCGCTGGAGCCGTGGTCGCAGTACCTGACCGGGAAGGCCGGCAAGGACCCGGGCTGGGACCCGCTGCCGTTCCTCGTGGACGAGGCGCACAAGCGCGGCCTGGAGTTCCACGCCTGGTTCAACCCGTACCGGGCCGCGGAGTCGGCCTCCGCCGCCCTGCCGGCGGGGCACCCGGCCCGGGTCCACCCGGACTGGGTCGTGAAGCACGAGGGCGGGCTGTACTACAACCCCGGCCTGCCACAGGTGCGCGACTGGGTGACGCGGGTCGTGACGGACGTGGTGAAGCGCTACGACGTGGACGGCGTCCACTTCGACGACTACTTCTACCCGTATCCGGGGAAGGGCACGAGATTCGCCGACTCCGCCGCGTTCAAGAAGTACGGCAAGGGCATGAAGCTGGCCGACTGGCGGCGGGCGAACGTGAACGCGCTCATCGCCCAGGTCTCCAAGGCCGTCCACGGCACGAAGCCGTACGTCAAGTTCGGCGTCAGTCCGTTCGGCATCTGGCGGAACAAGGCCGAGGACCCGGCGGGCTCGGCCACCAAGGGCATGTCCGGGTACGACGCCATCTACGCCGACGCCAAGGCGTGGATCAAGGCCCGGTCGGTCGACTACCTGATCCCGCAGCTCTACTGGCCCCGCGGGTTCGCCGCCGCCGACTACTCGGCGCTCGTGCCGTGGTGGGCGGACGCGGTGAAGGGCACAGGTGTGGACCTCTACATCGGCCAGGCGCTCTACCAGGTCGGCACCTCGGGCGCCTGGAAGAAGCCGGGCGAGATCCCGGCCCATCTCGTGATCAACCGCAGGTATCCCGAGGTGAGTGGCGACGTATACTTCAACGCCGCCCTGCTGCTGAAGAACCCGCTGGGCACGCTCGACCGGCTCGTGAAGGACCACTACTCCAGGCCCGCCCTGCTGCCCCTGCTGAAGGGGTTCGCCACCGGGGCGCCCGAGGCCCCGGCGGGGGTGCGGGTCACCGGCGGCACGCTGGAGTGGCAGGCCCGGCCCGGCGCCCGCGCGTACGGGATCTACCGGGTGGACGGCAAGGGCGGCGACTGCGCGACGGCCGACGCGCGCAACCTGGTTGCCGTCGTGCCCGCGTCGGCCGGCACGAGGTACGTCGTCCAGGATGGGGGCACGTACTACGTGACGGCCCTCGACCGGCTGGACAACGAGAGCGCCGCCACCCGCGTCGCCTGAGCCGGGCGGCTCCCGGTTTTCCACAGGTTTCCCCGAGCACATCGCGATCACCCCCAGGTCCGATAGCGTGGACGCGGACTTCGGCAAGATCAACACAAGGCTCGGGAGGTCGTCGGTGAGGCGTGCGCTGGTCGCCATCCTGCTCGGTGTGCTGTGCGCGGCGCTGGGCGGGGTGCTGGGCGTGATGAGCGGCGTCATGAGCGGCGCCGCCGCCGCGACCCACGCCGTCCCCCGGGCCACCGCCGCGGCGCACGGCGCGGAGGCTGGAGCCCGGACCGGCGCGACCGCGAGGGCTGGAGCCGCCGCCGGGACCGGTGCCCGGACCGGCGCTCCCGCGGGCCGGGTGGCGCTGATCGGGGTGCCGGGGCTCATGTGGAGCGACATCACCCCGGCGGGCACCCCGAACCTGTGGCGGCTGGCCGGGCGCAGCGCCCTCGGCTCCCTGTCCGTGCGCACCGTCGGCAACGTCACCTGCCCGTACGACGGATGGCTCACGGTCTCGGCCGGGGTCAGGTCGGCGGTCGGAGCTCGTTGCGGCGCGCCTCCCCTGCCCGAGAAGCGAGGTGAGGGCGCGGTCGTGCCCGAGTTCTCCTGGCTGTGGGAGGTCCGCGACCAGCAGTACGCCGGAGCGCTTGGCCAGGCCCTCCACGACGCCCGCCGGTGCACCATGGCCGTGGGCCCCGGGGCCGCGCTCGCGCTCGCCGACCGCCGTGGCGGGGTCGACGTGTACGCCGGCACTCCCGGCGAGGTGGCCGACTGGGGGCGGTGCGACGTCGTCGCCGTCGACATCGACGACCTCGTCACGCCGTACATCAAGGACGACAGGATCAGCACGCAGCCGGAGGCGCTGGCGCCCGAGGCGCGCCGGGCCGCCGCGCGTGCGGCCGACGGGAAGCTCGGCGCCGTCCTCCCCCGCCTGGGGAACGCGACCATCCTGCTGGCGGGGCTGTCCGACCACGGCTCCGTCCCGCATCTCAGGGCGGCCCTGCTCTCCTCCCCCGGGCTCACCGACGGCCGGGCGCTGTCGCTCGGCGGCAGGTCCACCCACCGCGACGACATGGTGATCCTTCCCGACCTCACCGCGACGATCCTGGGCGCGGCCGCCGTGCCCGCCCCGGCGGCCGTCATCGGGGCCCCGGCCGAGACCCACCCGGCGGGCGGGACCCTCGGCGAGCGCGCCGGGACGTTGCGGGCCGCCGACGTGGGGGGCCAGACCATCCGCGACATGACGGGCGTGTTCTTCACGTCGCTGGCCGCCCTCCAGGTCGCCTTCTACGTCGTCGCGTTCCTGCTGCTGCGCCGCCACCGGGGGTTGCGCACCGTCCGGATCGCCGCTGTCGCGCTCGCGTCCATCCCCGCCTCGACCTATCTGGTCAACCTCACCCCCTGGGCCCGTACGGCACAGCCGACGCTGACGCTCGTCGCCGGGATCGTCGCCCTGGCCGCGCTGCTGAGCGTGGTGGCTTTGACGGGCCCCTGGCGGCGCACGGTGCTGGGGCCGCCCTCGGTGGTGGCGGGGGTGACGGCGGCGGTCCTGCTCGGCGACCTGCTGACCGGCACGCCTCTGCAGCTCAACAGCGTCATGGGATACACCGGAGTCGTCGGCGCCCGCTACTACGGGCTCGGCAACATCCCGTTCGCTCTGCTCGCGACGGCGGTGCTGCTCGTCACCACGGCGGTGGCCGACCGGCTGGTGCGGGCGGGCCGCAAGACGGCGGCGGTCGGCCTGGTGGCGGCCCTGGGCGGCTTCGCGATGCTGCTGGACGGCTGGCCCGGGGTGGGCAGCGACTTCGGCGGCGTCATCGCCTTCGTGCCCGGCATCGCCGTGGCCGCGCTCATCGTCGCGGGCAGGCGGGTGTCGATCGTCAAGCTCGGCGCCTTCTGCGTCGCGGGCGGCGTCGCCGTCATGGCGATCGCCTACCTCGACTACCTGCGCCCCCCGGCCAGCCAGACCCATCTCGGCCGGTTCGCCGGGCAGGTCTTCGACGGCACGTTCCTCCCCGTGATCTCCCGCAAGCTCGGCGCCATGCTGCACACGCTGATCAGCCCGAACCTGATGCCCGTGGTGATCGCCGCGTTCGCCTTCCTCGTCTTTGCCCTGCTGCGGCCGGGCGCCGCGAGCGCCGGCGTGCTGCCCGTGGCGTTCGAGCGGGCGCCCATGCTCAAGGCGGGCCTGCTCGGGGCGCTGGTCAGCGGGGTCGTCGGCATGCTGGTGAACGACTCGGGGGCGGCGGTGCTGTCGATGGCCCTGGCGCTGGCCGTGCCGCTCGTCCTCAGCGCGGGCATCCAGGCGCTGCAGCTCGACGAGCCGGGGGTGCCCATGGGGGCGCCCGCCCCGCAGCCCAGCCCCGCCACCTGACCCGCGTCCTGACCCGCATCCCGACCGGCGTCCCGTCCGGGCTCCTGTCCGGAGGCCTTGCGAGCCGCGGCGGCGATACCCGCGGCGAGGCTCAGGGCGGGGTTCAGGGCGAGGCTCAGGGGGGCGCCTCGCCCGAACGGTCGAGATCTTGGGCGACCGTCCGGACGGCGTCGACGATGGGCAGCAGCTTGCGCCCGAATGCCGTGAGGGCGTAGACCGTCGACTGCCTGCTCCTCGATTCGACGGTCCGGCTCACGATGCCGGCGTCCTCGAGCTTCCTCAGACGGTTGGTGATGGTGACGGCGTTCGCCCGGGGGATCGCCCGCTGCAACTCGTTGAACCGCATCTCCGACGTCTGAAGCGTCATCAGGATCGCCAGCGTCCACAGGTCTCCGATGATCGACAGAACCTGCATGCACCGCGCTGTCCGGGGATCGCTCACCTGTTCCATGGCGGTCACCAGTCTACCGGTGCTAAAGTTCTTTTAGCGGTAAAGAATCTGTAGTGGTTATCGATCCAGACGAACAGGGGAACCGGGTGAAGATCACGATTTTCGGCGCGACCGGACGGATGGGGCATCTGCTGGTCCAGCGGGCACTGGACGCCGGCCACGAGATCACCGCCTACGCTCGCGACCCCGGCAAAATGCGGATCACCCATCCCGCGCTGTCCGTGATCTCCGGGCATCTCGACGACGACGCCGGGATCCTCGGCGCGGTCCGTGACGCGGAGGCGGTCATCGAGGGGGTGGGAGCCGTCAGCGACGCGACTCGAAGGATCATCGCGGCCATGGACGAAGTCCGAGGAAGACGGCTCGTGGTGGTCTCCACCTGCAGCGTTCCCGATCCGGAGGATCTGCCGGACGCGAAGTTCGCGGCCCTGGTGCGCTTCGTGAAGACGGTGGCGCCCACCCCCTACAGGGAGGTGCGCCGCGCGGCCGAACTCGTGCGCACGTCCGGCCTGGACTGGACGCTGGTGCGGGTCGCCAAGCTCAACGACGGGCCCGCCACCGGGCATGTCAAGGTCGGAGCCTACGGACACGGCGTCGTGGGGCTGTCCATCACCCGCGCCGACATGGCCGCCTTCCTCCTCGACCAGGTGTCCGACACGACCTACCTGCGTCAGGCCCCCGCGATAAGCAACTGACCGTCCGCCGCCCGTCCAGCGAGGGGTGGCGGCCCACGTGGACGCGCGAGCGCCCACCCGACGATCCCAGATCGTCGCCCTGACGGGCTCCCGGACAGCACCTGGCGGAGAGAACTTCTACCGGGTGTCAAATCCGCCGCAGCCACAGCATTGACCGAGTGCGGTCACTCGAACACGCACGGTAATGTTCTGGTCCGTGCCAGGAATCGACCATGAGATGCCCCTCGAGTTCATCCGCAACCGTCCCATGACCGCGGTGGAGCTGCTGCGGGACGCCGCCGGAGTCCAGCCGCCCCCCTTCGCCACCGCCACGGTGGAGGCGGTGGACTGCACACAGATGGCCCCGGTGGAGTTCCGCGCCGACTCCGTGGTGGTGCTCCGCGACGCCTCAGGCAGAGCCCAGTTGGCCCTGATCGTAGAGGTGCAGAACCGCCATGACCCGCGCAAGCGGTTCAGCTGGCCGGTGTACGCCTTAGCGCTGCGGGCGCAGCTGGAATGCGCGACCGCCCTGATGGTGATCTGCCGGGATCAGGGGGTGGCCCGCTGGTGCGAGCAGGCCATCGTTCTGGGTCCAAGTGGCACCATCACCCCGCTGGCGGTGCACCCCGGTCGCATTCCGCTGATCACCGATCCGGACCGGGCGCGCGCCTGCCCGGAGCTGGCCGTGCTTTCGGCGTTGGCGCACGCCGAGCAGCCCGAGAGCCGACCGGCACTGGAGGCCATGATCGCGGCGATGGGCACCTTGGACGAGGACCGGGTCAGGCTATATTTGAACTACGTGTTCGACGCGCTACCCAGCGTGGCGCGCAAGCACCTGGAGGAGATCGTGACGACGGCGAGCGACCACTACGAGCAGGCTGCCCGGCAGTACCTGTCCCACTGGGTCGAGCAGGGCCGCCAGGAGGGACTCGCTGAGGGCCTCGCTGAGGGACTCTCGAAGGGGGAGGCGGTTTCCCTCCTGACCGTGCTCGAAGCCCGCGGCCTGGAGATCTCCCCCGACACGCGCGACCGGATCACCGGCTGTGCGGACCCGGGGCTGCTGAAGACCTGGCTCCGCCGCGCTGCCGTCGTGGACTCCGCCGACGAGATCTTCACCTGACGTCTCAGGCGACGCGGCAGCACTTCAGGCCATCGCCGAGCTGGTCAGGAGGTCGCGGGCCAGGCGTCGGCGAGCAGCTGACGGGTGTCGCGCAGAAGCTGCGGGAGCACCTTGGTGTGACCGACGACCGGCATGAAGTTGGTGTCGCCGCCCCATCGGGGCACCACGTGCTGGTGCAGGTGGGCGGCGATGCCCGCGCCGGCCACACCGCCGAGGTTCATGCCGACGTTGAATCCCTGCGCGCCGCTGGCCTTGCGCAGCGCCTGGGTGGACCGCTTGGTGAACTCGGCCAGCTCCGCCGTCTCGGCGTCGTCGAGGTCCGCGTAGTCGGACACGTGGCGGTAGGGGCAGACCATCAGGTGGCCCGAGTTGTACGGGTAGAGGTTGAGCACGGCGAAGACCATGGAGCCGCGGGCCACGATGAGGCCGTCCTCGTCGGACAGCTTGGGGATCTCGCAGAAGGGGCAGCCCTCGTCGGCCCCCGTGCCGCTGGGCTTGTTCTCGCCCTTGATGTAGGCCATCCGGTGCGGGGTCCACAGGCGCTGGAAGTTGTCGGGTATCCCGGCGCCGGACTGCTCGATCGGCTCTGAGTCCACGGTCGTGCTCTCCTCCAGTCCGTCGCTGGGCGGATCACCGCTCCTGCCGCCTGTGCAGCAGCATATGTCTCGCGGATCTCCTCGCGTCCGGTGGGCTGGCCTGGAGCGGCATGATCCGCGGGTGTTCCCAGCCGTCAGCTCCGCGCCGAGGCGGGCGGCAGCAGCCGCGCGGGAAGGGGGGTCTCGGCCACGTCACCGGCGGGACCACGAGCGACCCGGTGGACGGTCGCCTCCGGCCGTCTCGTCACGACCTCGGTCACGACCCCGTCAGCGAAGTGCGCCGCGGCGCCGTCGTCGATCGCCCAGCCGGGCGGCAGCGTCCCCTCCCGTATGGCGCTCAGATAGACCGGCCGCCTTTCCGCCTCCCCGTCGTAGTGGGGGCAGAGGCTTCCTTGGAGGAGGCCCACACCGTCGAGGAGCGGGCCGACGGACCCGAAGGAGTCGGTGACGCAGGCGTCGAACCAGCAGGCCGAGCCGGCGCTGATGCCGCACAGCAGCACACCGGCCTCGTACGCCTCACGCAAGATCACGTCGAGGCCGTGCAGCCGCCAGACGGCGAGCAGGTTGGCGGTGTTGCCGCCCCCGACGTACACGACGTCCTGGGACAGCACGAAATCGCGCAGGTCGCGAGGTTCCCGGCGGAACAGCGGGAGGTGGGCCGGTTCGCACTCCCGGGAGGAGAACGCGGCGTAGAAGCGCTCGATGTAGCCGGCCGAGTCGCCGCTCGCCGTGGGCACGAAACAGACCTTCGGCCGCGTCCTGCCCGTGATCGTGAGAGTGAAGTCGTCGAGCAGGGTGTCCGGGTCATCGGAGAATCCGCCACCGAGCAGGACGATCCGTCGCGTCACAGCCACAGTTACTCACTCTCGCCTTTGCCAGGCCGCACCGGCGGACCCGGATCACCTCCGGCCGCGGACGCCTGCACCAACAACGTCAGATAACCGGCAAATCATATGATCATCGGGCAGAATGCACCCGGGCGGGGTCTGCCGGGCCCTCAACTTCCCAGGAGCGTTGATATGAGCGAGGCCGTCGCCGTCGAGGACCAGGTCGAGGAGCGGGTCGGAAACCAGGTCGAGGAGCGGGTGGAGGGCTGGGCCGGGGAAGCGGCAGACGAACCGGCCGGGGCGCCGGCGGCGGAGCCGAGCCCCGCGTCGGAGGAGCCGGCTCAGGGCTCGGCGTTCCCGGAGGAGCGGGGCCCGGCGTCAGGGGAGCCGGCGCAGGGCTCGGCGTTCCCGGAGGAGCGGGGCCCGGCGTCAGGGGAGCCGGCGCAGGGCGGGTTCGCGGCCTCCGCCGGCGCGCCCAAGCCCGGGGCGGTCACCGCCAACGACGTCAAGGGACGGATCAAGGTCGCCGACGAGGTCGTGGAGAAGGTCGCCGCGCTGGCCGCGCTGGAGATCCCCGGCGTCGCCGACCTGGGCGGCGACCTGGAGCGCGCCTTCGAGTCCGTAAGGGACCGCATCGGGCTCGGCGCCAAGCGGGCGACCCAGGGCGTCCAGGCCACGATCCGCGACCATCAGGTCGCGGTCGACGTGACCATCGTGATCGTGTACGGCCACGTGGTCATGGACGTCGCCACCGAGGTCAAGGTCAACGTCGCCAGGTCGGTCAGCCGCATGCTCGGCATGCGCGTCGTGGAGGTCAACGTGACCGTCGACGACGTCCGCCTCCCCGGCGACGACCGCGCCGGCACCGAGGACCCGGACGACCCCGGCGCCTGAGCCCCTCACCAGGCCGTCCGCCGTCCCGGCGAAGCCGCCCCGCGGACCACCGGGTGCCACGGCAAGGCGATCGAGGTGCTCCGCGCCCAGGGCCGTGACGTCCCCGGCGGATCGCCGTCCGAGCACGGGAGCGTGCGGGACGCCGGGCGTGGTCAGCGTGATTCGGGGAAGGCGGCGCGCAGCCGGGATCCGTTGACGACGAACGCGGCCGCGGCGATGACCAGGGCGGCTCCGGCCTGCATAACGACGAACCACACCGGGAGGATGCCGGGGATCATGTCCATGGCGATGAGCGCGACCGGCACGGCGATCGAGATGATCCGCAGGCGGAGATAGGCCCATCGTCTTCCCTTTGAGGCGAGGGCGGTCATCCAGTAGGTCACGGCGGCGCTCGCGAACAGCCCGGCCGCCCGGCTCCACACGAACCCGGTCATCGTGTGCCCGGTGCTCGCGAGGACGACGACCGTGACGAGGACCGCGGCGCCGATCGCGCCGTAGGCCACGGTGAGCGTCCTCACCTTGCCGAAGGCTCGCTGGGTGTCCGGATGGTTGAGGTGGGCGGCCTCGGCCATGGTGTGGCTCATGGTTTCTTGTCTCCTGCGTCTGTTGTGCGTCTGAGTGATGAAAACGCTAGGGAGCGCATGGATCGTGCGGTATGCGGCTGGACCCACGGTTCGGTGGGTCCAGGCCCACTCCGGAGCCCGATCCGGTGACGCCGGGCTCCGCCCGGTGCACAGTGAGACACAGGCCGCACCGGCCAGGTCGGCGCATCGCGGGAGCCGCGGGCGCCACGACCGCCTGTCATGAAGTGAAAAGGAAAGATCATGCGACAGCCGCCGTCGTGGGTGGCGAGTGCCTGCTCGGGGTTCGTACGGGCGTGCGCGGTGGTCGGGGTCAGCATGCTGGGCCCGGGCGTGTGGGCCGCCGCCGTGGCGCTGTGGATCTGGTGGGGCGCGGGCGCGTGGACGTGGATAGCGCCGTTCGTGTGGGCATGCATCGGCACGCTCGCCCTTTCACGCCCGGTAAGCCGGATGTTCCGCTCCCTCGTCGCGAAATGGACGGGCACCGTCATCCCCGGCGGATACCGGCAGGCCAGGCCGGTGACGCGGATGTCCACCGGGTACTGGTGGAACGGCTTCAGCTACGAGCGCACCAGACGCGACGCCATCAGGGATCAGAAGATGCGGGTCCGGTTGACAGATCCCGCCGTCTGGCGTGATCTGCGCTTCATGGGGATCGCACCGATCACCGCGGGCCTGATCGCGGCCGTTCCGCCGGCCGGAATCGCGGCGGCCGTCCTCGGGTTCTCCCAGCCGGAGCTCTCCACGCGCCTCATCGGGGTGGCCGGTCTGGTCGTGGCGATCGCCGGCGCCCCTTACGCCTGGCGGTCCGCAGAGCCGGTGGCCGTCCGCTTCCTGCGCCCCTCGCCCGCGATGGCGCTGGCCGATCGGGTGGACGAGCTGACGGCCCAGCGCGCGGACATCACGGTCGCGCAGGCAGCCGAGATCCGCCGGATCGAGCGGGACCTGCACGACGAAGCACAGGCACGCCTCGTCGCGCTCGGGCTCTCACTGGCGACCGCGGAGAAGCTGATGAAAACCGATCCCGACCAGGCCACGGCGCTGATCCGGGACGCGCGGGCAGGCGCCGCCACGTCGCTGACCGAGCTCCGCGAACTGGTGAAGGGCATCAACCCGCCGGTGCTGACAGAGCGAGGGCTCGTCGACGCCGTGCGCGCTCTGGCCCTGGACAGCCCGCTCGAAGCGGCCGTCAGCGCCCACGTCCGGCTACGCCTGGACCCGCCGATCGAGTCCGCCCTGTACTTCGGGGTCGCCGAACTGCTGACCAACGCGATCAAGCACGCTCATGCGACCCTGGTGCGGATCACCATCACCCGGGACGGCACCGGCGTCGTCGTCGATGTGGAGGACGACGGCCGGGGCGGGGTCGCCGTACGAGCCGGCGGCGGGCTTGCCGGGCTACGCGGCCGCCTCGCCGTCTTCGACGGCACCTTGGAGATCACCAGTCCGGCGGGCGGCCCCACCCGCGCGAGAATGGCGGTGCCATGCGAATCGTCGTAGCCGAAGACCTCTACCTCCTGCGCGACGGGATGATCCGCCTCCTCGAGGCGTACGGGCACCAGGTGGTGGCGACGGCGACCACCGGGCCCGAGACGCTCGACGCGCTGCTGACGTGGCGGCCGGACGTGTCCGTCGTCGACGTCCGCATGCCGCCGACCCAGTCGGACGAGGGCCTGAAGGCGGCTCTGGCCGCCCGTCGCGAGCTGCCCGGGCTACCGGTGCTGATCCTTTCTCAGCACGTCGAGCAGCTGTACGCCCGCGAGCTGCTGGCCGACGGCGCCGGCGGCATCGGGTACTTCCTCAAGGAGAGCGTGTTCGACGCCGATCAGTTCATCGACGCCCTGGAACGCGTCGCCGGGGGCGGGAGCGCCATGGACCCGGCCGTCATCACCAGACTGCTGTCCAGCGGAACCTCCAACCGGCGACTCGCGAAGCTCACCGAACGCGAACACTCCGTGCTCACCCTCATGGCGGAGGGGTTGTCCAACCAGGCCATCGGCCGGCGGCTGTTCCTCAGCGACAGCGCCATCGGCAAGTACACCACTTCCCTGTTCGGCAAGCTCGGCATCACCGATGACGACGACAGCAACCGCCGCGTCCTCGCCGTCCTCGCCTACCTGAACACGCCCTGACGTACTCCTCGGCCTCCCGGATGCGGGCACCCCGTCGGGGGTGCCCGCGAAGGGCGTCAGACCTGGATGCGCCGCTCGACGGCGTCGGCGATCTCGGCGATCGCGTCCTCGATCGGGACGCCGTTCTTCTGCTCGCCGCTGCGGTAGCGGAACGACACCGCGCCCGCCGCCACGTCGTCGTCTCCCGCGAGCAGCATGAACGGCACCTTGGCCCGCTGCGCGTTGCGGATCTTCTTCTGCATCCGGTCGTCGGAGGCGTCCACCTCGACCCGGACCCCCGCGTCACGCAGCCGCTTGGCGACGTCCTGCAGATAGGGGATGTGGGCGTCGGCGATCGGGATGCCGACGGCCTGCACCGGGGCGAGCCACGGAGGGAAGGCGCCGGCGTAGTGCTCGACCAGCACGCCGAAGAACCGCTCGATCGACCCGAACAGCGCCCGGTGGATCATGACGGGCCGCTGCCGGGTGCCGTCGGCCGCCTGATACTCCAGCTCGAAGCGCTCGGGAAGGTTGAAGTCGAGCTGGATGGTCGACATCTGCCAGGACCGGCCGATGGCGTCGCGGGCCTGCACCGAGATCTTGGGGCCGTAGAAGGCGGCGCCGCCCGGGTCGAGCACGAGCTCCAGCCTCTCCGACTCGGCGACCTCGCGGAGGGTCTGGGTGGCCTCCTCCCACGCCTCGTCGGTGCCGACGAACTTGACCGGATCCTTGGTGGACAGCTCCAGGTAGAAGTCCTCAAGGCCGTAGTCGCGCAGCAGGTCGAGGACGAACCGCAGTAGCGAGGTGAGCTCCTCGCGCATCTGCTCGCGGGTGCAGTAGATGTGCGCGTCGTCCTGGGTGAGGCCGCGCACCCGGGTGAGCCCGTGGACGACGCCGGACTTCTCGTACCGGTAGACGGTGCCGAACTCGAACAGCCGCAGCGGCAGCTCACGGTAGGACCGCCCGCGCGCGCGGAAGATCAGGTTGTGCATCGGGCAGTTCATCGGCTTGAGGTAGTAGCGCGCGCCCTCCAGCTCCATGGGCGGGAACATGCCGTCGGCGTACCAGTCCAGGTGCCCGGAGACCTGGTACAGGTGCTCCTTGGTGATGTGCGGGGTGTTCACGAAGGAGTAGCCCGCCTCCTCGTGCCGGCGGCGCGAGTAGTCCTCCATGACCCGGCGGATCACACCGCCCTTGGGGTGGAAGACCGGCAGGCCCGAGCCCAGCTCGTCGGGGAAGGAGAACAGGTCGAGCTCGGCGCCCAGCTTGCGGTGGTCGCGCTTCTCGGCCTCCTCCAGCAGGCGGAGGTACTCGTCCTGCTTGTCCCGCGACTCCCAGGCGGTGCCGTAGATCCGCTGGAGCTGCGGGTTCTTCTCGCTGCCGCGCCAGTAGGCGCCGCCGGTCCGCATGAGCTTGAACGCCGGGATGACCCGGGTGGTCGGCAGGTGCGGGCCGCGGCACAGGTCCTTCCAGCACAGCTCGCCCGACTTGGGGTCGAGGTTGTCGTAGATGGTGAGCTGGCCGCCGCCCACCTCGACGTTCGCACCGTCGCCCGCGTCGGCCGCGCCCCCCTTGAGCCCGATCAGCTCCAGCTTGTACGGCTCGCGCGCCAGCTCCTGGCGGGCATCGTCGTCGCTGACCGCCCGCCGCCGGAAGCTCTGCCCCTGCTTGACGATCTCGCGCATGCGCTTCTCGATGCGCTTGAGGTCGTCGGGGGTGAACGGCTCCCGTACGTCGAAGTCGTAGTAGAACCCGTTCTCCACCGGCGGGCCGATGCCGAGCCGCGCGTCGGGGAAGAGCTCCTGGACGGCCTGGGCCATGACGTGGGCGGTGGAGTGGCGCAGGATGGCGCGGCCTTCGGCGCTGTCGATGGCGACCGGCTCGACGGCGTCGCCGTCGCCGACCTCGCAGGCCAGATCGCGCAGCTCGCCGTTGACGCTGGCGGCGATCACCGACCGGCCGTCGGCGCCGAGCGCCTCCCCGGCCGTCGTGCCCGCCGCCACCACGCGCTCGACTCCGGCGAGGGTGATGCGTATTTCCTGGGCGGCAGACACGGTGGCTCCTTAACGTGAACCGTACGACGGCCCTGCTCGGGCCTTCGGGACATGGATGGCGGAGGCGCCCGTGAGTGACGGGGCTCCAGGATCCGATGCTACCGGTGCACCCGGCCCGAAATCGCGCGGTTAGTCTCCGGCCCGCGTGGCGGGCCCCGGCACGCGCGGCGGTCCGTCCCAACCCGGCCAGAAGCCGCCGAAGTGAAGCATCCGATCAAAAGGCCAACCTCGGTAGTCTTGGACCGTGTCCGAGACCCGATGGCTCGACGACGAGGAGCAGCGCACGTGGCGCACCTACATCGCCACGAGCCATCTCCTGATGGAGGCCCTGGAGCGGCAGCTCCAGCGCGACTCGGGTATGCCGCACGCCTACTACATGATCCTCGTCGTGCTCTCCGAGGCGCCGGAGCGCACGCAGACCATGACGGAGCTGGCCACCTTCCTCCAGTACTCGGCCAGCCGCCTGTCCCACGCCGTGACCCGCCTGGAGGAGAAGGGCTGGGTGCGCCGGGTCAAGCGTCCCGAGGACCGGCGCACGACCGTGGCCACGCTGACCGACAAGGGGTTCGAGGCGATCGTGGAGGCCGCCCCCGGCCACGTGGAGGAGGTGCGGCGCGTGCTGTTCGACCGGCTCACCCGTGAGCAGGCCCGCGAGCTCCGCGAAATCCTGGGAGCGGTCCTGACGGGCCTCGAGGAGCGGCGGGAGACCGAAGGGCCCGTTCCGCCATCCGTCTGAGTCAGGCGCGGGGGTTGCGGCGGGCGATGGACGCGTTCAGGGCGGTGGCGAAGACGGTCCACCCGGCGTACGGCAGGAGCAGCCGCCCGGCGGCGCGGTCGGCGCCGAGGGCCCTGCGGGTGAGCAGGACGTTCGACACGTTCAGCGCGAGGATCTCCGCCAGCGCGAGACGGGGGCTGCGGGCCCGGAAGAACAGGGCCGACCAGGCGGCGTTGAGTGCCAGGTTGGCGCCGAGTGCCCGGGCGAACGCGGCGCGGGAGCTCTCGTCGCCCCGGGACAGCGCGCGGGCGCCCGCGTACGCGATCGTCGCGTAGAGCGGCGTCCACACGAGGCCGAAGGCGGGTGGCGGCGGCTGCCACGACGGCTTGCTGAGCCGCCGGTACCACGCGGAGTCGGCGTCCACGGCGAGCCCGCCGGCCACGGCTGCGGCGGTGACGGCGATCGCGGTCTTGAGCAACGTCTTCCTCACGGGTTCGCGTCCTTTCCGGGAGACGGGGGATCATGCCTGCTCGGGGGATCATGCCTGCTCGCGCGGAACGCTCAGCCGAGCAGGCGCAGCTCGTCCGGGTACGGCGACAGGTAGGTCTGCTCGCCCACGTACGCCATGTCCTCGCCGCGGGCGTGGCGGCGGAGCAGGGCCAGCGGCACGTCCAGGGCGACCCGGCGGGCCCGGTACGACTCGATCGCCGTGAGAAGGCCGTCCCGGCGGGCCGGGGGAAGCGCGTGGCCGATCAAGCCGAGGCAGTGGTGCATGGTGTTGACGTGGCGGCCGACGGTCGGCGTGCCGGCCATGGCGGCGCGGAAGGCGCTGCCGTACTCGTGGGCGAGCGTCTCGCGCGGGGCCGCGCCGGCGCGCGCCACGAGCCGGCCGAGCTCACGGTGGGTCGCCGGCGCGTGGGCGAGGAGCTGCATCTTGTGCCGTGTGTGGAAGGCGACCAGGTCACGGGGGCGCCAGCGCCCCGCGAGGAGGGTCCTCAGCCGGGCGGCCGCGAAGATCCGCTCCATGAACTCCTCGCGCACCCCGGCGTCGCGCAGCCGGCTCTCGTCCTCGACGGCGAGCAGGGGGCGGGCGTCGATCAGCGCGCCGGCGAACAGGCCACGGCTCAACTCGCCGGTCACAGGGGTGCCCGCGAACACCGGGACGCCGTAGGTGCCGCAGCTCGGGCTCCGGGACTTGAACACGTATCCGTCGACGTCCAGCGTGGCCGCGTGCCTCGCCGCGAGCGCCGTCATCGGGTAGGTGAGGTCGGCGTGGCTCCTGCCGGTCATCAGGCGCGGCCCCCGGGGCGAGCGCTCCAGGCGGAGCGTCTCCCTGGGCGAGCCCAGCCCGATCTCCATCTCCGGGCAGATCGGCACCCAGTCGACGTGCGCGGACAGCTCCTCGGACAGGAACCGGTCGCGGCTGTGCCCGCCGTCGGAGCGCACCCGGTTCCCCAGGAGGCAGCTGGAGACGGCGATTCTCGGCCTCACGGGCTCCGTGGCGGCGGGCGGAGGCGCCATGGGCGCGCTCACGCGGCGGCCGGTGGGAGCAGGCGGGACAGGCGGTGCAGGCCGCGTGCCGTACGGGCCTTCACGGTGCCGAGCGGCACCCGCAGCCGGGCGGCGATCTCCCGCTGGGTCAGATCGCCGTAGTACGCCAGCTCGATCGCTTGGCGCTGGACGTCGGGGAGCGCGTCGAGCGCCCTGCGGACCTGGTCGCGGTCGGCGAGCGCGTCGCCGTCCGCCCGGCCGTCACGGCCCGCCGGGTCGGAGACGGCCTCCAGCGGCACCGTCGTCGGGGTGCGCGCCCTCAGGTGGTCGACGGCGCGGTTGTGGGCGATTCCGAACAGCCAGGCGGACAGGCTGCGCGCCGGGTCGAACCGGTGCCGGAAGCGCCACACCTCGGTGAACACCACCTGCAGGACGTCCTCCACGTCCTGCTGTGGCACGAGTCTGCGCAGGTAGGAGCGGACCGCCGGAGCATGCAGCCGGTAGCACTCCCCTATCGCGCCCGCCTCACCGGAGGCGAGACGGTTCTCCAGCGTGTCGTTCATGAGCGTCCTCTGCCCGAGAAACTTATTCAAAACCTATTCATATCCGCCCGCGTCGAAGGAGCGCAACCTCGCCACGGACATGGCGGGTCATTAATCGGTCAAAGGGGGAAAATCACCTCAGAGAGGTCATTACCGTCGCGATGGCCTCGCGAAACGTGGACACACGGGCCGTGCCCGGCGGCAGGCCGTCCCACCAGCCGGGTCCCCCGGCCACCACGCGGCTCGCCGGGCGCAGCCGGGGCAGGCCGGAGAGCGGGGCGGGGTCACCGGTCATCCGCTGCTGCGACCAGACGAAGACCACGGCGGGCCCCAGCCGGCGCATCGCGTCGGCGAGCGCCGAGTACGGCGTACGGGCTCCCAGCACCCGCGTCTCGACGGCCAGTTCGGCCAGGGCCGCGGCCAGCGCGTACGCGGGCAGGCTGTGCTGCTCGTCCTCGGCGCAGGCGAGCAGCACCGGACGCGGATGCGCCGGCGCCCGCCTGGCGACTCCGGAGAGCGCGGCGAGCAGCCGGTCGGAGAACATGTGCTCGATCTCCACCCCGGTGCCGCTCTCCTCCTGCTTACGGGTGATCGTCGCGAACACCGGCAGGACCAGCCGCTCCCAGGTCCAGACGACGCCGTGCGTCCGCAGGGCCGCCTCCAGGCCGCCGCTCACCGTCGGGCTGTCCAGCGAGAGAGCCGAGCGGGCCAGCATGGCCGCGGACAGGATCCCCTGTCCCGGCACCGTGATCGGCTCCCCCTCCGCCGGGACACCCGCGACCGCCGGCTCCGCGCGGCCGGACGGGGACGGCAGCCGCAGCGCCTGCCTGGCCGCGTCCGCCGGGGGCATGCCGGCGTGGATGAGCCGGTTCATCTCCTCCAGGCGGCGCAGGTCGGCGTCGTCGTAGCGCCGGTGCCCTCCCGGGCTGCGCCTGCTCGGCCCGATCCCGTACCGCAGGTTCCAGGTGCGCAGCGTCGGCGGGGGCACGCCGAGCCTGCGCGCGACGGCGCCGATGCCGTAGCCCGCCTCCCCGTCCGGCGACGGCACTCCGCCGCCGTCCGCCGCGCCTTCGTCCGCCACCGGCCGCTCCGTCGTCGTCCGCGCCTGTCCCGCCCCGCCTCACGCTCCCCGCTCGCGCCGGGGCCGTGCTCCCTCCGCGCTCCGTCCGTCCCTCCGCTTGATTCGGGCAACGGGCCCGGCACGGATGCAACCGCCGGACCGGCGAGGCGCGAAAACTCTACTGACGGCGCCCATGATCCCTGAAATGGTCCTAAGGAGCGGTGCGCATGGTGACGTTGGCCCGCGAGACGAGCGGAGTCCGGGAGCTGGTCGACCGCCACCTCGACGATTTCCTCGATCGGGAGATGGAGCGGCTCGACTTCCTCGGCGAGGCCGACCTCGGCGTGCTGCGGCGCTACCTCGTCGACTTCGTCACGGGGAGCGGCAAGCGGCTGCGCCCCTCGTTCGTCTACTGGGGGCACCGCGCCGCGGGCGGCTCGGAGGACGACCTGGACGCGGTGCTGTCCGCGGGGTGCGCGGTCGAGCTGCTCCACGCGTGCGCGCTGATCCTTGACGACGTGATGGACGAGGCCGGCACCCGGCGCGGCCGGATCACCGCGCACGCCGGGCTGGCCGGGCTGCACAGGGAGCTGGGGTGGTCGGGCCCGTCGTGGCGGTTCGGGGAGTCCGCCGCCACGCTGCTGGGGATGATGGCGTTCACCTGGGCCGACGCCGCGCTGCTGCGCTGCCCGCTGAGGCTGGGCGCGGCGCTCGAGGTGCTGACCCAGCTCCGCGTGGAGCTCATCGGCGGCCAGTACCTGGACCTCGTGAGCACGGCGCGCGGCTCGGCGAGCCGTGAGCAGGTCACGCTGATCTCGACGTACAAATCGGGTAAGTACACCGTCGAACGGCCGCTGCACCTGGGCCACGCGATCGCCGGGGGCGACCCCGCCCTGCGCCGGGTCCTCAGCGCGTACGCCCTCCCGCTGGGCGAGGCCTTCCAGCTCCGCGACGACGTGCTCGGCGTCTTCGGCGACCCGGCGGTCACCGGCAAACCGGCGGGCGCCGACCTGCTCCAGGGCAAGCAGACATACCTGACGGCCGTGGCGCGCGAGCGCGCCGGCGCGTACGGCATGGCGCCGCCCGGCTCGGGAACGCTGGACGCGGAGACGCCGGGCGAGGGACCGCTCGGCATGGGAGGCGGCGAGGCGGGCCTGGCGGCGGCCCGTGAGCTGATCGTCTCCACCGGCGCGCTGGACGCCGTGGAACGGCGCATCGCGGACCTGGTGGCCGTCGCGACGGGAGCGCTCGACGGCGCCGGCATCCCCGCGGACGCCGCGGCGGCCCTGGTGGAGCTGGCCGGGCTGGCGACCGGCAGGAGCGCCTGATGGGGGCGTCCGGCCCGGTCGTGGTGATCGGTGCGGGGCTGAGCGGCCTGGCCGCCGCCATGCGGCTGGCCGGGGCGGGCCGGGAGGTGGCCGTCGTGGAGGCCGGTGACGTTCCCGGCGGCTGCTGCGGCACGGCGGCCGTGGGCCCCTACCGGTTCGACACCGGCCCCTCGGTGCTGACCATGCCGGGCGTGCTCGCCGACACGTTCGCCGCCGCCGGGGAGGATCTCGGCAGGTGGCTGCCGCTGCGGCGGCTCGACCCGCACTACCGGCTGACCTACGACGACGGCTCGCGCCTCGACGTGGTCGCCGGGGCGGACGCGATGGCCGAGCAGGTCCGCGCGCTCTGCGGGCCCGCCGAGGCCGGGCGCTACCTGCGTTTCCGGCGGCTTCTGGAGGCGATGTTCCAGGCCGAGTGGGGGGCGTTCATCGACAGGGACATGACGCGGCTGCGCGCGCTCGCCCGGCCGTACGCGCTGGCCCGGCTGGCCGCGCTCGGCGGGTTCCGCACGCTCGACGGGCTGGTCCGGCGGCACCTCACCGACGAACGGCTGATCAGGGCCCACACGTTCCAGTCGCTCTACGTCGGGCTGTCCCCGCGGCGGGCGCTGGGCATCTACGCGGTGATCGCCCACATGGACACGGTCGGCGGGGTCTACTTCCCGCGCGAGGGCGGCATGCACGCCATCCCCCGCGCCATGGCCGCCGCCGCCGAGAAGGCCGGCGCTCTGCTCAGGTACGGCGTGCGCGCCATGAGGGTCGAGACGGGCGGCTCCGGCGTGACGGGGGTGCGGCTCGACACGGGTGAGCTGCTCGCCGCCGGCCAGGTGGTCGTCGCCTGCGACAGGGCCGCGGCCCACCACGGCCTGCTGCCGGCCGAGGCGGGCGACTGGCGGCTGCGGCGGCCCCGGTTCTCCCCCTCCTGCCTGGTCGCGCACTTCGGCCTGGACCGCCGCCTGCCCAGCCAGGCCCACCACACCCTCCACTTCGGCCGGGAGTGGGCGGCCACGTTCGACGCGCTGGAGGCGGGCCGCCCGCAGCCCGACCCGAACCTGCTGGTCACCTACCCCGAGTCGGACACGGAGGCGGCCCCGGCAGGGCACGCCACGCTGAGCGTCCTGGAGCCGACGGCGAACCTGCGGGGCCCGGCCGACTGGGAACGCCTCACTCCCCAGCTGACCGAGCGCCTGCTGGGCCGTCTGTCCGGCCTGGGCTACGGCGACCTGTCCGGCGCGCCGCGGCTCGTCATCGACCCGCCCGCGTGGAGAAGACGCGGGCACTCGGCGGGCACGCCGTTCGCACTCGACCACCGTTTCACCCAGACGGCGTGGTTCCGGCCCTCCGGTGCCGCCCGGCGCGTCCCCGGACTGCATTTCGCGGGGATGTACACGGCCCCGGGAGTCGGGGTCCCGCCCGTGCTGATCTCCGGCCGGCTGGCCGCCGAGCGCATCTTGGAGACATCCCCATGAGATCAGGACCGGCGGCGCCGCCGCCCGTACCGCCTACGCCGACCCCGACCACGCTGACCGCCAGCTACGAACGGTGCAGGCGGCTGCACGCGGCCTACGGGCGCTCGTACTACCTGGCCACCCGGCTGCTGCCCGCCTGGAAGCGGCCGCACGTCCACGCGTTGTACGGCTTCGCCCGCTACGCCGACGAGATCGTCGACTCGTTCGCCATGACGACCGACCGGGCCGTGGCGCTCGACGGGCTCACCGCGCGGCTGGTCGCCGGCGTCGCGGGCGACCCGATCAGCGACCCGGTGCTGCCGGCGTTCACGCACACGCTTCGGGCCTTCGACGTCGACCTGGCCGACGTCGACGCGTTCCTGACGTCCATGCGGGCCGACCTGACGGTGCGCCGCTACGCGACGTACGACGAGCTGCTCGGCTACATGGAGGGCTCGGCGGCGGTAATCGGCACGATGATGCTGCCCATCCTGGAGCCGCTGCCGCACGCGGCGGACCGTGCCCGCGAGCCCGCCCGCCAGCTCGGCCTCGCCTTCCAGCTCACCAACTTCATCCGCGACGTGTCCGAGGACCTGGCCCGGGGCCGGATCTACCTTCCGCTGGCGGACCTGGACAAGTTCGGCGTGGCCGAGGCCGATCTGGCCGCCCGCCGGGCGACGCCGGCGGTGCGGGAGCTGGTGGCGTTCGAGGCCGACCGGGCGCGCGACCACTACCGGCAGGCGCTGGAGGGGATCGACATGCTCGCGCCTTCCTCCCGGCCGTGCGTGCGGGCGGCGTACGAGCTGTACAGCGGCATCCTGCACCAGGTGGAGGCGGCGGGCCACGACGTGCTCGCCGGGCGGGCGCGCGTGCCGCGGCGGCGCAGGCTGGCGATATTCGCCCGGCATCTGGCCGCCGCGTCGGCGGCGGACCGGGCCGAGCGGCGGGTGACCGCGGAGGTGCCCTGACATGGATCCCGAGACCTCTCAGGGGACGCGCGCGGAGGCGGGCCAGGTGCCCGCGCCGGTCCCTTTCCGGGCACCGGCCCTCACGGCGGGCGTCTCACCCGCGAGGAGGGCATGATGCCGGAGCCGGTGGTCCTCGACGCCATGGGCGGCGACCACGGCCCGGCGGAGACCGTGCCGGGCGCCGTCCGGGCGTGGCGTGAGCACGGCGTCCCGGTGATCCTCGTCGGCCAGGCGGGGGTGCTGCGCCGGGAGCTCGCGCGTGCGGGCGCTGCCGGCGAGATCGACGTCGCGCACGCCGCCGACGTGGTCCCCATGGGCGAGCGGGGCGTCGGCGCGCTGTCCAGGACGGGCTCCAGCCTCGCCGTCGGGCTCGACCTGGTCCGGCAGGGCGCCGGCGGGTCGTTCGTGTCGGCGGGCTCGACGGGCGCGGTGGTGGCGGGCGCGGTGGGACGGCTGGGCATGGCGCCGCCGGTGCTGCGGCCGGGGCTGGCCGTGGCGCTGCCGTCGGTGCGTGGCGGGGCCACGGTGCTGATCGACGCGGGCGCCACCGCCGACCCGGCCCCCGAGATGCTCCTGCAGTTCGCGCTGCTGGGCGCGTCGTACGCTCAGCTCGTGCTGGGGGTGGCGGACCCGTCCGTGGGCCTGCTGTCCATCGGCTCCGAGCCGGGCAAAGGGAACCGGCTGACCCGCCGGGCGGAGGAGCTGCTGCGCTGGATGCCGTTCCGCTTCCACGGCAACGTGGAGGGCCACGACGTACTGGCCGGGACCGTCGACGTGATCGTCACCGACGGGTTCACCGGCAACGTGGTGCTGAAGAACGTCGAGGGGTCGGTACGCGCGACCCTCGCCCTCGTGGCGCGATGCGGGATCGCGGCGCCGGAGGACCTGCGGGAGGTGGCCCGCCGCTACGACCCCGAGACGCACGGCGGGGCCGCCCTGCTCGGGCTCGACGGCACGGTGGTCGTGGCCCACGGGTCGTCCGGGGCCGCGACGATCGCCCGCGCGTGCGTGGTGGCCCGCGATCTGGCCGAGGGCGAGGTGGTGGCCCGCGTCCGCGAGCACCTGACCGTCAAGCCGGTCCCGTGATGGGAGGCCTTCCAGGCAGGCGGAGGTCAGAGGGCGAGGCGGGCGAGGGGGTCGGCGCCGTCCCAGGCGCCCTGGCTCGCGTAGGGGGTGAACCGGGCGAACAGCTCCTCCGAGTACCAGTCGTGCGCGCGTACGCGCTCGATCACCCGCCGGTGGGCGGCCGCCGCGTACGCGAAGTCGCGGACGGCGGCGGCGTCCCGCCACAGGGAGAAGGTGGCCTGGCGGGCCAGCGGCCACTCCCCCACCCCCACAGAAGCCAGGCAGCCCTCCTGTTCCTCCAGCAGCCGGTCGACCTCCGGCACCGACCGGTAGAACGCCACCAGCCGGGCGGGGCGGATGGCCGCCCGGGTCAGCACCGCGACCGGTCCCCGGCTTTCCCGCTTCTCCCCGGCCGGCGCGGGGCCGAACGGGTCCACGCCGCCCCACCGGCCGCGCGAGCCGAGCGGCGCCAGCCGGACTTGCCACGACTCGGCGGCCTCGCGGCGCCAGCGGGCGGTGATCGGCGAGCCGTCCAGGAACCGGTCCAGTGCCCCCTCGCCGCGCCACACGGCGAACAGCGCCCATCGGCGGAGATCGGCTCCCAGCGTCATCGACCGCCCCCGCCCGGTGCCGAGCAGCCGCCAGAACACCAGCCCCTCCGTACGGCCGAGCACCGGCCGGTCGAACGCCATGTGCCGCATGGCTCCCACATCCGCATACCTGTTGAGGTGGAACGACGCGATGATCCCTTCACCGGTCCCGCTGCTGGTGTCGTTGCTGGTGTCGGTCATCGGCGGCTACCTTCTCGGCTCGGTCCCGGTGGCGGTGCTGGTCTCCGGGGCCCACGGCTTCGACCCGCGTGAGGTCGGCGACCGCAACCCCGGCTTCTGGAACGTGCGGGAGCGGCTGGGCGCGCGCGGGGCCGCGCCGGTCTTCGCCGGCGACATGCTCAAGGGCGTCCTCGCCGGCCTGCTCGGGCTGGCGGCCGGCGGCGCGCACACGACCGGCCTCTTCGTGGTCGCCGGGCCGAGCGTGGCGTCCACGTACGCGGCGGTGGCCGCCGCGATGATCGGGCACGCCTGGCCGGTGTTCGCCGCGTTCCGCGGCGGGCGCTCGATCCTGACCTTCGCCGGGGGGTTCGCGGTCATCTGCCCGCCCGCGTTCGCGCTTGCCCTGGCCCTGCTGGCGGTGACGGCGGCGTGCACGCGGTCGTTCGCGATCGGCGCCCGGGCGGGGGTTTTCGCCCTGCCGGTGCTGCAACTGCCGTTCGCCCCGCTCGTCCACGTCGCCGCGACCGGCGCGCTGATGTGCCTCATCGGGCTGCGGTTCGGGCAGGCCGCGCTCGCCGGCCGCCGTTCCTGACCGCGGCCGGCGGCGCCGCCGCGCCGGGCGGATAGGTGCGGCTTCGCCAGGTCCGCACCGGCCGCAGCGTCGCGTGCGTCAGCCGCACGGCGGCGGCCGGGTCGAGCAGGACCGACAGCGCGACGCCGGGCCCGGGCCGGGTGTAGCTGCCCCGCAAGGCACCCGCGAGCAGCAGCCGTACGGCCAGCAGCCCGAGGTCGAGCCGGGTCGGCCGGCCGGCGGCGAGCCTGAGCACCGGCAGGGCGGCGGCCAGCCAGACGACCGCCAGGTCGGCGGCCTGCCACGCGGGGCCGGTGACGTCACCGAGCGGCAGCGACCGCCCCCACTCCCGCCACACCTCGGCGGCCGACTCGTGCATGTCGACCTCGATCAGGCCGCCAGCGTCGAGGAAGCCGACCGCCCAGCCCTGGGCGGCCAGCGCGCGGGCCAGCGCGACGTCGTCGGTCATGTGCCCTCGGACCTGGGCGAATCCGCCGGCCCGCAGCATCGCCTCCCGCCGGAAGGCCAGGCACTGGCCGTTGGCGACGACCCGGTGGGGCGGCGGAGGGGACGGCGGGCCGATCGGGCCGAAGCGGTACACGAGCGTGGCGAGGAACGAGGCGTGCAGCGCCTGCTCGGCGATCCCGTCGCAGACGAACCGGGGCCCGGCGCTCACCAGGTCGTGGCCGTCGAGCGCGGTCGCGAGCGCGCCGAACAGGCCGGGGCGTGGCCGGGTGTCCGCGTCCAGCGTGACGACGACCGCGCCCTCCGCCCGTGCGATCCCCTGGTGGAGCGCCCATTGCTTGCCCACCCAGCCCGCGGGCGGCGGCCGCCCGGTGACCACGGCCGCCCCCAGGGAGGCGGCGAGCACGGCGGTGCCGTCGGTGGACTCGTCGTCGACGACGATCACCTCGGTGACGGCGGGGTCGGCGAGCACGGCAGTCAGGCAGGGCCCGATGCGCGCCTCCTCGTTCCTGGCCGGGATCACCACCGAGATCGGTGGCGCGGCGAGGCAGTCCGGCCGGGGAGCGGACAGCGGGGGCAGGCGGCGACGGCCGCGAGCGAGCCGTACGGCGACCGCCGTCGCGGCGAGCGCCTGCGCCGCCGTGAGCGCACGGCCGACGGCATGAGCGGGTCCCCCGGTCCCGAAGAGCGCACGGCCGACGGCGCCGGCGGGCCCCTCGGCTCCGGTGATCGCGCGGCCAAGCGCGGGGAGGAGCGCCTTGCCGCGAGCGGGACTCCGGGGCGCGGCGCGCGGCTTCATCGGGCGGCTCCCCGGAAGTCGTCGTTGACCAGCCGGGCGACGATCCGGCCGCCCATGGCGACCAGTGGCAGGCCGCCGCCGGGGTGGGCGGACCCGCCCACGAGGTAGAGGCCGCGCCGGGGCCCCCGGTTCCCCGGACGGCGGAACGGGGCGAACGGCCCGCCGTACGCGCCGCCGTAGATGGCGCCGCCCCATGCGCCGTAGCGGTCGCGGATGTCGGCGGGGGTGAACACGTCGAGGAACCGCAGCCGCCCGGACAGGTCGTGGCCGCGCGCCGCCAGGCGCTCCAGCACGAGCGTGCCGTACGCCTCGGGCGACATGGGCCAGCGGCCGGGGTCGCCGGAGGGGACGTTGACCAGCATCACCCAGTTCTCCGCGCCCGCCGGGGCCTGGGTGGGGTCGTCCACGGCGGAGCAGCCGATGTAGACGGTGGGGTCCTCCGGGGGACGCCGCCGGTCGAAGATGTCGCCGAACTCCCGGCGGTAGTCGGCGGAGAACACGATCGAGTGGTGCGGCAGCCCCTCGGTCCTGCCCTCCACGGCGGCGAGCAGGAGGAACGCCGACGACGACAGCCCGAGCCTGGCGACGCGGCGAAGGCGGGCCCGGTCGGGCAGCAGCCGCCCGTACAGCGCGGCCGCGTCGGCGTTGACGATCACCGCGTCGGCCGCGACGGTCTCGCCGTCCGCGAGCCGGACGCCGCGGACCCGGGTGGCGTCGGCCAGGATCCCGGCGACCTCGGCGCCCAGATGGACCTCCACGCCCGCCTTGTCGAGGAGCTCCGCCAGGGCGTCGGCGATGCGGGGCAGCCCGCCGGGGACGTACCAGCCGCCCTCGCCGTGCTCGATGGCCGGGATGCAGCCGAGCGCGGCCGGGGCCCGGTAGGGGTTCGAGCCGGCGTAGGTGGCGTACCGGCCGACGTACTGGCGCATCCGCGGGTCCCGGAAGAACCGGCGCGCGAGCGCGTCCAGGGTCCGTCCGGGGGCGACGGCCAGCAGGTCGGACGGCCGGGCGCGTTCCGGCGGGCGGTTCAGCGGCCCGGCGAAGAACGTGCGCCGCGACGCCTCCAGGCAGCCCTCGGCCCAGCGGTGGAAGGCCCGCCAGCGCTCCCCCTCCCCCGGCGCGAGCCGCTCCACGGCCGCGGCCGTGCGCTCCGGGTCCCGGTACGCCGGCAGCACAGAGCCGTCCGCGAACCGGTAGCGGCACAGCTCGCCGAGCTCCACCAGGTCGAGCGAGACGCCGAGATCCCTGAACAGGCCGGGCAGTGTCAGCAGCGACGGGCCGAGGGAGAACGTGAAGCCGTCGCGCCGGTGCTCGGCCAGCTTGCCGCCGAGCCGGGGCAGCCGCTCGTAGAGCCGCACCGCGTGCCCGTCCCGCGCGAGCAGCAGGGCGGAGACCATGCCGCCCACTCCGCCTCCGGCCACGATCACTTCCGCCATCGGCGCCTCCAGGCCAGGAGGGCGAACGCCCCCATCGCGATCCCTCCGGCGGTGGCGACGAGCGGGTCGGGCGGGCGGAACACCGCCGCGAAGCCGACCGTCTCCATCAGCGCCATCACGGTGTAAACGGCGACCAGCCCGGTGCTCCCGGCCTCCGGCCCCCCGGCGATCCGCCCGATCAAGGCCATGACCAGCAAAGACACCAGGAACCAGCCGATGAAGTTGCTGACCGGCACGCCCCGGTACGGCCCCGGCTGGGCCCACTCCCACAGCCCGAGCCGGAGCATCTGGGGGTCGAGGAACAGGTCCCAGGCCGTCAGCGCGAGCGCGCCCGCGGCCAGGCGCGCCGCACGGCCTCCCGGAACGACCCGGCGGGCGACGGCGTGGGCGGCCAGCCCCATCCCGCCCCAGGCCAGGGCCACGATCAGGGGAACGCCGCCCGGGCTCGGCCACAGCACGCCGGTGTAGCGATAACGCCCGAACGGCAGGCCCGTCCTGGTGCCGATCCATTCGGCCGCGTAGCCCGCGGCGACGGCGGCGGCGAACGCGCCGGCGGCCCTGGGCAGGGTGTGCGCGGCCGCCGCGTACGCGAGCGCGGCCGCCGCCAGCAGCACGACGACCAGGGTGGTCAGCCGGAGGTCGCCGGGCCGCAACCCCGACGCGACCTGGGCGGCCACCATGGCGGCGAGCAGACCGGTGCCCGCGGCGGCGAACAGGCGCGGGGCCCGCCGCCCGCCCGCGCCGCCGGACGGCCTCGCGAGCCGCCGCAGCCCGGGTGCCCGCGCGTCTCCCGCCGGCGGGCGGCCCCGCCGCCCGGTCCCAAGGGTCTCCCACGTCTCCACACAGAGTCCTTCGGGCGGATGCTCCGAATCAGATGCACCGTGGAGGGGGGAGATCCGGCATCACCAGCGGTGGTGGACCTGGGGGCGGATCAGCTCGTCGTAGATCTCCTGGACGGCCGCGTGCGCCGAGGCGGACAGCGGCGGGAATTCCGCGGCGGCCGCGTTGGCCCTGGCCTGCTCCGGCCGGCGGGCGCCCGGGATCACCACGCTCACGCTGGGGTGGTCGACGATCCACCGCAGGGCGAACTGCGCCATCGTCATGCCCTGGGGGACCAGCTCGCGGAGCCGGTCGACCGCCTGGAGGCCCACGCCGTACTCGACGCCGGAGAACGTCTCGCCCACGTCGAACGACTCGCCCTGCCGGTTGTAGTTGCGGTGGTCGTCCTCGCCGAACACCGTCTGCGGGCCGTACTTGCCGGACAGCAGGCCGCTGGCCAGGGGAACGCGGGCGATGATCCCGACTCCGGCCTTCTCCGCCGCCGGGAGGACGTCGTCGAGCGGCTTGAGGCGGAAGGCGTTGAAGATGATCTGGACGCTGGCCACGCCGGGCCGGGCGATGGCGCTGAGCGCCTCGCCGACGGTCTCCACGCTGACGCCGTACGCCGCGATGCGGCCCTCCGCCACCAGCGTGTCCAGGCCGTCGAACACCTCGTCCGAGTTGTAGACCGCCGAAGGCGGGCAGTGGAGTTGGACCAGGTCGAGCGTGTCGACGTCCAGGTTGGCCCGGGAGCGGTCGGTCCAGTCGCGGAAGTTGCCGAGCGTGTACACCTCCGGCGTCTGCGGAACCCGGCGGCCCATCTTGGTGGCCACGGTGAGGCCCGGCCGCCTCTTGATCAGCTTCCCGATGATCTGCTCGCTGCGGCCGTCGCCGTACGCGTCCGCCGTGTCGATGAACGTCACCCCGGCGTCGACCGCGGCGTCGAGGGTGGCCAACGCGTCGGCTTCATTCACCTCGCCCCAGTCTGCCCCGATCTGCCAGGCCCCCAGCCCGACGACGCCCACCTGCCTGCCCGTTCTGCCCAACACGCGCTGTTCCATGAGCACCGATCGTAGCCTGAGCAGGTCAATCGGCGTCGGGCGCTCCCGGGAGATGGCCGCGGAACCAGTCGCGGGCGAGGCGGGCCACCGCCTCAAGGGCCCCCCGCTCCTCGAACAGGTGGGTCGCGTCCGGGACGATCTCGAGCCGGGCGGGCGCGGCGAGCGCGTCCAGCGCGTCCTCATTGAGGCCCAGCACGATGTTGTCGCGCTCCCCCACGATGAGCAGCGTCGGCGCGGTGACGCGGCGCAGCGCGTCGCCGGCCAGGTCGGGCCGGCCGCCACGGGAGACGACCGCGCGGACGGCGCCGGGCCTGGCGGCGGCCGCGACAAGAGCGGCGGCCGCGCCGGTGCTGGCGCCGAACAGGCCGACGGCGAGCCCCCGCGTGGGCTCCCACTCCGGCAACCGGTCGGCCAGGGCGCCCACCCGCCCGGACAGCAGGCCGATGTCGAACCGCAGGTGACCGGTGCGGGCGTCGGCCCGTTCCTCGTCCGGCGTGAGCAGGTCGGCCAGGACCGTCGCCAGCCCGGCCCGCCGCAGCTCACCGGCGACGTAGCGGTTGCGGAGGCTGTGGCGGCCGCTGCCGCTGCCGTGCGCGAACAGCACCACCCCGATCGCCTGGGCGGGGATCGCGACGTCGGCGTCGAGCACGACGTCTCCTGCCGGGATCCGGACGCCCGACTCCTGTTCGCCGCCCATCTCGCCCTCCCTCACGCTCGCGGCGGGTCGCGCTGCTCGCCGTCCCGCGGGCTGGAGACGCCGTGCATACCCCCGCGCCGAGCTGGGCAAACGTCAGGAGCGGCTGGAACGCATGGCTTTGCGCACGGTGACGCCTCCGTCGCCGGCGGCCAGGCGGCGGTGTCCACGCCGGCTCGCCTCCACGGGAACCCCCGGAGGCCCCCGGTTCAGGCTTCCAGCGCGGCGGTGGCCGGCGGGCGCGGCTCGCGGATCAGGGTGATCCCGTCGGGCAGCCCGGTGAGCTCGGCGCCGTCGCGGTCGCCGGCGCCGTCCCAGGCGGTCAGGTCGACCCTCGTGCCGGCGATCGGCAGTCCGGAGATGCTCACCTCGCCGAACCCCTCCGGCAGGGCCGGGGAGAGCCACACCTTGCCGCCGGGCACCCAGGGGTCCATCCGCAGCAGGACGCGCAGGAGCTGGATCGGGGTCGCGGCCGCCCACGCCTGCGGGGCGCACGAGGTGGGGTACGGCACGGGCACGGAGAACTCGGCGCGGTCGAACCCGCAGAACAGCTCGGGAAGCCGCCCGCCGAAGGCGTGCGCCGCCTCCAGCAGCCCCGTCGCGATGCGCTGCGCCTCCTCCACGAAGCCGTAACGCATGAGCCCGGCCGCCGCGAGGGCGTTGTCGTGCGGCCACACGGAGCCGTTGTGGTAGCTCATCGGGTTGTACGCGCCCATGTCGGCCGCGAGCGTGCGAACGCCGAACCCGGTGAACATGCGCGGGGACAGCAGATGCCCGGCCACCGCCGCCGCCTTGTCCTCGTCGACGATGCCCGACCACAGGCAGTGGCCCATGTTCGAGGCGAGCGCGTCGATCTGGTGACCGTCCTGGTCGAGGCCCACCGCGAAGTAGCCCCGGTCGGGCAGCCAGAACCGCTCGTTGAAGTCGGCGCGCAGCCGGGCCGCCTTGGCGGCGTAGCGCCGCTCGGTGCGCGTGTCGCCGGCCTCCTTCGCGAAGTGGCGGCGTGCGACGTACGCGGCGTAGACGTAGCCCTGGACCTCGGCGAGCGCCACAGGCGGGCGGGCGAGCATGCCGTCGGCGTAGTTGACGCCGTCGAAGGAGTCCTTCCAGCCCTGGTTGAACAGGCCCTGGTCGGTCTTGCGCCGGTACCAGACGAGGCCGTCCCGCTCGCCGTACCGCTCGATCCACTCCAGGGCCGCGTCGGCGTTGGGCAGCAGGTGGTCGACGGCGCCGGGGTACAGGCCCCAGCGGCGCAGCTCCCCCAGGAGCACGACGAACAGCGGCGTCGCGTCGACCGATCCGTAGTAGGCGTGGCCGCCGCCCCCGAAGCCGTCCTGCCGCGCGCCGTACCGGAGCTCGTGCATGATCTTGCCCGGCTCCTCCTCGCTGAGCGGGTCGGTCTTCTCGCCCTGCAGCTCGGCGAGGCGGCACAGCGTGCCGTACGCGAGGTTGGGGTCCATCAGCAGGGCCAGCCACGAGGTGATCAGCGAGTCGCGGCCGAACAGGGTCATGAACCACGGCGCGCCCGCCGCGATCGTCGGCGGCAGGTCCTGGTGCTCGGGGTCGAACAGCCGCAGCGCGCCGAGATCGTGCCGCGACTGGCGGACGATGCCCGCCAGCGAGGCGTTGGACAGGCGGACCGTCGGCGACTGGCGGTCCCATTCGACCATCCGGCGGGCCGACCAGGCGCTCTCAGGCGGCCCGTGCGCGGAGAACCACGGCTCGCTCTCCACGCCGTCGACGATGGGGTTGGCCTGCAGGCAGGCCCGCCACTCCCCGCGCGGCGGCACCACGACATGGAAGATCAGCATGCGGGGCGAGGTCACGGGCAGCACGCGCGTGCTTCCTGCGCCGCCGACCACGCGGACCCCCCGGTCCTTGGTCGCGGAGAACAGCCGCAGCGACCGGTCGTCGGCCGCGGTCACCACGTCGGCCGCCCAGTGGAGGCGGTGGGTCTTCACCTCGAACAGGTCGCAGACGTCCGAGCCGATGTGCAGGGTGACCACGCAGCCCGCGGGCTCGGCCGACATGTTGCGCAGGGTCACGTCCTCCGACAGGCCGCCGCCGACGTACCGTTCGCGGATCACCAGCAGCGTGCTCTCGGCCTGCCCCGGGCGCGGCGCGGCGCGGCCGATGAACCTCGCGTGGTACGGCTGCGCCGGGAGCACCTGGAGCTCCTCGATCCGCCCGTCGTCGACGCGCAGCTCCCACTGGGACAGCAGCCGGGTGTCGGCGTAGTAGACCCCCTGGGCCGATCCGGGATAGATGTCGCCGTTGCGGGACGAGACGCAGAACGACCCGCCGGACACCAGCGTCACCGCTCCTCCACCGAGCGCGGCGGGCTGCCCTTCGAACGTCCAGCCGTTGCCCATCCCCATCCCCATCCCCCCTGACGTTCATGTGCCCGTCAGATCCGCCATTCAAGCGGTATCACACTGTATGTACGTTTTGGTGAGATTTCCGGACGCTAGTGTCGGGCCATGGATCAGCGCTCGGATGTGGAATTCGCGGAGACCGGCGGCGCCCGGCTGGCGTACCGGGTGTGGGGAGAGCCCGGCGGCCCGCCCCTCGTGCTGCTGCACGCGCTCGGCGAGGCGTCGGCCGACTGGGACGGCGTCGCGCCCGCCCTCGCCGCAGGCCGCCGCGTGTACGCGCCGGACCTGCGCGGCCACGGCCTCAGCGAACGTACGGACGCCTACTCGCTGGAGCTCATGCGCGACGACGTCCTCGGGCTCCTCGACGCGCTGGAGCTCGGCCGGGTGGACCTGATCGGCCACTCCATGGGCGGGGCCGTGGCCTACCTGCTCGCCGCCGCACGGCCGGAACGGGTGCGGCGGCTGGTCCTGGAGGACGTCGGGGCGCCGCTGCCCCGCCCCCGCGTCGTCCCCGCCCGGCCGGAAGGGGCATTGCCGTTCGACTGGGGGATGGTGCTCGCGATCAAGGCGCAGATCGACGAGCCCGACCCCGGGTGGCTGGGCCTGCTGGGCCGGATCACCGCTCCGGCCCTGGTGGTGGCCGGAGGGCCGGCCAGCTCGGTGCCGCAGGAACGGGTGGCGGAGCTGGCCCGGCGCATCCCCGGCGGCCGGATGATCACCATCCCCTCCGGGCACCTGGTCCACGCCGTCCGGCCGGACGACTTCACCCGTGCCGTCCTCGAGTTCCTCGGCTGACCCGGCTCCCGGCCGGGCCGCCCCGTTTTCCCTCCGGCCGTACATGGGCGGGCGATCCGTGGGAATGGCGGGATGCATGGGGAGACGGAGACCGCGGGTCCGGCGTACCGCGGACCGGTACCAGTGGGAGAAGGACCGGGCACTGCTGCCGGAAGGGGAGCGGCGCAGAACCGGCGCCACCGAGCACGACACGGGCCTGGCCAAGGACGACCTCGCGTTCGACATCGACTACGTCACCGAGCGGGCGGGCGCCGAGCTGGCCGGGCGGTTCGGCGTGCCGGAGGGGACGCGGCTGCTGCACAGGCGCTACCGCACGTCGCCGGGCGAGTCGGAGGAGCCGCTGAGCCTGATCGACTCCTGGCTCGTGTACGACCTGGTGGCCTCCAACCCCGACCTGCTGACGCCGGAGAACGAGCCATGGCCCGGCGGCACCCAGCATCAGCTCTCCACGGTCGGCATCGAGGTCGACCGGGTCGTGGACGAGGTGTCCGGGCGGCCGGCCGAGCCCGGGGAGGCGCGGATCCTCGGGCTGAGCCCGGGCCGGCCCGTGCTCGTGCTGCGCAAGACATCGATCGACACGACCGGCCGGGTGGTCGAGGTGGCGGAGGTGACCCTGCCGGGCGACCGCGCCGAGGTGGTCTCCACCACCGAGCTGCGCCGCTGGCCGCACCCTCCCGAGTAATGCGGTCTCCATGAACGTTCGCCGGGTTGGTTGATCAGGCGACTCGGGTGGCGGGTCGTCCTCAGCGGCGTTGTTTCTCGCTGCGGATGCGGGCGCGTTCGCATCGTTGGGCGGCCAGGACGGCGGGGGGTGGGCGTTGGCGTTGCGCCAGCGCGGGTGGGCCCGCAGTTTGCGGGCCAGCACGGTGTGGTTGCGGTGGGTGGAGTCGCCCATCACGAAGCTGCGCAGGGGCCGAACTGGGCCTCGATCGGGTTGGCCCAGGAGGCGTAGGTCGGGGTCAGGCACAACTCGACCTTGTTGGCCTCGGTCCAGACGCGGATCGCCCGTGTGGTGTTGGCCGACAGGTTGTCGCAGATGACGTAGATCGGGGCGCCGTCGGGGCGGACCGCTCGGATCGTCTTGAGGGCGGCAAGGGTGTGGTCGCCGCCCTTGCGGGTGCGGGTGATGCCCCACAACTGATCGTCGCCCAGGCTGTACAGCCGTGGAAGTAGCGGATGCCGTGGGTGCGCCGGTAGGTGGCCGGCAGCCGGTCCGCCTTCCTTGGACCCTCGTGGTCGGTCAATCGCCGTGCTCGCACCGGCTCGGCCATGCGCCCCTTCTGCTGTCGGTACCGATCACTGATACCGACAGCGCAGGCAAACACGATCAAAGGCGCGGAAGGTCGTACGGCGTGCCGCAACTCGGTGAACCTAAATGGACACCGCACTAGCCCACGTGAACAGCCCGCCCGAGTGGCCAGCCAGAGTTGGCCCGCCTGAATCAGCCAGCCCGGGCGCGCTGTCAGCGTTCGGTGCTGAGTTCGTCAGCGCCCTCGCCCAGGCTTCTGGACATGACGATCTCCTCCTTCATCCCGGTCCCGCCCGGGAGCGGCGTGTGAACGCGCCGGAGACCGGCCACGCCGTACGGCTGGACGCGGTCAGCAAGGTTTACGGCACGGGCGGCGGCACCGTGGTGGCCCTCGACGGGGTGACGATAGGCGTGCCGAGAAGCGCTCTCACGGCGGTCATGGGGCCGTCCGGCTCCGGCAAAAGCACGTTCCTGCACTGCGCCGCCGGACTGGACCGGCCGACCACCGGCTCGGTCACGCTGGACGGCCTGGACATCACCGGCCTCGGCGAGGTCGCGCTGACGAGGCTGCGCCGCGACCGGATCGGCTTCGTCTTCCAGTCCTTCAACCTGATGCCGGCCCTGACCGTGCTGCAGAACGTGACGCTGCCCTCCCTCCTGGCCGGCCAGGAGCCGGACCGGGCCCGGGTCGCCGAGGTCATCCGGCGGGTCGGGCTCGCCGAGCGCACCGGTCACCGGCCGGACGAGCTGTCGGGAGGCCAGCAGCAGCGGGTGGCGATCGCCCGGGCGCTGGTCAACCGGCCGGCCGTCATCTTCGCCGACGAGCCGACGGGCGCGCTGGACACCCGGACGGCCCTCGACGTTCTCGGGTTGCTGAGGGAGTCGGTGGTCGAGGGGGGCCAGACGGTGGTCATGGTCACCCACGATCCAGTGGCCGCCTCGTACGCCGACCAGGTGGTGTTCCTCGCGGACGGCCGGTTCGCCGACCGGCTTGACCGGCCGAGCGCCGACCAGGTCGCCGCCCGGATGACGCATCTCGGCGCGTGGGAGGGCCGCCCGGCCGGCGGAGCCAGCAAGGGGGGCGTCCGCTGATGTGGCGCCTGGCCTTGAGCACCTTGCGGCACCGCAAGAGCGCGTTCGCCGCGACCTTCGTCGCCCTTTTCCTCGGCACCTCGATCATCATGGCGTGCGGCGCGCTGATGGAGACGGGTGTCCGGCTGGAGGTGCCGCCGCGGCGGCTGGCCACGGCGGCGGTCGTGGTGACCGGCGATCAGTCCTACGCGCTGCCCCGCATGAACCCGTCGGACGAGGAGGAGGACATCGAGTGGGCGATGCTGCCGGAGCGGGTCCGGGTGGACGCCCGCCTGGTGGAGACGCTCGCCGCGGTGGCCGGGGTGGCCCGCGCGACCGCCGTCGAGCCGTCCCCCGGCGCGGGCGGTGCCGCCCGCCGCAGCACGGTTGACGCCGTCGGCGTCGTGGCCGCCCCCGGCGTCGACCCGGAGGACCTCGCGCGGCGGGTTGAGGCCGCCACCCGAGGTCACGCGGTGAGCGTGCTCACCGGCGACGACCGCGGCCTCGCCGAGTTCCCTGGGGCGCTCGGCGGCCGGGAGGGCCTCATCGTCCTGGCGGCCGTCTTTGGCGGCATGGCGATCATGGTGGTGACGTTCGTCGTGGCGAGCACGCTGGGGCTGTCGGTCCGGCAGCGGCGGCGTGAGATGGCCCTTCTGCGGGCGGTCGGCGCGACGCCCCGGCAGGTCCGCCGGATGGTGCTCGGCGAGGCCTTGGCGCTGGCGTGCGCCGCCGTCGTGCCGGGCAGCCTGCTCGGCCCGGTCCTCGGCCGGTGGCTGTTCGACCGGCTCACCGCCAACGGGGTGGTGCCCGGCGTAATTCGGTACGCCCAGGGATGGGTTCCGGCCGCCGCGGCCGCGGGCGTGGCGATGCTGACGGCTCTGGCGGCCGCTCTCCTGGCGGCCAGGCGGGCGTCCCTGACACGGCCGGCCGAGGCGCTGGCCGAGGCGGGCCTGCTGGGAGCCACCGCCGGGCGGGCGCGCCGGATCCTCGCGGCCGTCTGCTTCGCGGGCGGCGTCGCGCTCGCGCTCGTCACGGTGCTGGTGATGAGCGGCTCGCTCGCCGGGAGCACGGCCGGCCCCGCCGTACTGGTGTGGGCCGTCGGGCTCGCGCTCATCGGTCCCGACGTGGCACGGCTGCTGACGAGGGCGCTCGCCGGGCCGATCCGCGCGGTGTCCGGGCCCGCCGGCCACCTGGCGGTGCTGAACGCGCGGGCCCGCACGGGGCGGGTCGCCGCTGCGGCGGTGCCCGTCATGCTGGCCACCGGCATGGCGACCGCCAACCTGTACATGCAGACGACCGAGGTGGACGCGGCCACCGCCTCCTACGCCGGGAGCCTGCGGGCCGACGCCGTCCTCACCGCCGCGTCCGGCGGTTTCACCCCCGCCGTTCTCGACCGGGTCCGCGCCGTGCCGGGGGTCGGGGGCGCCTCGGAGCTGTCGACGAGCACGGCCTTCATCGAGAGCCCGCACGACAACTGGCAGCGGGAGGACGGCTGGCCCGCGCAGGGGTTCACCGCCGAGGAGGCCGGAAGGGCCGTCGCGCTTCCCGTCACCGCCGGATCCCTCGCCGGCCTCACCGGCGACACCGTCGCGCTGACGGCCGAGCACGCGCGGCACGTCGGGCGCGGCGTCGGCGTGGGCGACCGCGTCACGCTCCGGATGGGAGACGGCGCGCGGGCCGATTTGACGGTCGTCGCCCTGCTGGCGGCGAAGACGGGCACGGAGACGATCCTGCTGCCGGCCCGGCTGCTCGCCGCGCACACCACGGTCGGCCTTCCGGCACGGATCCTGGTGCGCGCCGCGCCCGGCACGGACATCCAGACCCTCTCCGAGAAGCTGTCGGCGGCCCTGCGCGACCCGGCCGGCGCGGGGTCCGGCCCTTCGTCCGGCCCTTCGTCCGGCCCTTCGTCCGGCCCCTCGCCCGGCCCCTCGTACGGCACGGTGACGGCCGGCCGTGACGCCCTGACGTCCGCCTACACCGCCCAGCAGCGGACGCAGGCCTGGGTGAGCTATCTGCTGGTCGGGATGATCCTGCTCTACACCGCGATCTCCGTGGTGAACACCCAGGTCATGACCACGGCGCAGCGGCGCAGGGAGTTCGGGCTGCAGCGGCTCGCCGGGTCTACCAGGGGCCAGGTCATGCGGATGACGGGCCTGGAGGGCGTGCTCGTCGCCGCCGTCGGGATCCTGCTCGGCACCGCCGCGTCGACGATCACACTGGTCCCCTTCGCCGTCGCCGTCGCCGGCACGCCGCTGCCGTCGGGGCCGCCGTGGATCTACGCGGTCATCGTCGCCTCGGCCGTGGCGCTGACCCTGGCCGCGACCTGGCTGCCCACGTGGTCGGCCACCCGGTCCCGCCCCGCGGAGGCCGCCACCGCCCCGGCCTGACAAGATCGCGGCGAGGCGCGATACTCGTCGGCATGCGATTCGGAGTCCTCGGGCCGACGGAGGTGTGGACGTCCGGCGATCGACGGATCGAGGTGGGGGGTCCGCGGGTGCGTGCCCTGCTGGGCCTGCTGCTCCTCGACGCGGGCCGGGTGGTGGCCGTCCCCCGGCTGATCGACGGCCTGTACGGCGAGGAGCCGCCCAAGGGAGCCGCCAACGCCCTGCAGTCCCAGGTGTCGCGCCTTCGGCGGATGCTCGGGGACGAGGGGGCCGTCGAATCCCATCCTCTGGGCTACCGGATCTCCGCCGAGCCCGAAGAGGTGGACGCGCACCGGTTCGAGCGGCTGGCCGTACGGGGGCGTGAGGCGCTCACCCGCGGCGACAGCTCCGGGGCCGCCGCCCTTCTGCGTGAGGCCCTCGATTTGTGGCGCGGCCCCGCCCTCGCCGACATGGGGGGCGCGCCGTACGTCCGGGCGCACGCGGCCAGGCTGGAGGAGCTGCGGATCTCCGCCGCCGAGGACCGGATGGAGGCGGAGCTGGCTCTCGGCCGGCACAGCGCGCTCGTGGCCGAGCTGAGGGGGCTGGTGGCCGCCCATCCGCTCCGCGAGCGCCTGCGAGGGCACCTCATGCGGGCGCTGCACGGTGGCGGACGCCAGGCGGAGGCGCTCACCGCCTTCGAGGAAACCCGGCGTACGCTCACCGACGAGCTGGGAGCCGACCCCTCGGCCGAGCTGGCGGCCCTGCACCTGGCCATCCTCAGGGGTGAGACGTCCGCGCCGCCTCCTGCCGAAGCGCGTCCCGGCGTACGGGGGCGCGGTCTTCCGGCCCAGCTCACCAACCTGGTGGGGCGCGAGGACGACGTGGCGCGGGCCGGCCGGCTTCTCGAGCGGACGCGCCTGGTCACGCTCACCGGCTTCGGCGGGGTGGGCAAGACCCGGCTCGCGCTGGAGGTCGCGGCCCGGCACCGCCGATCAGATGAGGTATGCCTGGTGGAGCTGGCGCCGCTCACGGACGGGGCGGACGTGGCGCCCGCGGTGCTCGGGGCGCTCGGGTTGCGGGAGCCGGTTCTGGGCCCACCCGGCCCAGACACGGCGGCGCCGGACCCCGCCGAGCGGATCGCGAGCGCCGTGCGGGATCGCGCGTTGCTCCTCGTGCTGGACAACTGCGAGCACGTGGTCGAGGACGCCGCCCACCTGGCCCACGCCCTCTTGTCGCGCTGCCCGGCGCTGCGTGTGCTCGCCACGGCGCGGGAGCCGCTCGGCATCACCGGGGAGGCGCTGTATCCCGTGCCCCCGCTCGAGCTCCCACCCCCGGGCGCCGCCACGGAGGACGCACGCGCCTACCCGGCTGTACGGCTGTTCGCCGAGCGGGCCACCGCCGTGCGGCCCGGGTTCGCCATGGACGCCGCGACGACTCCCCACGTCGAGCGGGTCTGCCGGATGCTCGACGGGCTCCCGCTGGCGATGGAGCTGGCGGCGGCGCGGACCCGCTCACTGCCCATCGAGGAGATCGCCGCCCGGCTCGACGACCGCTTCGCGCTGCTGTCGCGTGGCAGCCGAACGGCGCAGCCCCGGCATCGCACGCTGCGCGCGGTGGTGGAGTGGAGCTGGGACCTGCTCGACGGCGACGAGCGGGCGATGGCCCGGCGGCTGTCGGCGTTCGCCGGGGGAATCCCGCTGGAAGCGGCCGGACGCGTCAGCGGGCTGCCCGCCGGTGAGATTCTGAGCTCGCTGGCGGACAGGTCCCTCGTCGTGGTGGGTGACGGGCATTACCACATGCTGGAGACGATCCGCGCGTTCTGCGCGGAACGGCTCGCGGAGTCGGGCGAGGAGGAGCGGGTGCGACGCGCCCACCTCCGCTGCTTCCTCGACCTGGCCGAGGAGGCCGAGCCCCGGCTGCGCCGGGCTGAGCAGCTCCAGTGGCTGCGACGCCTCGACGATGAGCACGGCAACCTTCATGCGGCCATGCGATACGCCGTGGAGGCAGGCGCAGCCGAGGAGGGGATCCGGCTCGTCGCGGCGCTGTCGCCGTACTGGATGCTGCGGGGCAGGCGGAGCGAGGCTGGGCTGCTCGCCGGCGAGCTCCTTGACCGAGCTGTGCCGGCACCGGCCGCGGAGCTGGCCGACGGGCCCGCCGCGGGCTTGGAGGAGGAATACGTGCAGTGCGTGCTCGAAGCCGCCTGGGCGGGATCCGGCTGCCGCAGCCTCCCCGGTCACCTCGGCGCCGCCGAATCGATCATGCGGCGGCGGGGAACGGCGGTGCGCCGGCCGTTCCTGATGCTGATGTGGGGCCGGTACGCCGGGGTGTCGGGAGGCGCCGCCAACCCGTCCCCCCACCTCGACGGGTGGTCCAGAGCGCTCCTCCACCTGGGTCTGGGGTACCGGCACGCGTGGGTGGAGGGGGACGCCGCGGCGGCCGAGCGGGAGCTGTCCCGCGCGCTCGCCGGGTTCGGGGAGCTGGGCGAGCGCTGGGGCATGGCGACCGCGCTCGGGGAGCTCGCCACGATCGCCGGAGCCAGGGGCGACACGGCCGGGTCGGCCGGGCTCACCGAGGAGGCTCTCGGCCTCGCCGGGGAGTTGGGCGCGCACGAGGACATGGCCGACCTGCTCTACCGCCGGGCCGAGGCGAGCGTGGGCAGAGGCGATCTCGACGCGGCCAGGGACGATTTCGAGCGGGGCGCGGACCTCGGCCGCCGGGCGGGAGTGCCTGAGTCGTCGGCCCGCGCGCTCCACGGGCTGGCCGAGATCGCACGGGCGCGAGGCGATCTCGCGGAGGCGCGCCGGCTGTGCTGGGCCGCGCTGGCCGAATGCCCGGAGGGCTGGTTCACGGCGGAGGAGATCCGCCGGCGTGTCCACGTCTCGCTGGACCGGATCGCGGCCGTCGAGGGTGACGCGGTCTCCGCCCCCGATGCCTGACTTTGTGTCCGCTTGACCCGGCTTCTCCTACGCTGCCCTGCATGCGGATGTGGGTGGGCGTGGACGGCTACGAGGTGGACGCCAGCGTCCGGGAAGACGACGAGGGGTGAGCCGTCGCCGGCTCACCCCTCATGTCATGTCACCTGGAGATGTCAGCGCCAGTCGGCCGGCATCCAGTCGTAGTCCTGCGCCATCTCGTCGGCGCCCGCGTCCTTCGCCTTGCCCTTGCCCTTGCTCTTGCTCTTGGCCTTGCTCTTCGCCGGCGCCGCCGCGGCGCTCTGCTTCTTGGCCTTGATCGGCCAGGAGAAGGAGTCGGCGAACTGCTGGCCGCCCACTCCGGGAAGGCTCATCGGCTTGGCCTGCCCCTGCGGCTGGCCCTGGACCTGGCCCTTCGCCCCCTGAGGAGCGTTGCCCCCCGTCAGGAAGACGTCCTGCGGGTTGGAGCCGCCGCTCTCGCCGTCCTCCTTCGAGGGACGCCTCTGGATGACCGGGCCCATCGGGTTGCCGGACATCGAGTCGTCCGACATCGGGTTGTCCGACTGCGGCCCGGACTTCTCCTCCGACTGCGGCTCGGACTTCTCCTCCGACTGCGGCCGGGACTGCTCCTCCGACTGCGGCTCCGACTGCGGCCGGGACTGGGGCTGGGACTGCGAGCTCTGCGACTCAGGGCTGATCTTGGTGCCCTTGCCCTTGAGCAGCTGCAGGGCCTTGTCCGCGATGAGCTCGGGCTCCTCCGGGTGCTTCATCGCCACGTTGGCGATCTGCTTCCCCGGTGCGATGTTGGCGTTGCCGGCCGGAACCGGGTCAGCGGGGGCCGACCCCGAGAGAAGGGCGGCGGCGAGGATGGCAGTGCATATAGGCATGAGATTCCCCCCGTTAGTGGTGGACGAGTACAAGCACGAAGTTATGCGCCGCTTGCCGGGCGATCACGGACCCGACGCTCAGTGTCCGGTCAAATAAGGGGATCAGCCTTTTCACGGACATAGCGCAACCACCGGCGACCCGGAGCGATGCCGAGCACCCGCGGGCGAGCCTTCCCGGCCAAGCCGGCCGCCCCCGCCGGGTCGCCTCCCCGCCCTTCCGACACGTCCGCGCATCGTCCCCGACATATGCGCCCACCCTCCCGACACGCCCGGGCATTCCTCCCGACACGCCTGCGCACCCGCTCGACACGCCCGCGACATGCACCCGACATTCCGGTTACGGCGCACCCGTTGTGGCCTGGCTCATCCCGGTTTTCGGCCGCCGGGAGGTTCGGCGCCACATTTGTGGGGCAATACGCCCGTAACGCCGCCTATGTACGCTCCGAGAGATGCCGGTAAAACCAGAATTCGTCGCCGTAGGGGTTGAAGAGGAGTTCCACACTGTGGACCTCGCTTCCCGGAGACTGATGCCCAGGGCCGACAGCCTGCTGGAGCAGCTGCCCGCCGACCGGTTCGTCAGCGAGCTTCAACGCTCGGTGGTCGAGACCAACAGCAGGCCGTTCGTCCGGCTCATCGACCTGGTCGAGGACCTGGCGGCGCTCCGGCGTGGTGTGGTTTCGGTCGCGGAGCCGCTCGGCCTGGGCATCGTCGCCGCGGGAACCGTCCCGATCGTGGACCTGGAGGCGCTGAAGGTCACCCCCGATCCCCGTTACGAGAACATGCTGGAGGAGTACCAGATCCTCGCGCGGGAGCAGCTCATCTGCGGCGCCCAGGTGCACGTCGACGTGGGAGATCGCGATCTTGCGGTGGCCGTCGCGCACCGGATCTCTCCGTGGCTGCCGGCGTTGCTGGCCCTGTCGGCCAGCTCGCCGTTCTGGCTGGGCATGGACTCCGGCTACGCCAGCTACCGCACGCTGCTGTGGCACCGCTGGCCCACCTCCGGTCCGGCGCCCCGCCTCGGCTCCGCCGCAGAGCACGACGCACTGGTGCGCGACCTCGTGCGCACCGGCGTGATCTCCGATCCAGGGATGATCTACTACGACGTGCGGCCGTCCGCGCACCTGCCCACGGTGGAGCTGCGCCTGTGCGACGCCTGCCCCCGGGTCGAGGACATCACCCTGCTCGCGGGCCTGTTCCGGGCGCTGGTGATCGTCGAGCTGGACGCGATCGAGGCGGGCAGGACGCCGTTGTCGTACCCGGCCGAGGTGATCCGCGCCATGAGCTGGCGGGCCGCGCGCGCAGGTCTCGAAGGAGAGCTCGTCGACCCGGCCGACGGCGCTCCCCGGCCCGCCGCCCAGATCGTGCGGGAGATGGTGAACACGCTGAGGCCCACGCTGGAGACCCTCGGCGACTGGGAGCTGGTGTCGGAGCTGACCGAGGTGTGCCTGACCGGGGGGAGCTCCGCGGCCCGGCAGCGGGAGGCGTTCGCCCGTGGCGGCCTGCCCGAGGTGGTCGACCTGCTCGTGGCGGAGACCCGTGCCAACACCGAGTGGCAGCCGGGCGCCGGCCCTCACAGGACCGAGATCAACGCGATGCTGGCCGGGTACGACACCTCGGCCGACGAGGCCATCGTCTTCGACCACAGCGCGCGCGGGCCGTACGGGATCGTGCTGACCGCGCTCGACCGGATCGGCGCGGCCGGGCTGGCCGACCGCGAACGGCAGCGCGACCAGGTGCAGCGTCAGCTCGGCATGTTCTTCGTCACCGAGGACGAGGAGGACCGCCTCTTCCCGTTCGACCTCATCCCGCGCGTGGTGGCCGACGACGACTGGGCCGCGCTGCAGGCGGGGATGACGCAGCGGGTCCGCGCCCTGGAGGCGTTCCTGCACGACGCCTACGGCGACAGGTCGGTGCTGCGGGACGGCGTGCTGCCGGACTGGGCCGTCACGGGATCGCCGGGTTACCGCGAGACCGGGCTGAGGGTGCCCAAGGGCGTCGTCCGCTGCACGGTCACGGGGATCGACCTGGTCAGGGATGGCGCGGGGCGCTGGTACGTCCTGGAGGACAACCTGCGCGTCCCCTCCGGTATCGGGTACGCCATGGCGAACCGATGGCTGGCGGCCCGGGTCCTGCCCGAGCTGGTCCGCGCCTCGCACACCCCGGCGCCCCGGCGGGCCGTCGCCGTGCTGCGGTCGGCGCTCACGCTCACCTCCCAGTCGGTCGCGCTGGTCACCTCGGGGCCGTCCGACTCCGCCTACTACGAGCACCAGCTGCTCTCGTCCGAGCTGGGCATCCCGTTGGTGTTGCCCTCTGACCTGCGGGTAGACTCCGGCGGCGTCGTCCATGCGGGCGATCGTCCCATCGAGGTCCTCTACCGGAGGATCGACGAGGACGACCTGTGGACGGCGTGCGGGGCGACCACCCCGGCGCTGCTCGACGCGATGGCCTCCGGGTCGCTCGTCCTGGCCAACGCCCCGGGGAACGGGGTGGCCGACGACAAGGCGCTGTACGCGTTCGTGCCGAAGCTGATCTCCTACTACCTGGGGGAGACGCCGCTGCTGGACAACGTGCCGACGTACCTGTGCCGCGAGGCGGATCAGCGGGCCCACGTCCTGGACCGGCTGGACGAGCTCGTGATCAAGCCGGTCGACGGCTACGGCGGGCACCGGGTGGTGATCGGCCCGGACGCGTCGCACCGCGAGCTGGCGCAGGCCCGCCAGGCGATCCTCGCGCAGCCGGAGCGCTGGATCGCCCAGGAGACCGTCGCCCTGTCCACCCATCCCACCCTCGCCGACGGGCGGCTCGAACCACGGGCCGTGGACCTGCGGTCCTTCGTGTGCGTGGGTGCGGAGACCACCGTGGTGCCGCTCGCGCTGAGCCGGGTGGCGCCCGCCGGCAGCCGGATCGTGAACTCCTCGCGGGGAGGTGGCTCGAAGGACACGTGGCTGCCCGCCTGACCGACCGCCACCCGCGTCCTGAGCGTCCATGAGCATCCATGAGTGTCCGGAGAGCTCAGACAGTCCAGAGGAAGGAACCTGTCATGTGCGGCCTTTGCGGCGAAGTCCGGTTCGACGGCTCCCCGGCGGAGGTGGACGCGGTCGCCCGGATGGGCGCGGCGATGGAGACCCGGGGGCCGGACGGCTGCGGCGTCTGGTCCTCGGGTCCGGTGGCGTTCGGCCATCGGCGGCTGCGGATCATCGACCTGTCGGACCGGGCGGCGCAGCCGATGGTGGACAGCGAGCTGGGCCTGACCGGCGTGTTCAACGGCTGCGTCTACAACTACCAGGAGCTGCGCTCGGAGCTGAAGGCCGCGGGCTACCGGTTCTTCTCCAGCTCCGACACCGAGGTGCTGCTCAAGGCCTACCACCACTGGGGGCGCGACTTCGTCGTCCACCTGAAGGGGATGTTCGCCTTCGCGCTCCACGAGCGCGAGTCGGGGACGCTCGTGCTCGGCCGGGACCGGCTGGGCATCAAACCGCTCTACCTGTCGCAGACGCCGGGCAGGCTCCGCTTCGCGTCCACGCTCCCCGCCCTCCTCGCGGGCGGGGAGGTGGACACCTCGCTGGACATGGTGGCGCTGCACCACTACATGACGTTCCACTCGGTGGTCCCGGCGCCCCGGACGATCCTGTCCGGGGTGTCGAAGCTGCCGCCGGCCACCGTGCGGACCGTCCGCCCCGACGGGTCGTTCGACGATCACGTCTACTGGCGGCCGACGTTCACCCGGCACGTGGCGCTCCCCGAGCACGAGTGGCCGGAGGCCGTCCTTGAGTCGCTGCGCGCCGCGGTGGACCGGCGGATGGTCGCCGACGTGCCGGTCGGCGTGCTGCTGTCCGGCGGGCTCGACTCCAGCCTCATCGTCGCGCTGCTGGCCGAGGCGGGCCAGCGCGGGCTGGCGACCTTCAGCATCGGCTTCCACGCGGCCGGCGGCGAGTCCGGCGACGAGTTCTCCTACTCCGACCTGGTGGCGCGGGAGTTCGGCACCGAGCACCACCAGATCAGGATCGACGACGCGCGGCTGCTGCCCGCGCTGGGCGGCGCGATCGGCGCGATGAGCGAGCCGATGGTCAGCCACGACTGCGTGGCCTTCTACCTGCTGTCGCAGGAGGTCTCCCAGCACGTCAAGGTGGTCCAGTCGGGTCAGGGCGCCGACGAGGTGTTCGCCGGGTACGACTGGTACCCGCCCTTGTCACGTACGCCGCGGGACGCGGTGGCCGAGGCGTACGCCGGCGTGTTCTTCGACCGGCCCCACTCCGAGCTGGCCCGCCAGCTCAGCCCCGCCTACTTGTCGGAGGACTTCAGCACGGCCTTCGTCGAGGCGCACCTCGGCGCTCCCGACGCCACCGAGGCGCTGGACGCCGCGCTGCGGCTCGACAGCATGGTGATGCTGGTGGACGACCCGGTGAAGCGGGTCGACAACATGACCATGGCGTGGGGGCTGGAGGCGCGCACACCGTTCCTCGACCACGAGCTGGTGGAGCTGGCCGCCGCCTGCCCGCCCGCGCTGAAGCTCGCCTCAGGCGGGAAGGGCGTGCTGAAGGACGCCGCGCGAGGGCTGGTGCCGGACGCGGTGATCGACAGGACGAAGGGATACTTCCCCGTCCCGGCGATCCGGCACCTGTCGGGGCCGTACCTGGACATGGTGCGGTCGGCGCTGACGGCGCAGGCCGCCAAGGACCGCGGGCTGTTCCGGGCCGAGTACGTGGACCGGCTGCTTGGCGCGCCCAGCGACCACCGGACCACCCTGGGGGCGAGCGCGCTGTGGCAGCTCGCCCTGCTGGAGCTGTGGCTGCAGCACCACAGCCTGTGATCCGCCACGGCATGTGACAGGTGCGTCCCTCATCTGTTACGAGGGCGAAATGAGAGGCGATTACGATGCGCCTTTAACTTCGTCGCCTTTACGCCGTGGGGGGCTGTATGTGCCGTCATTTCGCCTGGTTGGGCCACGTCCGCTCCATGGGCGATCTGATCTTCAAGCCCTCCTACGGACTGCCCCGCCAGGCGGCGCGGCCACGCTGGCAGCAGATCGAGCTCGTCAACCGGGACGGGTTCGGAGTCGGCTGGTTCCCCTCCCCCGGGCGGGCCGCGAGCTACCGGCGTACCGGGCCGATCGAGGCCGACCCCGGCTTCCCCGAGCTGGCCCGGTCGGTCGCCGGCGGCTGCCTGATCGGGGCGGTGCGCGGCGCCAGCCCCGGCATGCCCATCGAGGAGGCCGCGACCGCGCCGTTCACCAACGGCCGGGCGCTGATGTCGCTGAACGGGCACGTCAACGTCGGCCTCACGCTGCCGCTGCTGGAGGCCGGCTACCACCCCGAGTCGACCTGTGACGCCGCGTTCCTCGCCACGCTGCTGTGGCAGCGCCTGGACGACGCGGTGCCGCTGGAGACGGCGGTCGAGGAGCTGCTCGGCGACGTGATCGCGCGCGATCCCCACGCCTGCCTCAACATGCTGGCCACCGACGGGGCCGTCATCGTGGCGACCACCTGGGCGGAGACGCTGTGCTACCGGGCCGGCCCGGAGGGCGTGCTGGTCGCCAGCGAGCCGCATGACGACGAGCCGGGCTGGGTGGAGGTGCCCGACCGGCACATCCTCGTCGCCGACGCCATGGGCGTACGGGTCCGGGCACTGGAGCCCGCCGTCGCCGCCCTGCCGGCCGTGGCCGACGTCGCCTGAGCCGGCACGCGTCTGCCCACAGAGCAGCCGCCCACGTACGCGGAAAGGGGTGAGCCGCTCGCACGGCTCACCCCTTCGCAGGTCTCACGGGGCCGGTGACGGCTACTTCGGCATGAGGACCTTGTCGATGAGGTAGACGGTGGCGTTGCGGGTGGCGACGTTGCCGCAGACCACGTTGGCGTCGTTGACCTTGATGTTGTCGCCCGAGCCGCTGATCTTGAGCGCGCCGCCCTGGAGGGTCGTGACCTTGCCGGCCTGCAGGTCGGCGAGCGTCTTGCGGCCCTTGACCACGTGGTAGCTGAGCAGGGTCGTCAGGGCCTGCCGGTCCGCCAGCACCTGGTCGAGCTTCTTGCGCGGGATCTTGTCGAACGCCTCGTTGGTCGGGGCGAACACCGTGATGTCCTCAGCGGAGTTGAGCGTCTCGACCAGCCCCGCCTTCTTCACCGCCTTGGCGAGGGTCGACAGCGACGGATTGGCGGCCACCGCGGTCGCGACGGGCTGGGTTGCCATCTCGGCGAAGCTGCCCGCGCCGGAGGTCGGCACGGCGGAGCAGCCCGGGCCGAACGGCGAGCCGGAGACGGAGGGCGACGCCGACTCGGTGGCCGGGCTCGTCTCGGCGCCGGCGGTGTCGGTCGCCATGTCGGTGGTCTCGTTGGCGGCCGGGGCCGCGGAGTTGCCGCCCTCGCTGCCGCATGCCGCGGTCAGCGACAGCGCCACGGTCAGGGCGGAAAGGGCGAGAAGACGGGTCTTCATGGTGATGTTCCTTCGTCGTGAGAGGTCATTGCTCGGTGTACGGATTCCGCGCCGCAGGACGGGCGGACCGGCCGGTGACGCCGGCCGCCGCCGGGGAACCGGGTGGTCGACCCGGGACGCTCATCGCCCGCCGCGTGCTCCGCTGTGCTGCCGGGGGCGCGGCGCGGCCTGGTGCGGGCCGTAGCTGTGCGCCGCCTTCGCCACCTGCACACCCTTCAGCGGCGGCAGCGTGAACGGCTTCGGCGGCTGGCCCGGCTTCGTCTCCGCGAACACCGGGCGGATCACCATGTCATGCGTAGTGGGGTCGATCATGGGCACGCCCATGACGTCGGAAGTGTCCTTCTTGGCGGCGGCCTTCTCACCCGGGACGGCCTCCGCGCCACCGGGTGCCTGCCCGGGCGCGAGCGCCTTGCCCGGCGTCATGTCCGGCAGGGACGCCTGCCCGGGCGCCTTGACCGTCCCGGCCGCCTGTCCCGGTGCCTTGACGGGTGCCTGCCCGGGCGCCTTGACGGGTGCCTTCGCGGTCCCGGCCGCCTGCTCCGGTGCCCGCTGCTGAGCGGGCGCCTGCTCGCCGGCCACCGTACCCGCCGCCTTGTCCGCGGGCATGTCCACGGGCCGGACGAACGGCGCCGCGACGGCGCCGTCCGGCACCCCGGCCGTCTGCCTCGTGGAGGGAGGCGCCGGGGAAACCGCCCCCTGCCCAGACGCGGGATTCGTGCCCACCGTCGCCGGCCGGGCGGCGAGATTGGGCCGGGCCACTCCCTCCTGATTCACCGTCGGCTGCTTGTCGACCTTGGGGGCGACGGCCTGGTACGCGGGCGGGGCCGGATCAGGAGGCGCGGCGGGGCCGGTGAGTAGGGCCGCGGCGAACAGGGCGGTGCAGACAGGCATGAGACTCCCCCGAGGTCATGGACGGTACGAGCACGACCGTAGGCGTCGCGCGCCGGGCGATCACGCAACCTACGATCAATGTCCGGTCAAACATGGGGATGAGCCGCTTCACCCGCAAAGCTCCCACCGCACGGCCACACGGCCCGGCGGCGATGGGAAAACAGCTGGTCAGGGGGCCACATGGGCACCTGAGGCCGGCTCACCCCCGCTCGACCGGCTCGTGGCCGTACATTGACGGGCGCGGAGGAGGAACGTGCGACGAAGACCGCGGGTGGTGCGCGGTGGAGGGATGACGTTCACCACGACGGCGGACGTCGCACCCGGCCCGGGTCTACCGCACCTCAGGCGGGGAGACTGCTTCCGGGGAAGCCGCGTACGGGATGGACCTCGTAGGTGAAGATGCCCGCCTTGACGCCGGGGTCGTCATCCATGATCTTGGCGGTCTCCTCCGGGGGCGCGTCGAAGATGCCGACCCCGCTCCAGCCGCTGTCGTCGACCACCGGGCACACGATCGCCAGCACGCCCCGCTCCCGCAGCTCGAAGTTGCGGCGGCCGTGCTCCCAGACGATGGCGTCCGCGCCAGGCTCTCGCCTCTTCGCGGTCGCCTTCAACAGCACCACGGTGTACGACTTCGTCTGCGTGAGCATCGCGCGCATGTGGTCATCGGTGATCTCTGGCATGTCTGGGCCTCTCGGAGGGTCAGCCGGCCGGCGGTGGACGCCGCGAGGTGTCCGCCGAGGAGATGCGGCCGTCGGCCGTATGGGCACGCGGGGCCCATACCGGCCCGCAGCCATCCGGACACGATGATCAGCAGACTTCACGGACCCTTGTGCGCGTCACCGACACCATAGGAGGCCGCACCGACAGAAACCCGGTCAGCGGGGCAGCCGGACCTCGATGGGCACGACGATCGGCGGCTCCGACGGGATGGAGGGAAGCGGCTTGCGCTGGAAATACTCCTCCAAGGCCACGCGGAGCCTGTCGAGGGCGTCGTCGACCGTACGCCCCTCGCCCGCGACCTCCACCTGCACGCACCGAGCGCAGTACAGGCCCCCGTTCTGCGAGGTGACCGTCGCGGTCAGCTTCACGGTCCGGCCCATGCTGGTCAGCCTACGCCGCGCCGGCCGGCGCCACCCCGGCCCGAGGACAACACCGTGGAGATCATCACTTGAGGGCGCCGCTGACGACTCCGGCGGCTGGGACGTATGCTGTAGACAGTCGACGACGGACGGTTTGAGGTCCTGCGAATGCTGCCATCGCGTCACGGCGCGGCGGCCAAGATCCCGCGTCCGGTCCCCCTGAGGGAGAGTGTCTTCGAGGCGCTGCTCGAGCTCATCGTCTCCGGGCAGCTCAGCCCGGGGCAGCACCTGGTCGAAAGCGAGCTCGCGGAGATGCTGGGCGTGTCACGGCAGCCCGTCCGGGAAGCTTTCCAGCTGCTCAGCGGGGAGGGCTGGGTGGATCTCCACCCAGGTCAGGGCGCGTTCGTCCACTCCCCCAGCGTGGAGGAGGCCGCCCAGCTGCTGGCCGTGCGCTCCCTGCTGGAGACCGAGTCCGCCCGTCTCGCGGCCGGCAACGCGGACGACGAGGGAGTGGCCCGGCTCCGCGCGCTCTGCGCCCGCGGCCTGGCCGCCGTCGAGGCCGACGACGTCGACACCGCCGTGGCACTCAACTCGGAGCTGCACGCCGCGGTCATGGAGCTTTCCCGCAACGCCGTGCTGGGCGACCTCGCCGCCCAGGTGTCCCGCAGGGTCCGCTGGTACCACACGCCGGTGGCGCGCCAGCGGGGCCGGGCCTCCTGGGAGGAGCACACGGCGCTGATCGACGCCATCGCCCGGGGCGACACGGAAGGCGCCGCCGAGATCATGAAAAGTCACATCCGGCACACCCGCGACCTGTACCTGAGCCAGCTCGCCGAGCGGCAGCCCGCGGAGCCGCTTCCGGCCCGGCGAAGGCGCCGGCGGCCCTCCGCCGACAACCTGGACTGACCCGCGCGCTCCGGCCAAACGGCCCGCACGCCGCCGGCCCGCACGCCGCCGCCCTGTTCGCGGCGGACCGCGATCCGGCATGTCAGCCCGAGCCGGCCGTTACCACGAGCCGGTCTGTCAGCCCGAGCCGGCCTGTTAACGCGAGCCGGCCTGTTAACGCGAGCCGGCCTTTTCAGGGTGGACCACGAGCCGCCCCGCGTACGCGAGGACGCCGGGCGGCAGCGCTCGGCTACAGCCGCCGGGGCTCGAGCGCACCGACGTACGCCCAGGCTCCCTCGTGCCGGACGAACCGGCTGTGCTCCTCCATCTGCCCCGTCTTCCCGCCCTCCGCGTAGTGCGCGCGGAACCGCACGGTGCCCTCGGCGTGGACGGCACTGCCGCCCGTCGTCTCCAGGACCTCCAGGCGCACCCACCGCAGCGCCCGGTCGAGATCGAGACGTGGCGGCCGCGTCGACGGATGCCAGGTGCGCAACAGGTAGTCGCGGTCCCCGACGCGGAAGGCGCTGAACCGGGACCGCATCAGCAGCTCGGCCGTCAGCGCGGCGGCCTCCCCTCGATGCAGCCGCCCGCAGCAGTCCCGGTACGCCGCGAGGAGTCCGCACGGGCACGGACCAGCGGTGACGGATGGCGTTTGGGATCGGGAGCCGCGTCGAGACACCCTCCTATTGTCCCGCCGCTTGTGCGCAGCTGGGCAACGGCTCCTCCGATCCTCCCGCGTTCGACGCGTTTTGAAAGCCTGGAGACGGAGCCGTGGAGGTCGCCGTGGCCATTAGAGTGATTCTGTGATCACCGCGTCCCTCCGCCGCGCGCTCACCGATCCGGGTGCCTCTCCCCTGCGCCCGCTGCCTCTGCGGGCGGCCCGGCTGCCGGATCCCCTGGAGGCGCCACCACGCCTCGGGGCGCACCGCCGGTTCACGTACCCGGTCACGCCTGGCGAGGCCGCCCGTTGACCGGCCGGGAGTTCGCGGGCCCGTTCGACGTCCATCTGACCGTCGCCGGCGACGACATCGAGCGGCTCGGAGCCTGGGCGCGGTCCAACGGCGTCAAGTTCACGCACATCGTGCTCGATCGGGGCGCCGTACCGTCGCAGCCGATGCTCACGATCCGCGGCCGGGGGACGCTGAGCGAGCGGCGCGCCGCCGCGTCCGCGTGCGCGGCGAGGCTGCGCGACGAGGGGTTCGACGTCGTACGGGTCAAGATCGAGGCGGCCGCGTGGAACGAGGACGTCCCGCAGACGGATGCGACGGCCGCGGCGCTGGCCGGCTGCTACTTCGAGCATCATGTGAAGGTGGTCGTCCAGGGCGGCCTGTCGAGCCCGGCCGAGCCGGCCGACTTGACCGAGTTGGCTGGGCTCGCTGAGGCCCACTCGGCGCACGTGTCGCGCAACGCCCGGCGGCGGCACGAGGACGGCTCCCACGAGCGGTTCGTCACACAGCGCTGCCGCGGCGTCGGGTCGCCCACGGCCGGGCGGCGGCTCGAAGCGCTCCTGAGCGAGCTGGACAAGAGCGGCTTCGCCGTACTGGAAGCGGAGCGGGAGTTCGTCGTGCACGACGACAACCCCCGCGTCGACCACGGCTGGATAGAGGAGCGATGACGTCGTCCTGGGAACACTGCCAAGACGTCCCCCTGCCCGAGGGAACGACCGTCCCGGGCCGGGGAACGCCGCGCTTTCCCGCAACCTACGTCCCTGTCACGCACGGGCAGGGCGCCCGGCAGCCGCCGATCTTCGATCCGGCGCTCAAGCAGTTCGATCGCGCGTTCAGAGCCGGGGAGCCGGCCTTCGACGACGCCGCGACAGGACGCCGGTGGCGGCGGGCACGCCGGTCGGCGATCGACCATCTGGTGCGCGTGGTGGCGGGCTCACCGTGGAGCGAGAACCTCGTTCTAAGGGGCAGCCTGCTGCTGGAGGCGTGGATCGGCGAGCAGGCACGCGATCCGGGAGACCTGGACTGGGTGGTCGTCCCGCACACCGTGGGCCTCGAAAGCCCGCTGACCGTCGCGATGTTCAAGGGTCTCATCGCCGCCGTCGCGGCCACCCCCGCCCCACCGGGCGCGGTGACGGTCGACCCCGGCGACGTGGCGATGGACGACATCTGGACCTACGACCGCGTTCCCGGCAGGCGCCTGGTCTTCACCTGGCACGCCGACGGCCTGCCGCCGGGGACGGTGCAGCTCGACTTCGTCTTCAACGAGCGCCTGCCGGTGCCGCCGCAGACCGCGCTGATCCCCCGCACGGACGGCGCCGAGCCCACTCCCGTCCTGGCGGCCTCCCCCGAGCTGTCCCTGGCCTGGAAGATCCAGTGGCTGGCGTCCGACATCTGGCCGCAGGGCAAGGACCTCTACGACGCCGTTCTGCTGGCCGAACGGGTCACGCTGCCGCGCGACCTGCTCCGCCGTGTGCTGGACGACGCCTTCGGCGAGGGGTCGGCCGAACGGCTCACCACGGAGTACATCCTGTCCCTCGGCGTGGACTGGGAGGAGCTCCAGGCCGAGTATCCGCATATCACCGGCAACGCGGGCGAATGGCAGGAGCGGCTGGCCCGCGCCATCGCCCCGGCGCTGGAGACGCTGTGACCCGGCGCCGACACACCCGGGCCGGCACTGGAGACATCCCGACCCGACGCTGAGACGCCCTGATGCAGCGCTATGACGCTGCGATGCGGCCGCTGGGGAGGCTCGATCCGACCCGCTGGGGACGGCTCTCATGCGGCCGCTGGGAACGCTCCGCGCTGTCAGCGCAGGGCGGCGAACCAGCGGCCCGCCTCCTGCCAGCGGTCGGTCACCGGGAAGCCGCAGCCGCGCGCCACCCGCGTGATGTCCGCCGCCGACACCCTCGCCCAGCCGAACCACTCCCCCGCTTCCCCGGCTCTCCCGGCGCCACGCAGCCCGCGCAGCCGTACCCGGTCCACCCGGCTCGGCGTGCCCGGCGGCTCCACCTCGACGACGGCCTCGCCGCCCGGCCGCACCAGCTCGCGCACCCGTCGCAGCAACGCCGCCGGGTCGCCGCCGATGCCGATGTTCCCGTCGGCCAGCAGCGCGGTCGCCCACCGGCCCCGGCCCGGAACCCGGCCGAAGACGTCACGGCAGAGGGCGGGCCCGCCGGAGCGACGGGTCAGGCGGACGGCACGCGGGGTGACGTCGATTCCGAGCACGGGCACGCCCCTGCGGGCGAGCGCCACGGTGAGCCGTCCCGGCCCCGAGCCGATGTCCAGGGTCGGCCCCGTGCACCGGGCCAGCATGGTCTCGTCGCCGTCGATCGGGCGGCGCCAGCGGTCCGGCTCCAGCGGGCGTACGGAGCCGTCGACGTGCTCCAGCTCGACGAGCGCGCCCGCGAGGGAGGCGGCGTAGAGGTCGCCGATCACAGCGGGACCTCCGCCCGCGTCGAGGCGAGCGCCCTGGCGAAGCGGGATCCCGGGGCCTGGCCGGCCACACGGAAGGCGTCCGGCGGGGTGTCGACGTCGTCCAGCTCCGGCAGGAACCGCACGCTCAGCCCCGCCTCGCGCAGCCGCCGGAGCTGGGCCTCCCCCGTTGTGGGCAGCGACATCGGCACGCCGAGCAGCAGAGCCGGGTCGGGGCGGCGCAGTCCGAGCAGCCAGAACCCCCCGTCGGCCGCCGGGCCGTACACCGCGTCGCCGGAGGCCAGCTCGGCGACCGCCGTCCGGAGCAGCCGCGGCGTGACCTGAGGGGTGTCCATGCCGATGAGGACGACGGGCAGCGGGTGCAGCCGGTGGGAGTCGTGGAAGGCCGCGGCGAGCCGCTGGTCGAGGGTGGCGCCGCGCTGCGGGATCACGGTGAACCCACCAGGCAGCCAGCTGCCGGGCAGGCCCTCCAGTGCCAGCACCCGGTGGCGCACAGAGGTCGCCGCCACGGCGCGCAGGGTGTCCTCGAGGGCCGCCGCGGCGAGCTCCGCGGCCTGCTCCGGAGTCCACCACGGGGTGAGCCTGGTCTTGACCCGGCCCGCCACCGGCTCCTTGGCGATGACGACGATCTGCGCCCCGCTCATCCGGTCTCCTCGCGTGACAGGGCGGCCGTCCGCCTCTCCTCGGCCATGACGCGGCGCATGTCCGAGATCGCGCGGGCCGTGCCGCGCACCGTGCCGGTCACCTTGGAGCGCCCGGCCCTGGGCAGGTAGTCGACCGTCGTCTCGGTGACGCGCCAGCCGGCGGCGGCCGCGCGCAGCACCATCTCCAGCGGGTAGCCGAACCGGCGGTCCGCGAGCTCCAGCGCGACCAGGGCGGCGCGCGGGCAGGCCCGCATCGGTCCGAGGTCGCGCACCGGCACCCCGGCCCGCCGCCGGAGATGACGGGCAAGTACGGCGTTGCCGACCCGGGCGTGGACCGGCCCTGCGTGCGGCATCCGGCGGCCGAGCACCAGGTCGCTACCGCCCTCCAGCACCGGATCCGCCACGCGCGGAAGCTGGCGGGGGTCGAGCGAGGCGTCGGCGTCCATGAAGCACACGACCTCAGCTGTCGCGGCGAGCAGCCCGGCGTGGCAGGCGGCGCCGAAGCCCCGCCGCGGCTCGCGGACCACCAGCGCGCCGTGCGCCGCAGCGATCTCCGCCGAGCGGTCGGTCGAGCCGTTGTCGACCACGATCGGGCGATAGCCGTACGGCATGCGCGCCAGCACCCAGGGCAGGGCGGCCTCCTCGTTCAGGCACGGCAAGACCACGTCGATCTTCATGGCTCGAAGGTAGACCGGGAGGCCGCGCGCAACCCTTACGAAGTCATGACGGGAGATCTCGAACCGCCAGCTCAGCCCTACGGTGAGGACGTGACAGAAGGCCTGGGGCACCGGCCTCCTCCGGTGGACTCCCGAACACCCGCCCCCCGAGGACCCGCGGCGAGCGACCAGGGAGCCGGCGGCGTGCAAAGCTGCGGAGTGAAAGCCGGCGGCGTGGAAGCCTCCGGAGTGGGCCGGCGGGCGCTGTGGGCATGGGCCTCGCTGGTCGCGCTGTCGTTCGCCGCCGGGGCGGTCCTGCACGGGCTCGGCATGCTCACCATCGACCACCTGCCGCCACTGCACGGGCACTTCCGCGTGCCGGGCCCCGGTCTGCTGCCGGCCGCCGCCTTCGGGGCCGCCGCCGCGCTCACCCTGCCCCGCCTCGCGGCCCGTCTCCGATTCGGCCCGGCCATGCTCGCCGCGTACGGCACGGCAGTGGCCTGGACGGTGCTGCTGGCGGTCTCCGGCGACGGGCTGGCCGCGCCGTTCACCCATCCGCAGGAGTACCTGGCCGTACTGCCCCAGGTAGGCCACGATCCGCTCGGCTGGCTGGCCTCGTTCAGCGAGCGGCTGCCCGCCTACCCCACCCACGTGCGGGGGCACCCGCCGCTGCCCGTGCTGGTGGTGTGGGCTCTGGCGGCGATCGGACTGCCGGGACCGCTGTGGGCGGCCTGGCTGGTCGTGCTCGCCGGCTGCTCGGCCACCGTGGCGATCGCGCTGACGTTGCGGGAGCTCTCCGGGGAGGGCACGGCACGCCGCGCCCTGCCGTACCTCGCGCTGATCCCGGCCTCGGTCTGGATCGCCACCAGCATGGACGCCCTTTTCGCCGGGGTGGGCGCCTGGGGTGTGGCGTTACTGATGCTCGGCGGGAGCGGGCGCGGGAGCAGGACGCGGGGCCTCGCCTTCGGCGTGGGTGCGGGGCTGCTGCTCGGCGCCCTGCCGTACCTGAGCTACGGGATGGCCCCCTTCCTGCTGATCCCGGTCGCCCTCGCGGCCGCCGTACGGCTCAGGCGCTCGACGGCGGCCGCCGCGCTGGCCGGGGCGGCGGCGGTGACGATCGCGTTCGCGGCGGCGGGCTTCCTCTGGCCGGCCGGGGTGCTGGCCACCCACGCGGAGTGGGCTGCCGACCCCGGAGCCGCCCGGCCGTACCTCTACTTCCTGGTCGGCGGCCTCGGGGTGCTGGCGCTGCTCACCGGGCCCGCCGCCGCACGGGGGCTGGCGGAGCCGATGCCCCGCGGCATGCGCCTGGCGGCCGGGGCCGCTCTGGTCGCCGTGCTCACGCTGGACCTGACCGGTGTGACCAGAGGTGAGGTCGAGCGGATCTGGATGCCCTACGCCCTGTGGATCGGCCTGCCCGCGAGCCTTCCGCCGGGCCGTCGCTGGCTCGTCGCCCAGGTCGTGACCGGCCTGGCACTGCAGGGCCTGGTCATCTCGCCCTGGTGACTCAGGGGCTCGTTCAGGCGAGCGGAGCGCCTGCGAACTCCTTCATCCCCTCGGAGAAGCCGATCTCCGCGGTGAAGCCGAGATCCTCGCGGGCCCGTGCCGGCGACGCCACGACGTGCCGGACGTCGCCCAGCCGGTACTCGCCCGTGACCACCGGCTCCGGGCCGCCGTACGCGGCGGCGAGCGCTCCGGCCATCTCCCCCACGGTGTGCGGCTCGCCGCTGGCGACGTTGTACGGCACGCACGCGCCCGGCGTGCCTGATCGCAGCGCGAGGAGGTTCGCCCGCGCCACGTCACGGACATGCACGAAGTCGCGCCGCTGCGCGCCGTCCTCGAACACCCGGGGAGCCCTGCCCGCCTCCAGCGCGGACCTGAAGATCGCCGCGATGCCGGAGTAGGGCGTGTCCCTCGGCATCCGTGGGCCGTACACGTTGTGGTACCGCAGGGCGACGGCCGTCGCGCCGGTCTCACGGGCCCAGTTCGCCGCGAGGTGCTCCTGGGCGAGCTTGGAGGTGGCATAGGCGTTGCGCGGGTCGAGCGGCGCGTCCTCGGAGACCGCGGCGGGGGCGAGCGCGGCCCCGCACCGGGGGCAGCGTGGCTCGAAGGCGCCGCCCTCGTCGAGGGTGGCCCCTGCCGGCAGTTCGGCCGCCCGCGCCAGATCGGCGGCGGAGCGCGGCCCCGGCCGCACCCTCCCGTGCTCCGCGCAGTCGTAGGCGCCCTCGCCGTACACCACCATCGAGGACGCGAGCACGAGCCGGCCGACCCCGTTCCTGGCCATCGCGGCCAGCAGCACGGCGGTGCCGTACATGTTGACGGACGCGTATTCGGGGAGGTCGGCCACGTCCACGCCGAGCCCGACCTTGGCGGCCTGGTGGACGACGGCGTCCACCTCGCGCAGCGGCCCGTCCAGGGCCGTGCCGTCACGTACGTCGGCGCCGGTGCGCAGGTCGAAGCCGATCACCTCGTGGCCGGACGCCCGCAGGGCCTCGGCCACGTGGCTCCCGATGAATCCGGCGGCGCCGGTCAGCAGCACTCTCACGGGCCGAGAGTAGGCCGCCGATCCTGGGCCGTCCCAGACCTTCCCGGCGGCCGTTCGAACACCGTAAGGACTCCTGCTGGGTATGCCGGGGAATGTCCGAAGGGGGAGAACGACATGAGCGACGACAGGAGACAGATCGCCGCCGATTTCGGCGAGGCGGTCAACATGACGGCGGCCGAGCTGGAGCGATGGCTCGGCGGCGAGGAGTCCGAAGCCGTCGGCGACAAGTCCGGCGGCGGCGAGTCGACCGGCCACGAGTCCGGCCGGCGCATCGTGACCATCCTCAGGAAGAAGGCGGGCGAGCTGGATGACGACGACTACGCCCACATGCGCACGGTGGTCGGCTATGTGCACCGGCATCTGGCGCAGCGCCCGTCCGGCGACGTCACCGGCACCCGCTGGCGCCACTCCCTGATGAACTGGGGGCACGACCCCCTCAAGTGAGTCCGCCGGACCCGCTCATGCGTACGCCGCCACGGCCAGGTCGGCGAACTCGTGGATCAGCGGGGAGCGGCGGCCGGCGCTCCAGGCCAGGCAGACATGGCTGGGCTCGAGGTCGTCCACGGCGACGTGGGTGACGTCGGGCCGCGTGTAGTAGGTGGCGGTCGACAAGGGGAGGATGACGACCCCCTCCGCCGCCGCGACGTGCTCCAGTTTCTCCTCGACCGTACGGACGGCCGGCCACGCCCGCCGCTCCTCCGGAGGGCTGAGAGGCAGTCGACGCCATTCGGGCACGGCGTCCGGGTTCTGCAGGAGCCGCTCTCTCGCCAGGTCCGCGATGTCGACCGACGGCTTGCCGGCCAGCCGGTGGCCGGAGGGGAGGACGGCCACGCGAGGCTCGCTGAACAGCGGTCGCAGCCGCAGGCCGCGCTGCTCCACGGGCAGGCGGACGATGCTGACGTCCGCCCGCCCGTCGAGCACCACCTGGGTCTGGTCGTCCCAGGACGTACGGACGACGTCGACGGTGAGGGCCGGATGCCGGGCGCACAGCGCCCGGACGGCGGCGGTCACCGTGATCCCCGGCATGAAGCCGACGGTGAACCGGGGCGCCCCGGTCATCGAGCGCTGGGCGCGGCGGCGCACCGCCTCGGCGGCGGCCAGCAGCGCAGGCGCGTCCTCGAACAGCTGACGCCCGGCCGCGGTCAGCTCGGTGGAGCGCCGGTCCCGCCGGAACAGCTGCAGGCGCAACTCGCCTTCGAGTGCGCGGATCTGCCGGGACAGCACGGGCTGGGCGATGTGCAGCCGCTCGGCGGCGCGGCCGAAGTGAAGCTCCTCGGCCACGGCCACGAAGTAGCGCAACTTTCTCAGGTCGACATCCATCTCGCCCTCGTTCGACCAGGTCTGATGCCCTCAGGGTATGACAGGGCTGGGAACAGGTCTTGGACGTCCACCAGGCCGGTGACGCATCGTGAGAGCACCCGGTGAGAACGCCCGGGAGTCCGCTGTCACACCTTCCCGTTCCCGACAAGGGGTCTGCCATGTCTCTCGCGAACCAGCGCGTCGTCGTCCTCGGAGGCACCTCCGGCATCGGCCTGGCCACGGCGGATCTCGCCGCACGGCAGGGCGCGGAGGTGGTGGTCGCCTCCAGTAATCCGCGCAGCGTGGAGCGCGCCCTGAGCGCCCTGCCCGGAGGGGTCAAGGGCGATGTCGCCGATCTCACCGACCCGGCACAGGTCTCGGCCCTGTTCGGCCGGATCGGGCCGTTCGACCACCTGGTGTTCACGGCGGGTGAGCCGCTGGTCCTGATGCCGCTGGACGCCTTGGACCTGGGGGCGGCCATGGACTTCTTCACGCTGCGGTACTTCGGGGCCCTGTCGGCGGTGACCGCCGCCCTCCGTCACCTGCGTGAGGGCGGTTCGGTGGTGCTGACGACCGGGATCGCCGGGGACCGGCCCTCTCCGGGCTGGGTCGTCGCGGCGAGCATCCTGGGCGCGGTCGAGTCGATGGTCCGCGGAATGGCCGTCGAGCTGGCGCCGCTGCGGGTCAACGCCGTCTCCCCTGGCGTGGTCCGCTCCCCGCTGTGGGCCGCGCTGGACGACGACGCCCGCGAGGAGATGTACGCCGGCACCGGCGCCTCGCTTCTGCTGGGCAGGGTCGGCGAGGTGGAGGACATCGCCGAGGCCTACGTCTTCCTCATGCGGGAGCGCTGGGCGACGGGCACGATCGTGACCGTGGACGGCGGCGCCCTGCTCGTCTGACGTGGGCGTTTCCGGTGTTCCCGCAGCGGGCCTGGGATGCCTGCTCGGTGGATTCGCGGATCAGCTGGATCCGTCGGATGCCCTGGATCAGCGGGATGTGGCAGGTCCTCAGGAATCAGTGAGATGCGCTTGATTCGCGGACGCGCGCGGCCAGCCGGGCGAGCAGATCAATGCAACGATCCAGCTCGGCACGCTCGGCGTCGGTGAGCGCCTCGTCGATGGCCGCGCCGAGCACGTCTGCCCGCCGGTGACGTTCCTCGTTCACCAGTGAGCTCCCGGCGTCGGTGAGCCGGAGCAGGCGCTTGCGCCGGTCTCCGGCGTACGGCTCGGCGCGGACCAGCCCCCGTTCCACCAGGTCGCTGACCGACTTCGCGGCGGACTGATGGCTGACGCGGCGCCGCCGTGCAAGGTCGGCGATCACCTGGGGGCCGTCGCGATCCAAATAGCCGAGGATGGCGATCTCTCCAGGGGGAAGGATGTCCCCGGTGCGCACGATGCGTAACAGCCCGCCGATCGCGGCGCGGAGATCCTCGGCGAGCGCGACGGTGTCTCTCACGGAATCATCCTATGGGTTATTATCCAACTCAATTGTACAATTTGATTGTATAAAGAGGAGCGCCATGGAGCTCACGAAGTTCGGCCACGCCTGCGTCCGGCTCGACGACGGCGACCGCCGTCTCGTCATCGATCCGGGCGGCCTGACCGACCCGGCGGCCGTGGAGGGCGCCTCGGCGATCCTGGTGACCCATGAGCACTTCGACCACTTCTCGGAGAGCACGCTGCGAGCGGCCGCCGAGGCCGATCCGGAGCTGGAGATCTGGACGAACGGCTCGGTCGCCCGGCAGCTCGACGGCCTGCGCGTTCATACGGTCGGCGAGGGCGCCGCGTTCACGGCCGCCGGGTTCAACGTGAAGGTGTACGGCACCTGGCACGCGGTGATTCACCGCGACATCCCGCGGATCGGCAACATCGGCTTCCTCGTCGACGACCGGCTCTTCCATCCGGGCGACGCCCTTACCGTGCCCGAGGACGCGACGGTCGACACCCTGCTCCTGCCCGTCCACGCGCCATGGTCGGCGACCCGAGAGCTCATCGACTATGTGCGTGAGGTCGCCCCTCAGCGCGCGGTCGCCGTCCATGACGGTGCGCTCAACGAGGTGGGCCTGACCCTGGTCGGCGGACTGCTCGGCGAGAAAGGCCCCGGCATCGGCGCCCCGTACGCGCGGCTGACCCCGGGTGAGTCGCTCACCGTGAGCTGACCCCGGGACGCCTTTCTGGCCGCGGGCTGAACCGCGGGCGCGTCACAACGCCGGCGAGGCCGGTCAGGCAAATCTTGTGGGAGACAGCTGCGACCGCACTTGCCGGTGCACGGGCTCGGTCCGACGCCTGACGATTTACAGAGTTGCGTCGATCGTGTGTTCGATATAGTGTTGGGGTAGCCGTTACAGGTGAGCTTAGTTGGCGGGCCGTTGTGGCCATGCGCCGTGTGATGAGTAGCTGAGTCTGCGTGAGAGGGTCCCGGTCCGGGCGATCGGGAGGCAGTCTGTCGCTTTCGTTGCCGGTCAGGGGGTGCCCGCCGTGTCAGCTCCGTCTTTGCCGCCATCAGCGGTGCAGCCGCCGGTGTCGCCGTCTGTTCAGTCGCCTGGCTGGGCACCTGGTGGCCGTCCCGCCGTGGCGCGTCCTTTCACCCTTGTTGGTTCGGCGGTGGCCGCCGATCGGTGCTCCGGTTCCTCTGCTGGCACAGCCGAGGCTGAGCCGGTGCCCCTGCCCGGCCTCGATGCTTATAGCGGCACCGCCGTGGCCGGCTCCCCGGTCGACCGGGTGACCCCGCCTGTGGCAGGACCTGCACCCGAACCGATAGCGGCCTCCGTGACCGAGCCAGAAGCTGGACTGGTGGCCGATTCCGAGGCCGGGCCGGTGGCCGATTCCGAGGCCGGGTCGGTGGCCGACTGTGGGGCTGAGCGGGTGGCCGAGCCGGTGACCTCGGTGGCTTGTCGTGGTGGGGGTGGGTGGTTGGGGGGTTGGGGGGAGGATCGGCCGGGGGTGCCGATTCCTGAGGGGCTGGCCGCGTTGCCG
>NZ_JBEZDW010000018.1:0-145879 GCF_040802045.1 Microbispora sp. NPDC049125 | reverse complement strand
GGGTTGATAGGCCGGAAGTGGACGCATCGTAAGGTGTGGAGCTGACCGGTACTAATAGGCCGAGGACTTGACCATGAAACCCGCCCTGCAGGCGCTGCGAGAGCATGCGCTGGGGTGTGGTGCTCGCGTCCACTATGTGATCCAGAGACAACAACCAGGTGGTTGTGTGTTTCATAGGGTTACGGCGGTTATAGCGGTAGGGAAACACCCGGTTACATTCCGAACCCGGAAGTTAAGCCTTCCAGCGCCGATGGTACTGCACCGGGGACGGTGTGGGAGAGTAGGACACCGCCGGACAATCATTTGTTCGACAGGAGAAGCCACCCCAACGGGGTGGCTTTTTCTGTTCAGAGGATCAAGCATGACCAGGCTCGGGGGGTAGCCCCAGCGCGCTAGGCTGGAACGGCCGGGCCACCCCACCACGGGTGGCCTTCGTCGCGTTGGGCGACGAGCGAAGGCTGCGGCGCGCGAAGCGGTCTCGCCGGACCTGCGGCGAACAAGATGACCCTCCCCGAAATCAGAGGCTTTCCAGCCCCTGAAGTGCCGGAGGAGACAGGGCTGCGGGCCGGCGACCCGGACGCAGAGCCGTACGCGGTGAGCAAGCAATAGAGGGCAGAAGTGAACAGAGAAGACGGGCGTGACGGCGCGGGCCGTGGCGAGGACAACCGCGAAGACAGCAGGAACCAGGCCGGACGTGCCGGAGCCCCTCGGGGGGCCGGAGGAAGCGACGGGGAGCGGCGAGAGGCCCCCCGGGGAGACCGCGCTGAGCGCTCGTTCCGTTCAGACAGGCGGGGCTTCCGCAGCGACGACCGGAGCTCGGGAAGCCGGCCTCCATCCGGGGACCGGGGCGACCGTGGCAGCCGGCCCTATGGCGACCGCGGTGACCGAGGTGGTCGCCCGTTCGGCAACAGGGACTCCTCGCAGGGAGATGCCCGTCCCCCACGCGCGTACGGTGACCGAGATGCCTCCGGGAGCGCTCGTCCCCCGCGTGCGTACGGTGATCGGGACGCCTCGCAGGGCGGTGCCCGTCCTCCGCGTTCATACGGTGACCGAGACGCGGCTCGCGGCGGCTACGGCGGTTCCCGGGACCGCGACGACCGGGGCGGCCGGCCCACCGGCAATCGAGACGACCGCGGCGGCCGGCCCTTCGGTAGCCGAGACGACCGCGGCGGCTCAGGGTCCGGCTCTCGTGACGACCGCGGTAGCGGCGGTTCCCGTCCTGGTGATCGCGGCGGGTTCCGCGACCGCGACAGTGGCCGTGGGTTCGGCAACCGTGGCTTCGGCGGTCGCCGCGATGATCGAGGTGAGCGGCCCGCTCAGCGTGAGGGCGGCTCCGACTCCTCCAGACCACGTTCTTACGGCGACCGGGACGCCTCCCAGGGGGCAAGCCGTCCCCCGCGTTCGTACGGCGACCGCGACGCGGCCCGCAGCGGCCCGCGGGATCGCGACGACCGCGGAGGACGGCCGTTCCGCTCAGACGATCGCGATGGTCGGCCGTTCCGATCGGACGACGGCGGTGGCAGGCCTTACCGTGATGGACGGCCCGCCTCCGGAGGCGGCCGCGAAGGCGGCGCACGCCGTGAAGGCGGCTTCGGCGAGAGGCCGCCGCGGCAGAGCGGCGGCGGTTTCGGCGGTCGATACGGCTTCCGCGATCGAGACGACCGGCCGGGACGTCCCCCGCAGGACCGGAACGACCGCCCAAGTGGTGATGACCGTGACCGGCGGGACAGCCGTCCCCCTCGCGAGGGTGACTCCTCCGGCGGGCGCGGCTACCCGAGGACCGACAGCGGAACGGCGCCCGGACGTCCCGATCGTCCCCAGCGGACGTACGGCGAACGCGGCGCGTCCCGCTTTGACGACCGCCCACGGCAGGGGCAGGGCGACCGCCCCCAGCGTACTTATGGTGACCGTGACGCCTCCCGGGACCGGCCTCGCCGTCCGATGGAGACCGGCGGGGCTTCGCGTGGCGGGCCGGGTGCCCGTGACCGCGACGATCGTGGCTCGTTCAGGGACCGCGACAGCCGGGACCGTCCGAGCTCGTTCCGCGGCGGAGACGCCGGCCGCCCCGAGCGCGGCCGAGACGGCGGTGTCAGGCCGTACCAGGACCGCGACCGGGACCGTGGCGACCGCGACAGGAGCTTCGGCGACCGGCCGCGGCGCTCGTTCGACGGCGACCGCGCGCCTGGTGGTGACCGGCGCACAGGCGGGGATCGTCCGAGGAGCGGTGACCGTCCGGGTGGCGAGCGTGGCGGGCCCCGGCCGTTCAGCCGGGACGATCGCGGCGCAGGCCGGGCCAGGTACGGCAAGCCGGACGAGCCGAGCGAGCGCGAGCAGATGCCCGAGCTCGAGGCGGACATCACGCCGGACGAGCTCGACCGCGACGTCCGGGCCGAGCTGCGATCGCTTCCCAACGACCTCGCCGACCTGGTGGCCAGCCACCTGGTGGCGGCCGGCCGGGCGCTGAGCGCCGACGACCCCGAGCGGGCTTTCGCGCACGCCAAGGTAGCTCGTCGCTTCGCCGCCAGGATCGGCGTCGTCCGCGAGGCGACCGGCATCGCGGCCTACTACGCGGGCCAGTACGCCGAGGCGCTCGGCGACCTGCGGGCGGCACGAAGGCTCACCGGTTCGGATGACTACCTGCCGGTGATGGCGGACTGTGAGCGCGGTCTCGGGCGTCCCGAGCGCGCCCTCGACCTCGCACGCTCGCCGGAGGCCGAACGTCTGGACCGCGCCGGCAAGATCGAGCTCGCGATCGTGGAGTCGGGCGCTCGTCGCGACCTCGGCCAGCACGACGCCGCAGTGATCACGTTGCAGCGGGTGCCGGAGCTGCGGGATCCGCAGCCCAAGCCGTGGTCGGCTCGGCTCGCCTTCGCGTACGCGGACGCTCTCGCCGAGGCCGGGCACGAGGACGCGGCGACCGACTGGTTCGCCCGGGCCATGGCGTTCGACGACGACGGGGAGACCGACGCGGCCGAGCGTTACGCCGAGCTGACCGGCTCCGGAATCGAGGACCTCGAGGAAGACGCCGAGGACGGGTTCGAAGGCGACCTGCTCGACGACGACCTCCTGGACTCTCGGGCCGTTCTGCCCGACCGGAGACGCGCCGAGCCCGCTGCCGTGGCGGCGGAAACTGCCGCTGTCGCGACGCCGGAGGCCGATCCGCCCAAGGCGGCGGACGCCGAGGAGCCGGAGCCGTCCGTGCCGGAGCCCGAGCGGTCGGACGAGGAAAGCGGCCTGGAGCCGGTGGACCTCACCGATACCGAGTCCGGCACCGAGTCCGGTACCGAGTCCGGTACGAAGCCCGACGCGAACACCGCTGCGGAGGCCGACGTTCCGGCTGGCGCGGAGACTGACACGGAGACTGACACGGAGGCCGACGTTCCGGCTGACGCCGCGACGGACACCCTCCCCGGAGAGATCTCTGATGAGACCGCTCCCGGGGAAGCCGCTCCGGGCGACGCGTCGAACGACGATGGGCTGGATGACGAGGTACTGAAGGGCGAGGCGCCGGACGGCGACGCCTTGGGTGCCGTGCCGGCCACGAGCCCGGCGCCGGCCGCCGGGTCCGCGGACGGTGCCCCCGAGACGGAGGCCGGGGGCGGCGCCCCGAAGACGGCGGTCGAGCGCCCTCAGCCGGCGGACGGCAGGAGCGGCGTGCCGGCCTTCGGCCCGGCGTTCATCGAGCCTGACTTCGGCGACGTCCTCGACGACGACACCGAGGAGCGGACCGACCGCCAGCCCTGATCTGCCCGGCACGCGCCGCCCGGTGAACGCACATCGGGCGGCGCGCCGCCGTTCCGAGGTCACGGCAGGGCCGTACGGCGGGGGGCTCAGGCGCCGGGGACGCGGTCCAGCCAGTGCATGATGCCCGCGACGTTCGACGGGGCCCCGCTCAGCAACTCGAACTGCCCGGCGGTCGCCTCGTCGGCGCGCAACGCCGCGTACCGCTCCTTCGTGCGGTCACGCACCATGGCCACCGCGTGATCGAGGTCGAGCCCCTCGGCGCGGGCCTGCTTGGTCAGGTCGACCCAGATGCGCAACTCCTCCGCCGAACGCTCCAGTGTCGCCGGTACGTCCTCGACCGGCCCGTAGTGGCTGAACAGCAGCCGCTGGGCGCCGAGCGCGGTGAAGAGAGCGATGGAGTCGAGAGCGACCCCCAGATCGAAGTCCGGCGGCGGGGTGGCCGGGCGCAGGTCACCTGTCTCGGGCAGGTAGACGCCCGCCGCGTCACCGACGTACAGATCGCCGGTGAGAGAGTCGAGCAGGCCGACGTGGTGCTTGGCGTGGCCGGGGGAGTAGTGGCTGGACAACGTCCGGCCGTTGCCGAGATCGACGGTGCCGGTCCGGCCGAGCGCCCGGATGCGGCTCGCGTCGGTGGGCGCGAGCGTCCCGAACAGCACGTCGAGCCTGTCGCCCCACACCATCTTCGCGCTCGCCATCAGCCGGGACGGGTCGGCCAGGTGCCGCGCCCCCTTCTCGTGCACGACGATCTCCGCGGACGGATAGTAGGCGGCGATGTCGCCCACGCCGCCGGCGTGGTCAAGGTGGATGTGCGTCACCACGACGGTCGCCAGGTCACCGGCGCCCACCCCGAGAGAGGTCAGCGCCTCCCTGACGACGGGCGCGGACGTCGAGGTGCCCGTCTCGACCAGGCAGGGGCGGTCACCCAGGATCAGGTAACCGGCCGTGATGCCGGTGTAGCCCGCCATGCGGGTGTCGATCTCGTACACGCCGCCGCCGAGCGGCCTCACGTTGTCCACAGCTCACCCCAATAACGAGAACCGACATGCACAGAATGCCATTCTGGCCGTTGTCACCCCGGGGCAATCATCGACTGTGATCTCAGGAGAGGAAAGGAGATCACATGCACCGCAACGAGGTGCTGCTGGTCGGCCGGCTGTCGATGGAGCCCGTCCACAAGGAGCTGCCCAGCGGAGCCATGCTCACACAGTGGCGGCTCGCCGTCCGGCGGCCCGAAGACCATCCCGGCCCGCAGCGCGCGGACGCGATCGAGTGCTCCACATTCCACGACGACGTGCGCGGCATGCTGGACGGCTGGCGGCTCGACGACGTCGTCGAGGTCGAGGGCGCTCTGCGCCGCCGATGGTGGCGGGGCGGCAGCCGCTACGAGATCGAGGTCCGCACGGCCCGCCAGGTCGAGCAGGCCGGCTCCCGGGTCCCGGCGCGCCGGAACGGCCGGAGCCCCCGCGTCACCCGCCCCGATCACGCCGCGCCGGATGCTGTCGCCCCGGCTGGTCCCGGCCCGGCTGGTGCCGGCCCGGCTGGCGTGTGCTCTGAGAGAGCGGGCGACGGCGACGAGCTCGGCGTTGCTGCGGCACGGGACGACCGGCCTGCGGCTGCCGGGCCGGAGACGGCCGGGGCCACCACGCTCAAACGGCCGAAGCGCTGGAGGGGACGGCGACCTTGGTGAGGACTGGATGAGCCTTACGCGGACGCGGGGATACCTGGGCCCCGGGGACCCCTCTGTCATTCCCTGCGGGTGGTCAGTCCGACGCGAACGTCCGCATGACCAGGCCGGTGCGTGGTTTGGGGCCGAACGAGGTCGACTTGCGCGGCACCCGTTCCCCTTGGGCCGCCACGGCCAGGACGTCGTCCGTCGAGAGGGGGTTGAGCAGCACGGCGGTGCCGTGAACGCGGCTCGCGAGCCGTACGGCGGCGAGCGGGTCGTGGTGCACCACGAGCACCGACTCCTCGCTGTCGGCGATGCCCCACACCTTCGGCAGCAGGAACATGCTCAGGACCGACGTGTCGAGCGCCTTCCACCGGGCCGAGCGCCCGGCCGGCATCGCATGCTCCACCTGCAGCCGGTCCGGTTCGGTGAGCAGGTGCGAGGGGCCGTCCCCGGCGAGCACGAACGCGGGGCCGGATGCCGTCGCGAGCCCCACGAGCGCGTCCTCCAGCGAGGCGAACTCGTGGACCTGCCACGACCCCTTGGCGCGTGCCGCCGCCTCCTCCAGCGGCAGGCCGGGGATCACCCGGTGGATCGCCCGGAGATCGGGAGGGTACGCGGTGGAGTCGACCAGGTAGGCGAGACCGTGGTCCCACGGCCCGCTTCCCACGTGACCGGCACGCAGTGCCTGGTAGGTGGCGTACCGATGGTGCCCGTCGGCGATCAGGGCCTGCCTGTCCCTCAGGTCCTCGCCCACGGCGGCGATCTCGTCGGGGTCGGTCACCTCCCACAGCCGGTGGTGTACCCCGTCGCGGGTCCGCACGTCGGCAAGGGGGAAGCGCTGCGTGGCCACGTCGTCGACGAGCCGCGACGCGGTCCCGCCGCCCTCGTACAGCAGGAAGATCGGCTCCAGGTTCGCCTCGGTGGCCCGCATCAGGGCCAGCCGGTCGGCGACGGGCCCCGGCAGCACGTCCTCGTGGGGCAGGACGGACTCCGACCCGACCTGGACGGCGCCGATGAGGCCTCGCTGGAGGAAGCCGACACCGGTCTGCTCGTACACGTACAGCCCCGGGAGGCCGTCGACGGCCAGCACGCCGGAGTCGAGCCACCGCCTGAGCTCGGCCTGCGCGTCGCCGTAGTGACCCGCACCGGGAAGGATCAGGCGCACCACGTTGTTCGGATGACAGGCGAGCAGTTCCTCAAGTTCCTCGGGGGAGATGAGGTCATAGGGCGGCGAGGTGACGGCGGCCGGATCGTCCACTGCGAATCGCACGCCGTGGAACGGACGTAGCACCAGTCCCGCCCGTTCAGATCTCTCCATACCGGGCATGTTGCCATAAGGTCCGGACCCCCGACGCTGCGGTGCCCGGTTATTGATGAAATCGGATTGCAGGAGGCCTTACCCCATGATCGAAGGACGAAACGGAGCGTCCGATTCCCCTCATGATCCGGGTGGCGTGCCGGCGGGCGACGTCTATGAGTGGTTCAAGCGTGGGACGAAGCTGCTGGAAGAGGGCAGTCCGGCCGCCGCGGCCGCCATCCTGGAACACGCCGCGCAGGCCGAGCCGGACTCGCGGAGCATCCGTGAGGCGCTGGCCCGGGCCCAGTTCAACTCGCGGCGCTACGACGAGGCCGCCGGCAGCTTCCGCCTGATCGTCGACGCGAACCCGGCCGAGGACTACGCGTACTTCGGGCTCGGCATGGCCTTGTGGCGCAGCGGAGACGTGGAGGGCGCCCAGGAGCCGCTCGCGATGGCCGTGGCGATGCGGCCCGACCTGCGCCACTACGTGTCGGCGCTCAAGCAGGTCCGGGCCACACTGCGGGCGAGGCAGGTATGACCGTCGCCACATCCGGGACTCCCCAGACCTCCCGGCTCGTCGACGCCTACGACACCCTCCTGCTCGATCTCGACGGCGTCGTCTACCTCGGCAAGAACGCGGTCCCCCACGCAGCAGAGGCTCTGGAGCGGGCCCGGGCCCTGGGCGTGCGACTGGCATACGTCACGAACAACGCGTCCCGGACGCCCAGTGCGATCGCCGAGCACCTCACACATCTGGGCGTCCCGGCGGCTCCGGAGGACGTGGTGACGTCGGCGCAGGCGGCGGCCCGGCTGGTGGCCGAGCACGTGCCGCCCGGCTCGCCCGTGCTCGTCGTCGGAGGCATGGGCCTGCGCGCCGCCCTGCGAGCCCACGGTCTTCGGCCGGTGACGACGGCGATGGACGCACCCGCCGCCGTGGTGCAGGGCATCGCCGAGAACCTGTCCTACGGCCTCCTGTCGGAGGGAGCCCTGGCGGTGCGCCAGGGCGCCTGGTTCGTCGCGGCCAACAGCGACACCACCATGCCGACGGGCCGGGGGAAGCTGCCCGGCAACGGGGCGATGAGCCGGGTGATCGCGACGGCCACGGGAGTGGAACCCGTCGTGGCCGGCAAGCCGGAGCCGCCGTTGCACCGGGAGACGATGATCCGCACCCGGGCGCAGCGGCCGCTGATCGTCGGCGACCGGCTGGACACCGACATCGAGGCCGCCACCCGGGCCGGGGTGGACAGCCTGCTGGTCCTGACGGGAGTGGCCGGCCCTCTCGACGTGCTCACCGCGGAGCCTCGCCACCGCCCGACGCATGTTTCCGCCGACCTGACCGGGCTCCACGCGCCCGCCGCGGACGTCCGGCACGATGACGGCGGCTGGTCCTGCGGCGGGTGGACGGCCCGATGGGAGCACGGGCAGCTCGTGCTGACCGGGGAGGGCGATCCGATCGAAGGGCTGCGCGCCGCATGCGCCGCCGCATGGGAGGCGGCGGGGGACGGCCGCGCCGACGAGGACGCGGTGAAACCCGCCCTGACGACGCTCGGGCTCTGAAGGCCGGGCCGTTGTGCCCCTGTCTCACGATGCCCGGCTATGAAGGCGGGGGTGTGGCGCCCCCGCCTCACGACGCTTGGGCTGTGAAGGCGTGGGTGTGGTGACCCCGTCTCACGACGCTTGGGTGGCTGGGGCGAAACGCTCCCGGCCGTGTGCTCGCATTCTCTCGGCACCGGCGACGTCTGCGGCCGGCCCAGGGTGTCGCCGGGATCGAGGAGACCCCGTACCCGGGCTCAGAGGAGCTTGCGCAGGCGCAGCAGGTCGCCGAGGCTCGCGTCGATCTTGACGCGCCCGGTGAGCAGGGCCCGGCCCATGTCGAGCTGGCCGTTCACCATCGAGACCAGATCCTCGCTGTTGAGGGTGAGCTTGACCTCCGCCGGCCGCCCGTCCTGAGGAGGCACCTCCTTGAACGGGTCGAGCCCGTCGCGGTGGATCCGGCCGTAGAACGTGAGCCCGATGTCGGAGATCCGGCAGGCCAGTCTGCGCTCGACCACGTGCTTCGTGCGGTCCTCCTCGCTTATCCCGTCGAACTGCTCGACGAGCTTGTCCAGCGCCGCCCGGACTTCCTCGACGGTCGCCATGCGCCTGCCCTCTCTTCTCACTGACCACTGCGAGCTCTTTCTACCGACAGTAGCTTTCCACGTGACGGCTGCGCGGAATCCGCTGAATCGAAGACCTGCGCAGGCCGCCCGGGGGCAACTCTGGGGACAGAAGGCGCATGCCGGGCATTGAACGGCCGGGACGGCGCGGGTGTCGGTGGCGTCCGATAGCGTCAAGGCGACCGGCATGAGGGCCCGGCCGGAGCGACCGGGCCTCGCCTGACTCGCCCGCCTCGCCTGTCCGCCGTACGGCGGCGGCGGCGCGGGGAGAGCGGGCGCCGGCGGGACCGGACGTCGTGGAGGGGGCAATGGCGGACAGCGGAAGCCAACCGGCGCAGGGGCACGTCCCGGCTGCGGAGACCGTGGAGGGGGCGCTGGCCCCTCTCGGCCGGCTCACCGCCGCGCCGGTGCCCGAGCACGTCGGCATCTTCGAGGAAGTCCTGTCCGGCCTGGAGGCGGTGCTCGCCTCGGTCGACGACTCCGTCGACGCCTCGGCGGGCCACCCGGCGCCGGCCTCAACGGGTGACCCTGTGGGCGCCTCGGTGGAGGCCCCGGCCAAGGGCCCGGTGGACGGGCCCTCGGAGGCGGGACGGTGAGGGCGTGGCCGGGGCGGTCGCGGCGACGCCTGGGAGCCCGCCTGGCGGCTCTGGTGGTTCCGGCGGCCCACGCGGAGGCGCACGCCGCCGAGCGGGCGGCCCGGGGCGGGCGGGGGCGGCGGTGAAGCGGTTACGGCTGGACAGCGAGCTCGTGCGGCGCGGCCTCGCCCGGTCCCGCGAGCAGGCCGCCCAGCTGATCGAGGCCGGACGGGTGACGGTCGGAGGCAGGACGGCCGGCAAGCCCGCGACGCAGGTCGACGTCGCGGCGGCCATCGTGGTCGCGGAGGCGGCGGATGGCCCCGATTACGTGTCCAGGGGCGCGCACAAGCTGCTGGGCGCCCTAGAGGCCTTCACGGGGCTGTCGGTGGCGGGCCGCCGCTGCCTGGACGCGGGCGCCTCGACCGGCGGCTTCACCGACGTGCTCCTTCGGCACGGGGCCGCCCACGTGCTCGCGGTCGACGTCGGGTACGGCCAGCTCGCCTGGTCGCTGCGCACCGACGAGCGGGTCACGGTGCTTGAGCGGGTCAACGTCCGCGATCTCACACCCGAGATGGTGGGCGAGCCGCCCACGCTGGTGGTCGGCGACCTGTCGTTCATCTCGCTGCGCCTCGTCCTGCCCGCCCTCGTGGGCTGCGCCGCGGACGTCGCGGACTTCGCGATGCTGGTCAAGCCCCAGTTCGAGGTGGGCAAGGACCGGGTGGGAGCGGGCGGCGTCGTGCGCGACCCGGCCCTGCGGGCCCAGGCCGTACGGGATGTCGCCCTGGCGGCCGGGCGGCTCGGGCTGACCGTGAAGGGCGTGACGGCGAGTCCCCTTCCCGGGCCGTCGGGAAATGTCGAGTACGTGGTGTGGCTGGGGAAGGGGCCGGGGCACGACCCCGTCCCCGACCTCGAAGCGGCCATCGAGCGAGCGATCGCGGAGGGGCCCCAATGAGATCAGATGGCGGCGTCATGGCGTGGAGACGGTGAGCGACAGGATGGGCGACGGGGTGAACGTCAAGCGGACCGTCCTGGTCACGGCGCACACCGGCCGGGAGGCGGCGGTGACCAGCGCCCGGCTGGTCATGCACCGGCTGATCGAAGCGGGGCTCAACGTCCGGGTGCTGGACGACGAGGCGGAGGAGATCGGCTGCGCGGGAGCCGAGGTGGTGCCGGAGAGCGGCGGCGCGCTCGACGAGGCCGAGCTGATCATCGTGCTGGGCGGCGACGGCACCCTGCTGCGCGCCGCCGAGCTGGCCCGCCCCGCCCGGGTGCCGCTGCTCGGCGTCAACCTGGGGCACGTCGGCTTCCTCGCCGAGGCCGAGGTGGAGGATCTGGCCTCGGTGGTCGACCGGGTGGCCGAGGCGAGATACGAGGTCGAGGAGCGGATGACCGTCGAGGTCACCGTCCGGGCGAACGGCGAGGTGATCGCGGACACCTGGGCGCTCAACGAGGCGTCCATCGAGAAGGTGGACCGCATGCTGGAAGTCGTCGCGGAGGTCGACGGCCGCCCCCTTTCCCGGTGGGGATGCGACGGTGTGATCTTCGCGACGCCGACCGGCTCCACCGCGTACGCCTTCTCGGCCGGAGGGCCGGTCGTGTGGCCGGAGGTCGAGGCGCTCCTGCTCGTCCCCAACAGCGCGCACGCGCTGTTCGCGCGGCCGATGGCCGTCTCGCCGCGCAGCACGCTGGCCGCCGAGCTCGTCCCCGGGACCAGCGCCGGGGTGCTGTGGTGTGACGGGCGCCGCCGCTTCGACGTCCCGCCCGGCGCACGGGTGGAGGTCCGCAGGAGCGACGTTCCGGTGCGGCTGGCCCGCCTGCTGAGCGGGGAGACCAGCAGGGCCCCGTTCACCGACCGCCTGGTCGCCAAGTTCGGCCTGCCGGTCGAGGGCTGGCGGGGACGCGTCCGCGCCACCTGACATAGCCGCCCGCTCCGAGCGCCGCCGCCGGTTTCGAGTGGCGCTGCGTCTCCTCAAACGCCCCGCCACCCGTTTCGAGTGGCGCTGCGTCTCCTCAAAACGCCCCGCCGCCCGGTTTCGAGCGACCCGGCGTCCTCTCAGAACGCCATGGTGCCGCTCCGAGCGGCCCCGCCCTGGGCGTTCCGTCCCCAGGGCGGGGCGTTCTGTGGCAATTAGGTCGGATTCGCACTACGAGCTGGGCTTTCTTGTCCACAGAATGCCGTACTGGCCTCGCCAGGGAGCCGCACTCCTCGAAAATCTTGACGAGTTGCGCGTAGGATCTCTGGCGAGTTCGGTCGGCAAAACGGGAGGGACCAGTGCGGCCAAGGGTCGAGGAGGTCCGCATCCAGGGGCTCGGCGTCATCGACGAGGCGGTTCTGGAGCTGTCACCGGGATTCACCGTCGTCACCGGTGAGACGGGAGCCGGCAAGACGATGGTCGTGACCGGCCTCGGCCTGCTGTTCGGCGGCCGCGCCGATCCCGCCCGGGTGCGGCCGGGCGCCGACAAGGCGCTCGTCGAGGGGACCCTCGTCATCGAGCCCGGCGGCCGGGTGGTCCAGCAGGTCGCCGACGTCGGCGGTGACGTCGAGGACGGCCGGCTCATCATCTCCCGGTCGGTGTCGTCGGAGGGGCGGTCGCGTGCCTGGCTCGGCGGCCGGTCCGTGCCCGTGGGCACGCTCACCTACATCGCGGACGACCTCGTCGCCGTCCACGGCCAGATGGACCAGCAGCGGCTGCTCCAGCCGGGCCGGCAGCGGGCCGCGCTCGACCGCTACGCCGGGGACGAGCTGGTCAAGCCCCTTCGGGCCTATGAGCAGGCGTACAAGCGCCACAAGCAGGTCGGGGAGCTGCTCCACGAGCTCACCGAGCGGGCCAGGGAGCGCGCCCAGGAGGCCGACGTCCTCAGGTTCGGCCTGGAGGAGATCGAGAAGGTCCAGCCGCGTGCCGGGGAGGACGCCGAGCTCAAGGAGGAGACCGAGCGCCTGTCCCATGCCGACGCGCTGCGCACGGCGGCCACCACCGCCCACACCGCCCTCCTCGGTGACCCCATGTCGAGCGCCCAGGAGGCGCAGGACGCCGTGTCGCTGCTCGGCCACGCGAAGTCGGCGGTGGAGGCGGTGCGTGGCTTCGACCCCGCTCTCGCGGGGCTGGCCGACCGCCTGGCCGAGGCCGGGTACCTGATCTCCGACGTGGCGACCGAGCTGGCGGCGTACGCCGAGTCCGTGGAGGCCGATCCGGCCCGGCTCGCCGTCGTGCAGGAGCGCCGGGCGTCGCTGAACGGCCTGACCCGCAAGTACGGGCCGGACGTCGCGGCGGTGCTGACATGGGCGCAGCGGGCCGCGGAGCGGCTGTCGGAGCTGGAAGGCGACGACGAGCGCATCGACGAGCTGACCCGCGAGCACGGCGAGCTCACCGAGCGGCTGGGTGAGCTCGCCGGTGAGCTCACAGCCATCCGCACCGCGGCGGCTCAGCGGTTCGGCCAGGCGGTGACCAGGGAGCTGACCGCTCTCGCCATGCCGCACGCCGAGGTGAGCGTGGCCATCACCGCCAGCGGCGACTTCGGGCCCCACGGCGTCGACGAGATCGAGCTGCGGCTGGCGTCCCACCCCGGCGCCCCGCCGCTGGCGCTGACGAAGGGCGCGTCCGGCGGTGAGCTGAGCCGGGTGATGCTCGCCATCGAGGTGGTGTTCGCCGGCGCCGATCCCGTCCCGACGTTCGTCTTCGACGAGGTCGACGCGGGCGTCGGCGGCAAGGCCGCCGTCGAGATCGGCCGCCGTCTCGCCAAGCTGGCCCGCACGGCCCAGGTGATCGTCGTCACCCACCTGCCGCAGGTGGCCGCCTTCGCCGACCAGCACCTGGTGGTGGAGAAGGCGAGCGACGGCAGGGTGGTCCGCAGCGGGGTGGTGGCCCTCGACCAGGAGGGGCGGGAGCGCGAGCTGTCCCGGATGCTCGCCGGCCTCGAGGACTCCGAGCTGGGCAGAGCCCACGCGGCGGAGTTGCTGTCCATCGCCGCGGGGGACAAGGCCGCCTGGGACGGCGAGGCGACGGGCGCGCCCGCTCGCCCGCTCAGGGCCGGGGCCGCCGGGAAGCGGAGATGATCAACGGAGAGACGAGGCGACGGCGGGGCACCCGGACCGGAGCCGTGAAACCGGTGCCGTGAAGCCGGTGCCGTGACTCCGAGGTTGCGACTCCGAGGTTGCGACTCCGAGGTTGCGACTCCGAGGCCGTAAATGGGACGCGGTCCGGCGAGCGCCTCGTTAACATCTCTTACTTGTTGTGACATAAGAGACAGGCCGCAGGGTATGGGAGCACGCCGGTCGGCGCCTCTGGCAGGATGGTCATAATGAAGGTCCCGAGCTTGAACGTTCCGGGCCTCCGCCGCAGGAAGGCAGACGACCTTCCCGGGGTGACGGCAGTGGCGAGAATCGACAGGCGGACGAAGAGGCTGACCAAACGCCTCCAGGCCGGGGAGATCGCGATTATCGACCACGTCGACATCGACCGGGTCAGCGGGGAGGCTCTGGTCGCGTGCGGTGCCGCGGCTGTCGTCAACGTGGCTTCCAGCATCAGCGGCCGCTATCCCAACCTCGGGCCGAGCATCCTCCTCGAGGCGGGCGTCCCCCTGGTCGACGGCGCCACGCCGGAGCTGTTCGAGCGGATCGCCGACGGTGACGTGGTCCGCGTCCACGAGGGCATGGTCTACCTCGGCGAAGAGCTGGTCGGCAAGGGGCAGGCGCAGACCGCCGAGACGGTCCAGGCCGCGATGACCGAGGCCCGGGCCGGCTTCGCCGTCCAGATGGAGGCCTTCGCCGCGAACACGATGGAGTACATCCGCAAAGAGCGCGACCTGCTCATCGACGGCGTCGGCGTCCCCGACATCCGGACGTCGATGGAGGGCCGGCACGTCCTCATCGTTGTACGCGGGTACCACTACAAGGAGGACATCGCGACGCTCCGGCCGTACATCAGGGAGTTCCGCCCGGTCCTGGTCGGCGTGGACGGCGGCGCGGACGCGCTGCTCGAAGCGGGCTACGTGCCGCACGTCATCGTCGGCGACTTCGACTCCGTCTCGGAGAAGGCGCTGTGCTGCGGCGCCGAGCTGGTCGTCCACGCCTACCGCGACGGCCGCGCGCCCGGCCTGGAGCGCGTGCACCGGCTCGGCCAGGAGGCCGTCGTGTTCCCCGCGACCGGCACCAGCGAGGACATCGCGATGCTGCTCTCCGACGACAAGGGCGCGTCCCTGATCGTCGCCGTGGGCACCCACTGGACGCTCGACGAGTTCCTCGACAAGGGCAGGTCGGGCGCGGCGAGCACGTGGCTCACCCGGCTGCGGGTGGGCAGCAAGCTCGTGGACGCCAAGGGCGTGAGCAGGCTCTACCGCAGCCGCATCTCCACCCCGTCCCTGCTGCTGCTCGTCGCGACGACGCTGGTGACCATCGGCGTGGTGCTGTCGATCTCCCCGATCGGCCAGGTCTGGCTGAACGGCCTGCGCGTCGCCTGGAACGGCTTCATCTTCTGGCTGGTCGGACTCTTCTCGTGATCGATTTCCGATATCACCTTGTCTCCATCGTCGCCATCTTCCTCGCCCTCACCGTGGGCATCGTGCTGGGCAGCACCGCGCTCGAGCCCATGTTCTACAAGTCGGCCGAGGACACGACCGCCGGTCTGCGCAAGGCCAACGAGAGCTACATCGCCCAGATCTCCGAGCTGCAGTCCCGCGAGGAGGGCGGTGACTCCCTGGTCACCACCCACCTGGCCGACCTGGTCCACGGCCAGCTCGCCGGGGAGCGCGTGGTGCTCGTCGAGGCCCCCGGCGCGCCGGGGGGCCTGCGCGAGCCCATCGAGCGGCTCGTCACCAGCGCCGGCGGGACGTACGCGGGGCGGGTCAGCCTGACCGACAAGTTCACCGCGGGCGACCAAGCCGCGATCGTGGACGGGCTCGCCACCAGCCTCGCCCCGATCGGGATGCGGTTCTCCGCCGAGGCCTCGCCGTACGACAAGGCCGCGGCGATGCTCTCCACCGCGATCGTGACCAACGACCGGACGAAGGTCGGCCGTCTCAACGCGGACGCCTCCCGTGTGCTGGAGTCGTTCCAGGGCGGCGGCTTCCTGTCCCTCAGCGGCAGCCCCGAGGAGCGTTCCTCGATGGCGATCGTGCTCGCCCCGTCTCAGCCGTACGAGGGAGACGACGCGGAGAGGCAGACGGCGGCGATCGTCTCGGTGGCGGCCGGGCTCGACGCCGTCGACTTCGGCACCGTGCTCACCGGCAGCACCACCGCCTCGGCGAGCGGCGGGGCCATCGCCGCGCTCCGCGACACCGGTGAGGCGGCGTCCAGCGTCTCCACCGTGGACACCGTCGATTTCGCCGCGGGCCGCGTCGTCGTGGTCTACGCTCTGCGGGAGCAGCTGACCGGCCGGTCGGGATCCTACGGCGTCGGAAGCGGGGCCTCGGCGTTCGAGCCGACGGTCGTCGCCCCCAGCGCGAGCCCGACCCCCAGCCCGGCGGCGTCCAGCGGCTGACACGCCGCCGGTGACCCGCCCCGCAGCACCAGGAACCATCTAACCAGGAAGAGGATCCGCCGTGGCCATACGCGCCCTGGCCGGCCCAGCCGCCGGCGCCGCTCTGGGGGCCGTGGCCGCCCGCGCGGCGTACGCCGCGTTCCGCCGGCGGCCGCCGCTCGGTGACGAGAAGACCGCCGACGCGTACTGGACCCGCGTCAACCACCGCGGAGAGCCTGTCACGCTGCTGGAGGGCCCGGCGTTCGTCGCCGGCGCGACCGCGGCCGCCGCGCTCGCCCCCGGCCTCCCGGCCCGGGCGCGGGCCGCCGCCGCCCTCGCCGGAGCCGGCAGCGGGATCCTCGGCGCGTACGACGACGTGTTCGGCACGTCGTCCTCCAAGGGGTTCAAGGGGCATCTGGCCGCGCTCGCCCGGGGCGAGGTCACCAGCGGCGCCGTGAAGATCGTCGGCATCGGCGTCACCGGGCTCGCGGCCGCCGCGATCGCCCCGCGCCACCCGGGGGACTCCGGGCCGGTGTCGCGGGCCGCCGACCTTCTTGTCGACGGCGCGCTGATCGCGGGCGCCGCCAACCTGGCCAACCTGTTCGACCTGCGTCCCGGACGTGCGATCAAGGCGGGGCTGATGGCGGGGGTCCCGCTTCTTGCCGCCTCCGTCGCCCGCGCGTCCTCGCCGCACGGCGCGGATGCGCGGCGGGCCGCCGTGCTGGCGGCCATCCCCCTCGGCGCGGCGGCGGCGCTGCTGCCCGAGGACCTGGGTGAGCGGGCGATGCTCGGCGACGCCGGGGCGAACGCCCTCGGCGCCCTTCTCGGCCTCGCGGCGACCGGCCGCCTGGGCCGGCCCGCGCGCCTCGCGGCCCTCGGCGCCGTGACGGCCCTCACCGCCGCCTCGGAGAAGGTCAGCTTCACCAAGGTCATCGCGGGCAACCGCGTGCTGAACCGCCTCGACCTGCTCGGCCGCCGTCCCCCGCTGTCTCCCCCGCAGGCCCCGGCCCGTACGGCGGGGCCGGCGGCGTGACGCCCGGCACCACCCCAGGCCGGCATGGCTAGACGGCTCGGCGGGGGGATCGGCGGGGGGATCGCCGGGGCGGCGGTGCTGATCGGGGCCATCACGATCCTCGCCAGGGTCACCGGCTTCGCCAAGCAGCTCGCCTTCGCCCGCGCGGTCGGCACCAACTGCCTGGCGACCGCCTACTACACCGCCAACCAGGTGCCCAACCTCGTTTTCGAGGTGGTGGTCGGGGGCGCGCTGGCGGGGATGGTGGTCCCCGTGCTCGCCGGGGCCGCCGCCCGTTCCACCGAGGAGGCCCGGGCCGAGGTCGGCCGCATCTCCTCCGCCCTGATGACGTGGGTGCTGGTGGTCCTGGTGCCGGCCGGCGTGCTGGTCGCGCTCGCCGCCGGCCCGGTGACGCGGCTGCTGGTGCGTTCCGACGTGCCCGGGTGCGACCCGGCCGCCGTGACCGCCGTCGCCACCCGCATGCTGGTGGTCTTCGCGCCCCAGATCCCGCTCTACGGCATGGCCGTCGTGCTGTACGGCGTGCTCCAGGCCCACCGCCGGTTCTCGGGCCCCGCGGTCGCCCCGCTCGTGTCGAGCGTGGTGGTGATCGTCGCCTATCTGGTGTTCGCCCCGCTGAGCGGCGGCGTCAAGGACCCCGCGTCGGTGCCTGGCCCGGCGGAGCTGGCGCTGTCCGCCGGGACGACGCTGGGCGTGCTCGCTCTGGTCGTCACCGTGCTGGGGCCCGGCGGGCGGCTCGGGCTGCGGTGGCGGCCCACTTTGCGCTTCCCCGGCGGCGTCGCCGTACAGGTGCGGCGGCTGGCCCTGGCCGGGCTGAGCGCGCTGGTCGCCCAGCAGGTGGCGACGGCGGTCGTCATCCCGCTGGCCAACGGGCGGATCGGCGGCGGGGCGCTGGCGGCCTACAACTACGCGTGGGCGATCTACCAGGTGCCGTACGCCGTGCTCGCCGTGCCGATCGCGACCAGCGCGTTCCCGGCGCTCTCCGCCCGGGCGGAGAGCGGTGACGGGGAGGGGTTCGCGGCCCTTTCCGCCCGGACGACGCGGGCCGTCCTGCTGGTGTCCGGACTGGCGGCCGGCGCGCTCGCCGCGGTCGCCGGATCGATGGCGCACGTCTTCCTCGCCCAGGCCGACACGCGGATCTCCACCGCCGTGTTCGCCCGGGCGATCGCGCTGTTCGCCCCAGGGCTGGTCGGTTACGGGTTGATCGCCCATCTGAGCCGGGTCCTCTACGCCGCCGGGCGGGGGAGGGCGGCGGCCTGGGGCACGGTGGCCGGCTGGCTGGTCGCCGTGGCCGCCCAGGTGACGCTGGTGTTCCTCCTCCCGCAGGACTGGCGGCTCGGCGGGCTGGCGCTCGGCCAGGCGGCGGGCATGACGCTGGGAGGGGCCGTCCTGCTCGTCTCCGTTCTCGCGGCGCGGGGCGCTCAGGCCGTCCGGGGAGTGGCCCGGGCCGCGCTGGCGGCGGTGCTGGGCGGTGGGGGCGGGTTCCTCGCGGGCTGGGGCGTGGCGGCGCTGCTGGACGGCGGCGGCCCCTGGGGCGGGCTGGCGACCGGCGTGCCGGCCGGGGTGGCGGCCCTCACAGCGGGCGTGCTGATCGCGGCCGCCGTGGACCGGCGCGATCTGGCGGCGGCGCTTTCCAGGTTCCGCGGCGGGAGGAAGGACCGTGAACCGGTGGACGCGGCATGAGCGGGCTCAGCCCCGGCCGGCCGTCGAAGTGAGCCGCGGGAAACGTGCCCGGTCGGCCGGGACCAGGGAGTGTGGCGGCGTGAGCCGTACCGGACGTGCCGGAGGATCGGGGTGTGGCGGCGTGAGCCGTACCGGACGTGCGGGAACGTCCAGACGAAGGGGGTGGCGGGCGTGAGCCGGATCGTGCTCGTGCTGGGGACCAGCGACGGAGGCGTCGGGAGGCACGTCCGCATGCTCGCCGGCGGGCTGACCGCGGCCGGCCACGAGGTGGTGGTGGCAGGGCCGGCGGCGACGGAGGAGACCTTCGGGTTCACGGCCGCCGGGGCGCGCTTCACGGAGGTGCCCATCGCCGACCGGCCCCGCCCCGCCGACGACCTCGCGGCCGTCGCGCGGCTGCGGGCGGCGGTCAGGGGAGCCCGGATCGTCCACGCCCACGGATTGCGGGCGGGCGCGATCGCAGCCCTGGCCCTGCTCGCGGTGCGCCGTCGCCCGCGTCTCGTCGTGACATTGCACAACGGCGTCACGGCCACGGGCGCGATCGGCGCCGTCTACGGCCTCCTGGAGCGGATCGTGGCGCGCCGGGCCGACCTGGTCCTGGTGGTGTCGCCCGACCTGGGCGCCCGCATGCGGGCCAGGGGAGCGCGGCGCGTCCAGGCGGCCGTCGTGCCCGCGCCGCCCCTCGGCCGGCCCTCGCGGACCCCCGAGGAGGTGCGGGCGGAGCTCGCGCGGCTGCTGCCGGGCGGGGGTGACCGTCCCGTGCTGCTGACCGTTGCCAGGCTCGCCCAGCAGAAGGGGCTGGAGACCCTGCTCGACGCGGCGGCCGCCCCGTACAAGGGCGATCCGCTGTTCGTCATCGCCGGGGAGGGGCCGCTGCGGCCCGGCCTGCAGGCCAGGATCGACGCCGAGCGGCTGCCCGTCGTGCTGTACGGCTGGGCGGACCCCGCCGAGCTGCTCCCGGTGGCGACGGCCCTGCTGCTGCCGAGCCGCTGGGAGGGGCAGCCGCTGAGCCTGCACGAGGCGCTGAGGGCGGGCCTGCCGGTCATCGCCACCCGTGTGGGCGGGATCCCCGCGATGGCGGGGGACGCGGCCCTGCTGGTCGCCCCCGGGGACCCGGGCGAGCTGAGCCGGGAGATCGGCCGCCTGCTCGGCGACCCGGCGCTGGCGGCCCGCCTGGCCGAGGCGTCGGCGCGGAGGGGCGGGGAGCTCCCGGACGAGGCGGCGGCGCTGCGGGCCGTCGCCGAGGCCTACTCCCACCTCGTTGACCATTGACTCCTCGTGGGATTAGGTCAGGCTAACCCTGATCCATATACTGGACGCGTTGGGGGGGAGTATCCCTTCGCGACAGTCCCGTCATCACGGCGTCTCACGCCCGGGGCTGCCGGTCCGCGATGCGCGTGCGGGCGGGAGAGACCTCCGGCAGTGTGTTCAGCGCGCGCCGGAGGTTATGAAACGTGAATGTTCCCCTGTGGGTGTGGGCCGCGGTCATCGTGGGTCTCCTCGTGGTGATGGCCGTCGACCTGTGGATCGTGGACCGCGGCGAACCCCGTGAGTTCTCGATGCGGCAGGCGGGGATCTGGGTCGGTTTCTACGTCTGCCTGGCCGTACTGTTCGGCGTCGGGTTAGTCGTCTTCAGCGGGACGCGGGCCGGCGGCGAGTTCTTCGCCGGATATCTGACGGAATACAGCCTCAGCGTCGACAACCTGTTCGTGTTCTACATAATCATGACCCGCTTCGGGGTGCCGCGGATCTACCAGCACAAGGTGCTGCTGATCGGCATCGTGCTCGCGCTCATCATGCGCGGCGTCTTCATCGCCGTCGGCAAGGTCGCGCTCACCCGGTTCGACTGGCTGCTCTACGTCTTCGGCGCCTTCCTCGTCTACACCGCGTACACGCTGATCCGTGACCACGGGAAGGAGGACGAGGACTTCAAGGAGAACCTCCTCCTGCGCTGGGCGCGGCGCCTGTTCCCCACCACCCCGTCGTACGTCGGCTCCCGGGTCACCGTCCGGGTGGACGGCAGGCGGATGGTCACCCCGATGCTGATCGTCATGATCGCGATCGGGACCACCGACCTGCTGTTCGCGCTCGACTCGATCCCGGCGATTTTCGGGCTCACCAAGGACGCCTTCATCGTCTTCTCCGCGAACGCGTTCGCGCTGATGGGGCTGCGTCAGCTCTACTTCCTGCTGGGCGGGCTGCTGCAGCGCCTGGTGTACATCAGCTACGGTCTCGCGTTCATCCTCGGTTTCATCGGGGTTAAGCTGGTTCTCGAAGCGCTGCACGAGAGCCAGGTCCCCTGGGCTCCCCAGATCCCCATCTGGGTGTCGCTGATGGTCATCGGTGTCACGATGGCCGTGACGACCATCGCGAGCCTGCTCAAAGCCCGCCGCGACGACGCGGCGACCGCCCCCGCGGAGGCGTCACAGGGCTAGCGAAACGGGCATACAACCTGTTTGCTGGTCTAGTTGTGCCCCCCATGACGGCAGGATCGGTAGAATCGAGCGTTCACGCGCATACCGGTCCGAAGTCTCCAGAAGAGTACAAAGGTTCCCTGTGTCCAACGAATCGTTGCACCGCGATCCCGGCTCCGGCCTCGCGGCAGGTCCCCGGGCTCGGCTCCGGCTCGCGCGCGGGGTGTCCCCGTGGCTGGCTCCCACCGCCACGGCGGCGGCCGTCACCGCGTTGCTGACCCGCCGGTCGCCCCGATGGGCGCTGGCGGCGGCCCCGCTGACCGCGCTCACCGGCGGCATGCTGTGGTTCTTCCGCGACCCCGGCCGCGTGCCCGGCGAGGGCCGGCTCATCTCACCCGCCGACGGCGTGGTGCAGAGCATCGACCCCTGGCCGGACGGCCGGACCCGGGTCGCGATCTTCATGAGCCCGCTCGACGTCCACGTCAACCGGGCGCCCGCGGACGGGACCGTGATGTCGGTCGAGCACGTCGCGGGCGGCTTCGCTCCCGCGTTCAACAAGGACAGCGACAAGAACGAGCGCGTCGTCTGGCATCTCGACACCGCGCTCGGCGACATCGAGCTGGTGCAGATCGCCGGCGCCGTGGCCCGGCGCATCGTGCCGTACCTGGCGGCCGGCGCGAAGGTGGCGCGGGGCGAGCGGATCGGGCTGATCCGGCTCGGCTCGCGGGTGGACCTGTACCTGCCCGAAGGGGTGGCCCCCGCGGTCACCGTGGGCGACCGGACCGTAGCGGGGGTGACACGTCTTGACCACGTCTGATGTCGGTGCCGGGGCAGCGTGGCAGGTCGGCGGCGACGACGCCGACGTCGCCCGAGTCTCCGGCGCGCGTGTCGCCGACTTCCCCGACGAGCCGCGCGGGCCGGTCGGCAAGGCCTTCCGCCTGTCGGCGGCCGACTCCCTGTCGCTCGGCAACGCGCTGAGCGGCTTCCTCGCGGTGTGCGTGCTCGCCTGGTCGGCGATCAGCGACCTCCAGTCGGCCGGCAAGTTCGAGCCCGACCCCCGGTTCTTCGGCACGGCGGTCGTGCTGCTGCTCATCGGCGCGACCTGCGACCTGTTCGACGGCCTGGTGGCCCGCAGGTTCCGTGCGTCCGCGATGGGCGCCGAGCTCGACAACCTGGCCGACGTGATCAGCTTCGGCTTCGCCCCCGCCTTCATGGTGGTGATCTGGGGTGGTTTCTCCGGCAAGCTGCCGCTGCTGTTCGTGCTGTTCGCCGCCGCCTCGATCCTCCTGGCCGGTGTCGTACGGCTCGCGCGCTTCGCGTGCGTGAAGACCAAGAGCGGCGACTTCATGGGCCTGCCGATCCCGATGGGCGCCATGACCGTGGTCTCGATCGTGCTGCTGTTCCAGCCGAGCTACCTCACGATCGCGGGCATCGTCGCGGTCGCCTGGCTGATGGTCAGCCGCATCGAGTACCCCAAGCCGAAGGGCAACCTGGCGGCCGTCGTGCTGGCCTGGATGCTGATCAACGTGGCCTGCCTCATCCTCTGGGCGGCCCGCGCCACGGGGGGCGACCAGCTCATCACCGTCGGCGCCACCATGCAGATCGCCATGGTGTCGGCCATCCCGCTGCGCGTCCTCATGTTCAAAAAGCAGCAGCGCAGAGAACGACGCTCGGAGAACGCGGGCTGACGTCGCCGGACGGGCAGGGGCCCCGCGGCAGGCAGGGCCCCTTCTCCTTCGGGCCCGGCTGGTGGAGACCACCTCGTGAAGGTCCTCACCACAGGCGAGTCCCGGGCGCATCCCGGCCCAGGCGGCGTCTGAGCGTGGTCAGCGGGCGATCCACTCGGCCGAGGTGGTGACCTCCCTGAGGATCTCGGGGATCGGTTCCACGCCGATCCCCGGCCCCGTGGGGACGGCGAGGTGGCCGTCGGCCAGCTCGAACGGCGGGGTGACGTCGGTGGCGTAGTAGCGCCGGGACGCCGAGGTGTCCCCCGGAAGCGTGAAGCCCGGCAGGGCCGCCAGCGCGACGTTGGCCGCGCGGCCGATGCCCGTCTCCAGCATCCCCCCGCACCACACCGCGACTCCGCTGGCCCGGCACAGGTCGTGGATGCGCCGCGCCTCCAGGTAGCCGCCGACCCGGCCCGGCTTGACGTTGACGATCGAGCAGGCCCCCAGGCTGACGGCGGCGGCGGCGTGCTCGGCCGACTCGATCGACTCGTCGAGGCAGATCGGCGTGCCGAGCATCCGTGCGAGCCTGGCGTGCTGCACGAGGTCGTCGTTGGCCAGGGGCTGCTCGATGAGCAGCAGGCCGAAGGCGTCCAGCCGGGCCAGGTGCCTGGCGTCGGCCAGCGTGTACGCGGCGTTGGCGTCCACCTGGAGCAGCAGGTCGTCCCCGAACCGCTCGCGGACGGCCTGGACGGGGGCCACGTCCCAGCCGGGCTCGATCTTCAGCTTGATCCGGACGTACCCCTCCTCGACGTAGCCGGCGACGGCGTCGAGGAGCTCGGGGACCGAGTCCATGATTCCCACGGAGACGCCGCAGGGCACCCGCTCCCTGGTGGCGCCGAGGAAACGGCCGAGGGACTCGCCGGAGGCCCGCAGGCGGGCGTCCAGGACGGCGGTCTCCAGCGCCGCCTTCGCCATCCGGTGACCCTTGAACGGCGCCAGCGCCGGCCCGACGGCCTGGGGGTCGGCCCCCGCGGGCAGCGCCGGGATCAGGAAGCGCCGCAGCATCTCTGCCGCGCCGTCCACGTACTCGGAGGAGTAGAGCGGCTCGGCCATCGCCACGCACTCGCCCCAACCCTCGGCGTCCGGGGTCACCACCCGGACGAGCAGCACGTCGCGGTGGCTCTCGGTGCCGAACGACGTGCGGAACGGCGAAACCAGCGGCATGGCGATCCGCCGCAGCTCGACTCCGGTGATCTCCACGTACGGCTCCCGCGACGGTGGGCTGCTGACCGGGCAACTATACGGACGCCGGATCGCCGGGCGGACGGCGCCCGGCTCGGCGCCCGGCTCGGCCACCGGCTCGGTCACCGGCTCGGTCACCGGCTAGACCATCAGCGAAAGCAGCATGACGCAGGCGAAGGACACCACGGAGATGATCGTCTCCATGATCGACCAGCTTCTGATGGTCTCGCCGACGGTCATGCCGAGATACTCCTTGACCAGCCAGAACCCGGCGTCGTTCACATGGGAGAAGAACAGCGAGCCGGAGCCGACGGCGAGCACGAGCAGGGCGACGTGAGCCGGGCTGAGCCCGGCCGCCAGGGGGGCCGCGATGCCCGCCGCGGAGATGGTGGCGACCGTGGCGGAGCCGGTGGCCAGCCGGATGCCGACGGCGATCAGCCATCCGAGGACCAGCGCCGGGATGCTCGCGCCCTGCGCGGCCTGGGTGATGACCTTGCCGACGCCCGAGTCGACCAGCGTCTGCTTGAAGCCGCCGCCCGCGCCGACGATGAGGAGGATCCCGGCGATCGGCGGCAGGGAGTCGGCGATCGAGGCCGAGATCCGCCCCCGGTCGAACCCGGCCGCGCGGCCCAGCGTGAACATCGCCACGATCACCGCGATCAGCAGGGCCAGCAGCGGAGTGCCGAGGACCTCCAGTACGGAGCGTACGGCGGAGCCCTCGGGCAGGACGATCTCGGCGAGGGCCCTGCCCAGCATCAGCACGACGGGCAGCAGGATGGTGGCGACCGTGACCGCGAAGCCGGGTCTCCTGCCGGGCTCCTCGTCGCGCCGGTCGGGGATCAGGCGCTCGGGCGGCGTGGCGTCCACCCACCGCGCCGCGACCCGCGCGAACAGCGGCCCCGCGACCACCACGGTCGGGATCGCCACCAGGAGCCCGAGCCCGAGTGTGATGCCGAGATCGGCCTTGAGCGTGCTGATGGCGACCAGCGGGCCGGGGTGCGGCGGGACCAGCCCGTGCAGCACGGAAAGGCCCGCGAGTGCGGGGACGGCGACCAGCATCACCGGCCGCGAGGAGCGCCTGGCCACGAGCAGGACGACGGGGATCAGCAGGACCAGGCCGATCTCGAAGAACATCGGCAGCCCGATGAGCACGGCGATCAGTGTGATCGCCCAGGGCAGGCCTCGATCACCGGACCGGCGGAGGATCCCGTCGACGATCTCGTCGGCGCCGCCGGAGTCGGCGAGCAGCTTGCCGAGCATGGCGCCGAGGGCGATGAGGACGCCCACGTTGGCCACGGTCGTGCCGAGGCCGTCAGAGAAGCTGTCGATGAGCTTGCCGAACGGCATGCCGGCCACCAGGCCGAGCACCCCCGACCCCAGGGCGAGGGCGAGGAAGGGGTGCGTCTTCAGCTTGGTGATCAGCACCACGATGGTGGCGATGCCCACCAGGGCGGCCACGATCAGCCGGGTGTCGTGGCCGCTCCAGGCGGCGGCCTCGCTCGCGAGGGGGGTCATCGGGGGGCTCCTCCGTCATCCTGACGGAGCCGCTGCCCCAGAAGACCCCCGAATCACCCCGAAACGGCGGCGAAATCCTCCGTCACCAGCCGCGGGCCCGCCACTCCGGCAGGGCCGGGCGCTCGGCGCCGAGGGTGGTGTCGCGGCCGTGGCCGGGATAGACCCACGTCTCGTCGGGCAGCCGGTCGAACACCCGCTCCACGACGTCGGTGTACAACTGCTCGAACCGCGCCGGGTCCTTCTGCGTGTTCCCCACCCCGCCGGGGAACAGGGAGTCGCCGGTGAACAGGTGGCGGTCCTGGTAGAGCAGCGCGATCGACCCGGGGGTGTGCCCGCGCAGGTGGATCACGTCGAGCGTGACCACTCCGACCGTCACCCGGTCGCCGTGCTCGACCTCCAGCGTCGCCTTCACCGGCAGCTCGGGGGCGTCGAGCGGGTGGGCGATCACCTGCGCCCCGGTCGCCGCGGCCACCTCCTCCAGCGCCATCCAGTGGTCCTGGTGGCGGTGGGTGGTGACGATCGAGCTGATCGGCATGTCGCCGATCAGCCCCAGCAGCCGGTCGGGCTCGGCCGCGGCGTCGATCAGCAGCCCGTCGCCCGTGCCGGTGCAGCGCAACAGGTAGGCGTTGTTGCCGAAGTCCCCCACCTCGATCTTCGAGATGGTCAGGGCGGGAAGCTCGCGGACGTCGGCGGGGCCGCCCCTCGTCACGTCTCCGGTGTAGGTCATGGTCGTCCCTCTCGTCCTCTACGGCTCACGCTAGTCGCGGGCGGGCGGCCAGCACGCCGGGGGATCGGCGGGCAGACCGGGCGGGGCCGGCATGACCAGCCATGGCGGGGGTGCCGGCGGCGTGTCCGCGGTGGTCTCGCCGCTCAGCTCGATCCCCCCGCTGAGGGCGGGGGCGTCATCCCGGCCGTGACCGGTGGGGCGCGCGTGCACGCCCTCGCCGGCCGATCGGCCCGTCAGCCAGGCCAGCAGCTCGCGCGGCGCGCCGTGGACGGCCGGACCGGCGCCGAGGCCGCGCCACACGATCGGCTCCCCGCCGCCCGGCTCCTCGCACACGATCTCGCTCACCGTGCTCAGTTCGCGTGGCCAGGACAGCACGCTGTCGTACAGCTCACGCCGTACGTAGGAGTCGGGCCAGTCGGGCCAGCCGTACCCCGCGCCGAGGTCGGCGTGGTGCACCTCGACCTCCCTGATCCTGCGGATGGGGATGTACCAGGCGGTGTGCTCGGGCGGGCGCATCGCGACGACCGTCGCCGACCAGGCGGCGGCGGGCATGTCGCGCATCGCCCGGTCCAGCCGGTTCGCGCTCTCCCGCAGGTCCGCGAGCTGCTCCTCCACGGGCCGTCCAGCCCCGGCCTCGATGCCGGCGGCGCGTGCCTCCGGGGTGGGGTACTGAGGGGTGGGGACGCCGGTCCTGGCCCAGGTGAGCAGGTTGACGTGGCCGTCGGCGTTGCGGGCCACGTGGGCGAGCACGTGCCCGCGGCTCCAGCCGGGCAGCAGGGACGGCGCTCGCAGGTCGTCATCGGTCAGCTTGGCGACGGTCGCCAGCAGCCGCTCGGTCGATTCGGCGAGCTCGGCCCGGAGGTCCTCGAGAACTGACATGAGGCAATCATGGCCCAGGCCGCGCGGCGGGGGCCGCAGACGGAAGGGCCCGCCGCGACGGGAGCTCCACCATCAGGGGATTCGCCCGGAAAGCGGGCAGGAGTTTGACGCAGCTCATACCCTGGATGGGTGGGAGCGCGATCCCGGGAAGCGCCTGGGGAGGCCTCCGCGCCGGCCGCCGGCCGATGCCCCCGAATTTGTCGGTGGCTCTGGATAGCCTGCCCGTGCACCTGTCTTTTCACTCCATCGACCTATCGGGACCACCGTGGCTGACCGCCTGATCGTGCGTGGCGCACGTGAGCACAACCTGAAAGACGTCTCGCTGGACCTGCCGCGAGACGCCCTGATCGTCTTCACCGGGCTCTCCGGCTCGGGCAAGTCCAGCCTGGCCTTCGACACGATCTTCGCCGAGGGTCAGCGGCGGTACGTCGAGTCCCTGTCGGCCTACGCCCGCCAGTTCCTGGGCCAGATGGACAAGCCGGACGTCGACTTCATCGAGGGGCTGTCGCCGGCCGTCTCCATCGACCAGAAGTCGACCAGCCGCAACCCCAGGTCGACGGTGGGCACGATCACCGAGGTCTACGACTACCTCCGCCTGCTCTGGGCGCGCATCGGCAAGCCGCACTGCCCCCAGTGCGGCCGCCCCATCGCCAGGCAGACCCCGCAGCAGATCGTCGACCGCGTGCTGGAGCTGGAGGAGGGCACCCGCTTCCAGGTGCTCGCGCCGGTCGTGCGCGGCCGCAAGGGGGAGTACGCCGAGCTGTTCCGCGAGCTGCAGACCAAGGGCTTCGCCCGGGCGAGGGTCGACGGCACGATCGTGCGGCTGGAGGAGCCGCCGGCCCTGAAGAAGTACGAGAAGCACGACATCGAGGTGATCGTCGACCGGCTCGCGGTCAAGGACGGCGCGCGCCGCAGGCTGACCGACTCGGTGGAGACCGCGTTGCAGCTGTCCGGCGGCACGATCACCCTGGACTTCGTCGACCTGCCCGAGGGCGACCCGAACCGGGAGCGGTTCTACTCCGAGCACCTCTACTGCCCGTACGACGACCTGTCGTTCGAGGAGCTGGAGCCGAGGTCGTTCTCCTTCAACTCGCCGTTCGGGGCCTGCCCGGAGTGCACCGGCCTGGGCACGCGGATGGAGGTCGATCCCGACCTCGTCGTCCCCGACCCGGAGCGGACGCTCGGCGACGGCGCGATCAGCCCGTGGGCGGGCGGCCACACCAGCGACTACTTCGTGCGGATGATCGAGGCGCTGGGCCACGCGCTCGGCTTCGACCTCGACACCCCCTGGGAGCGGCTGCCCAAGAAGGCGCAGAAGGCGATCCTGCACGGCCACGACGAGCAGGTCCACATCCGTTACAGCAACAGGTACGGCAGGGAGCGTTCGTACTACACGACGTTCGAGGGCGTCATCACCTGGGTGCAGCGCCGGCACGCGGAGTCGGAGAGCGACGCCAGCCGGGAGCGCTTCGAGGGCTTCATGCGCGAGGTGCCGTGCCCGGCGTGCAAGGGCCGCAGGCTCAAGCCGGTGTCGCTCGCGGTGACGGTCGGCGACGCCTCCATCGCCGGGGTCGCCGGGATGTCGATCGGCGAGTGCGCCCGGTTCCTCGGGGAGCTCAAGCTGTCCGACCGCGACATGCACATCGCGGAGCGGGTGGTCAAGGAGATCAACGCCCGGCTGGGCTTCCTGCTCGACGTCGGCCTCGACTACCTCACGCTGGACCGGGCGGCGGGGACGCTCGCCGGCGGAGAGGCGCAGCGGATCCGGCTGGCCACCCAGATCGGGTCGGGCCTGGTCGGCGTGCTGTACGTGCTGGACGAGCCGTCGATCGGCCTGCACCAGCGCGACAACATGCGCCTGCTCGACACGCTGGTCCGGCTGAGGGACATGGGCAACACGCTGATCGTCGTCGAGCACGACGAGGACACGATCGCCGCCGCGGACTGGGTGGTCGACATCGGCCCGGGCGCCGGCGAGCACGGCGGCCAGGTCGTCGTGTCCGGCACCGTGCAGGACCTGCTCGCCAGCGAGGAGTCGCTCACCGGCGCCTACCTGTCGGGCCGCAGGTCGATCGCCGTGCCGGCCGTCAGGCGCAAGCGGGACAGGAAGCGCCAGCTCGTCGTCAAGGGTGCGCGCGAGCACAACCTGTCCGGCGTCGACGTGGAGTTCCCCCTCGGGGTCTTCACCGCCGTCACCGGCGTCTCCGGGTCCGGCAAGTCGACCCTGGTCAACGACATCCTCTACAACGCCCTCGCCAAGGAGCTGAACGGTGCCCGGACGGTGCCCGGGCGGCACTCCCGGGTCACCGGCACCGACCTGGTCGACAAGGTCGTGCACGTCGACCAGTCGCCGATCGGCCGGACCCCGCGGTCCAACCCGGCGACGTACACCGGGGTCTTCGACCACGTGCGCAAGCTGTTCGCGGCGACCACCGAGGCGAAGATCCGCGGCTACCTGCCCGGCCGGTTCAGCTTCAACGTCAAGGGCGGCCGCTGCGAGGCCTGCGCGGGCGACGGCACCATCAAGATCGAGATGAACTTCCTGCCGGACGTCTACGTCCCCTGCGAGGTCTGCCACGGCGCCCGCTACAACAGGGAGACGCTGGAGGTGCACTACAAGGGCAAGACCATCTCCGAGGTCCTCGACATGCCGATCGAGGAGGCCGCGTCGTTCTTCGAGGCCATCCCCGCGATCCGCCGCCACCTGCAGACGCTCAACGACGTGGGCCTCGGCTACGTCCGGCTGGGCCAGCCGGCGACCACCCTGTCGGGCGGCGAGGCGCAGCGCGTCAAGCTCGCCTCCGAGCTGCAGCGGCGGTCCACGGGACGCACCGTCTACGTCCTGGACGAGCCGACGACCGGGCTGCACTTCGAAGACATCCGCAGGCTGCTCGGCGTGCTCACCCGCCTCGTCGAGGCGGGCAACACCGTGATCGTCATCGAGCACAACCTCGACGTGATCAAGACGGCCGACTGGATCATCGACATGGGCCCCGAGGGCGGCTCCAGGGGCGGCAGCGTGGTCGCCACCGGAACGCCCGAGGACGTTGCGCGCGTGGAGGAGAGCCACACGGGGACGTTCCTCCGCAAGATCCTCGGAGTGTGACCGGCCTTCTCCGCGAATGGGTATTTGTTCATAGTTTTACCGTTCTGCCTGGGCGATGCTGAACCGCACCACGGCGAGAGCCGTACTCAACGACATAAGGTGACGCGTCGCGGACGGGACACGGGTGAAGCGGCCCGTGCCCCGTCCGGGTCAAGGAAGGACGAGCATGACGGATACGACACGCCGCGCCGTGGTCTTCGGCGCGGGAGGGGCGGGGCTGGCCGTGGCGCTGAGCGCCTGCGCCGGATACAGCTCAGGCTCCTCCGCGGCGCCCGCGGGCGACGACGCCGCGGCCGGTGACGCCGCGGCCTCCGGCGCCGCACCGAAGAAGGCCGCGGAGGGCGGCGGTGACGCCGTCGCCAAGACCGCCGACATCCCCCAGGGCGGCGGGAAGATTCTGGAGGACCAGAAGATCGTCATCACCCAGCCGGAGGCCGGCACGTTCAAGGCGTTCAGCGCGGTGTGCACCCATGCCGGCTGCACGGTCGCCAGTGTGTCCAACGGCACGATCAACTGCCCGTGCCATGGCAGCAAGTTCAGCGCCAAGGACGGGTCCGTGGCGCACGGACCGGCGAGCCGGCCCCTCGCCGAGCAGAAGATCACGGTGACGGGCGACAGCATCACGCTCGGCTAGTCATCGGCGGTCGCGGGCCGGTGACGGCGCGGCGCCCGGCTGTGGCCCGGGCGCCGGCCCCGGTCGCGGCCGGGACTGATCGTCTCCGGCGGGAATGTCGGTGGGGCCAAGTAGTCTTGCAGTGTGGCGGATCCGGCAACCTACCGACCGGCGCCCGGATCGATTCCCGAATCGCCAGGCGTCTATCGTTTCCGTGACCCGGGCGGCCGGGTGATCTACGTCGGCAAGGCGAAGAGCCTGCGCCAGCGTCTCAACTCCTACTTCGCCGACTTCGCCGGGCTGCACCCCCGGACCCAGTCCATGCTCACCACCGCGGCGTCGGTGGACTGGACGGTGGTCCGCACCGAGGTCGAGGCGCTTCAGCTCGAATACTCCTGGATCAAGGAGTTCGACCCCCGGTTCAACGTGAAGTACCGGGACGACAAGTCGTACCCGTTCCTCGCCGTGACGATGGGCGAGGACTTCCCGCGCGTGCAGGTCCTGCGCGGCGCCAAGCGCAAGGGCACCCGGTACTTCGGCCCCTACTCCCACGCCTGGGCCATCCGCGAGACCGTCGACCTGCTGCTGCGCGTCTTCCCCGTGCGCACCTGCTCGGCGGGGGTGTTCAAGCGGGCCGGGCAGATCGGGCGGCCCTGCCTGCTGGGCTACATCGACAAGTGTTCCGCCCCCTGCGTCGGCAAGGTCACCCCCGACGAGCACCGCGCGCTCGCCGAGGACTTCTGCGACTTCATGGCCGGCAACACGGGCCGGTTCATCAAGCGGCTGGAGCGCGACATGCGCGAGGCCGCCGCCGTGGAGGAGTACGAGCGGGCCGCCCGGCTCCGCGACGACGTCCAAGCCCTGCAGCGGGCACTGGAGAAGCAGACCGTGGTGCTCGGCGACGGCACCGACTGCGACGTGATCGCCCTCGCCGAGGACCCGCTCGAGGCCGCCGTCCAGGTCTTCTACGTGCGCGGCGGGCGGATCCGCGGCCAGCGCGGCTGGGTGATCGACAAGGTGGAGGACGCCACTCCCGGCGATCTGGTCGAGCAGTTCCTCCTGCAGATGTACGGCGAGGCCGCCATCCCCAGGGAGATCCTCGTCCCGGCGCCGCCGCCGGACGAGGAGGCCGTGGTCGAGCTGCTGAGCGAGCAGCGCGGCAGCCGGGTCGACCTGCGCGTCCCCCAGCGGGGCGACAAGAAGAGCCTGATGGAGACCGTCGAGCGCAACGCCAAGGAGTCGCTCGCGCAGCACAAGCTGCGGCGGGCGAGTGACCTCACCACCCGCAGCCGGGCGCTGCAGGAGATCGCCGACGCCCTCGACCTCGACCAGGTGCCGCTGCGCGTCGAGTGCTACGACGTGTCGCACATCCAGGGCTCCAACGTGGTCGCGTCCATGGTGGTCTTCGAGGACGGCCTGGCCCGCAAGAGCGAGTACCGCCGGTTCTCGATCAGAAGCGGCGACGGCGACGTGGCCTCGATCTACGAGGTCATCTGCCGCCGGTTCAAGCGTTATGTCGAAGAGCGGGTGGCCACCGGCGAGCTGGCCGGCGGGCCGGACGGCGAGCTCGTCCCGGCAGCCGACGGGACGGACGGCGCCGAGGCGCCGATCGGGGTGGACCCCGAGGTGGAGCTCCGCCTCGCGGGCGATCCCGGCGCCGGGATGCCGATCGACCCCGAGACCGGCCGGCCGCGCAAGTTCGCCTACCCGCCCAACCTCGTGGTGGTGGACGGCGGCCCGGCCCAGGCGGCGGCCGCCCAGCGGGCGCTCGACGAGCTGGGCATCGACGACGTGGCGGTCTGCGGCCTGGCCAAACGGCTGGAGGAGGTGTGGCTCCCCGGCGACGACCAGCCGGTGATCCTCCCCCGTACGAGCGAGGGGCTCTACCTGCTTCAGCGGGTGCGTGACGAGGCCCACCGGTTCGCGATCAACTTCCACCGGTCCAAGCGCTCCAAGAGCCTCAAGGAGAGCGCCCTCGACGAGGTCCCCGGTCTGGGCCCGGCGCGCAGGCAGGCGCTGCTGCGCCACTTCGGCTCGGTGAAGCGGCTGCGCGAGGCCACCGCCGACGAGATCCGCGAGGTGCCCGGCATCGGCCCGTCGACGGCGGAGGCCATCGTGGCCGCCCTCCGTGGCGAGAGCACGTCCCCGGCTGGGCAGGGATCGTGAGCAAGCCCCGGGCGTCCCGTTGCCCGTCGCCTGGTGGAACGGCGCGGCGGCGGCGCGGCGTGGCGGTGGCGGGACCAGGGCCACAGATGTCATGCTCCGGCACGGAGGCGCCGTCCCCGAGGGGGAAGGCGCCACGTCCGGGCGGCCGCGCACCGTCCGGCGGCGTGGCGATGCCGATTTCAAGCAGGGCGGTGAGCGGGCGATGAGCACGACTGAGCCGGCGTTCGTGGTGGTCACGGGAATGTCGGGGGCGGGGCGCAGCACCGCCGCGAAGGCGCTGGAGGACCTGGGCTGGTTCGTGATCGACAACCTGCCGCCCGGGCTGCTGTCGTCGGTGGCCGAGGAGGCGGGCCGGGTCAACCTGGCCGCCAACCAGGTGGCGGCCGTGGTCGACGTGCGCAGCCTCGCCTTCACCACCGACCTGACCACGGCGGTCGAGGAGCTCGACGGCCGTGGCATCGGCGTCCGGGTGGTCTTCCTGGAGGCCAGCGACGACGAGCTGGTCCGCAGGTTCGAGAACGTGCGCCGGCCCCATCCCCTGCAGGGGGACAGGCGGCTGGTCGACGGGATCGACCGCGAGCGCGGCATCCTGCGGGAGATCCGGGCCAACGCCGACCTCGTCATCGACACGTCCCTGCTGAACGTGCACGAGCTCCGAAAGAAGATCATTTCTTACTTCGGCGGCGAGGACCGGCCCGGCCTCAAGGTCAACGTGGTGTCCTTCGGCTACAAGTACGGCCTGCCGGTCGACGCCGACCTGGTCGTCGACTGCCGCTTCCTGCCCAATCCGCACTGGGTGCCGGAGCTGCGCCCGATGAACGGGCTCGACGCCCCCGTGCGCGACTACGTGCTCAACCAGCTGGGCGCAAAGGAGTTCCTCGACGGCTACGAGGAGGTCTTCGCCGTCGTCGCGGCGGGGTACACCCGCGAGGGCAAGGGGTACGCGACGCTGGCGGTCGGGTGCACGGGCGGCAAGCACCGCAGCGTCGCCATGGCCGAGCAGCTCGGCGGGCGCCTGCGGGAGCGCGGGATGGACGTGCAGGTCAGTCACCGCGACGTCGGCCGGGAGTGACAGGCGCGGCCTGCGGGGTGGCGGACGTGCGGGCCGGGTGACCACAGCGCCGCCGGAGCGACGCGTTCCGACGCGCGGGCCGTTTTACCGCGACCCCGGCCGGGAGTGACGAGTCCGACGCGCGGGGCGGTTTACCGCGACGCAGGCCGGGGAGTGACGAGTCCGACGCGCGGGCCGCAACCGCGACCCCGCCAGGGGAGTGACGCGCCGGCCCCCTCTCCCTCCGGTGCGACACCGGCCCCGTGGGCTCGTAGGGTGGGGCGAGCCGTCAGGCGAGGAGGAAAATGAAAGATCTCGCCAGTGGACCCGCCGGCACGACCGTCACCGGAGCCCACCTCACCCCCCGGACAACCACAACGACCGCCCGCGACGAGGCGCATCCGGGCCGCGGCCCCAAGGTCGTCGCCCTGGGCGGTGGCCACGGTCTGTACGCCTCCCTGTCGGCCCTGAGGACCATCACCGACGACCTGACGGCCATCGTGACCGTCGCCGACGACGGGGGCTCCAGCGGCCGTCTCAGGCGTGAGCTGGGCGTCCTGCCCCCGGGCGACCTGCGGATGGCGCTCGCGGCCCTGTGCGGCGACGACGAGTGGGGCAAGACCTGGAGCGAGGTGGTCCAGCACCGCTTCCGCAGCCAGGGTGATCTGCACGGCCACGCCGTCGGCAACCTCCTGATCGTCGCCCTGTGGGAGCTGCTCGACGACCCCGTCTCGGCCCTCGACTGGGTGGGCCGCCTGCTCGGGGCGCACGGCCGGGTGCTGCCGATGGCCTTGGTGCCGCTCGACATCCAGGCCGAGGTCGAGCTGGACGGCCGGATCACCACGGTCAGAGGGCAGGTCGCCTGCGCCCTCACCCCCGGCCGGGTCCGGTCCATCTCGCTGCTGCCCGCCGATCCCCCCGCCGTCCCGCAGGCGCTGGAGGCGATCGCCGAGGCCGACTGGGTGGTGTTCGGGCCGGGCTCGTGGTTCACCAGCGTGCTGCCCCACCTGAAGGTGCCGGGGCTCGCCCGCGCGCTGCACGACACCCGCGCCCGGCGGCTGGTGATCCTCAACCTGGCGCCTCAGGCGGGGGAGACCGACGGGTTCTCTCCCGAGAAGCACCTCGAGGTGCTCAGGGAGCACGCGCCGTCCCTGGCCGTCGACGCGGTGCTCGCCGACGAGACGGTGGTCGGCGATCCGCGGGCGCTGGAGAAGGCGGCGTGGTCCATCGGAGGCCGCTTGGTTTTGGCCGATGTGGGCGCCTCTGACGGTTCTGCGCGGCACGACGGACCGCGTCTTGCCGCGGTCCTGGACGAGATTTTCCGCGAGAAGCGGTGATTGCCCGCTCCCCAGGTGCGAGAGACTGACGTGCAGAGTCTGTTTGGGGGAGGACACGCGCAGATGGCCATGACGGGTGTGGTGAAAGACGAGCTGAGCCGCCTATCGGTGCTCAAGCCTTGCTGCCGCAAGGCGGAGGTGTCGACGCTGCTCCGGTTCGCGAGCGGGCTGCACCTCGTCGGGGGGCGGATCGTCATCGAGGCCGAGCTCGACACCAACGTCACCGCCCGGCGGTTGATCAGGGACATCGGCGAGGTGTTCGGCCACCGGGCCGAGGTGCTCGTGCTGGCCCCCGCCGGCCTGCGCAAGGGTTCGCGGTACGTGGTGCGGGTCTACAAGGACGGCGAGGCGCTGGCCCGGCAGACCGGGCTCATCGACAACCACGGCCGGCCGGTGCGGGGGCTTCCCCGGCAGGTGGTGTCCGGGGCGACCTGCGACGCCGAGGCCGCCTGGCGGGGGGCGTTCCTGGCGCACGGCTCGCTGACCGAGCCGGGCCGTTCCATGTCGCTTGAGGTGACGTGCCCGGGCCCGGAGGCGGCGCTGGCGCTGGTCGGCTCCGCCCGCCGGCTCAAGATCCACGCCAAGGCCCGCGAGGTGCGCGGGGTCGACCGGGTGGTGGTGCGCGACGGCGACGCGATCAGCGCGCTGCTGACCCGCCTGGGCGCCCACGACAGCGTGATGGCCTGGGAGGAGCGGCGGATGCGCCGCGAGGTGCGCGCGACAGCCAACCGCCTGGCCAACTTCGACGACGCCAACCTGCGCAGGTCGGCCCGCGCCGCCGTCGCGGCCGGCGCCCGCGTGCAGCGGGCCCTGGAGATCCTGGGCGACGACGCGCCCGAGCACCTGGTGGTCGCCGGTCGCCTGCGGGTGGACCACAAGCAGGCCTCGCTCGAGGAGCTGGGGCAGATCGCCGACCCGCCGCTGACGAAGGACGCGATCGCCGGGCGCATAAGGCGTCTGCTCGCCATGGCGGACAAGCGGGCGCAGGACCTGGGGATCGCCAACACCGAGGCGAACCTCACCGCCGACATGCTGGCGAACTGACCGGCCGGGCCCGTACGGCGGGCCCGTGCCTCGTTCCCCCATGACCCGGACCGGCCCTTCCCGGGCGAACACGCCAAAGCACGGCCCCGTGGTCTACACCAATTTGGGTCCGATAAGGTCTGTGACTGAGGTTTAACACAGCCACGGCGCCGGTAGCCCGGCGCACGACGTACGAGGAGATCGGATCTGTGAGCATCCGCGTAGGCGTCAACGGCTTCGGCCGTATCGGCCGCAACTTCTGGCGCGCTGTGGCGGCCAGCGGCAAGGACATCGAGATCGTCGCGGTGAACGACCTTACCGACAACGCCACGCTGGCCCATCTGCTGAAGTACGACAGCATCCTGGGCCGCCTCCCGTACGAGGTCAAGGCCTCGGCGGACGAGATCACGGTGGACGGCAAGGCCATCAAGGCCTTCGCCGAGCGTGACCCGGCGAAGCTGCCCTGGGGCGACCTGGGCGTCGACGTCGTCGTGGAGTCGACCGGCCTGTTCACCGACGCCAACAAGGCGAGGGTGCACGCCGACAACGGCGCGAAGAAGGTCATCATCTCCGCCCCGGCGAAGAACGAGGACGTCACGGTCGTCATGGGCGTCAACCACGACACCTACGACCCGGCCGCTCACACGATCATCTCCAACGCGTCGTGCACCACGAACTGCCTGGCCCCCATGGCGAAGGTCATCAACGACACCTTCGGCATCGAGAAGGGCCTGATGACGACGATCCACGCGTACACGCAGGACCAGAACCTGCAGGACGGCCCGCACAAGGACCTGCGCCGCGCCCGGGCCGCCGCGCTGAACATCGTGCCGACCTCGACCGGCGCCGCCAAGGCCATCGGCCTGGTCCTGCCGGAGCTGAAGGGCAAGCTGGACGGCTTCGCGCTGCGCGTGCCGATCCCCACGGGCTCGGCCACCGACCTCACGGTCGACGTCCGCCGTGAGACCTCGGTCGAGGAGGTCAACGCCGCGCTCAAGGCCGCCGCCGAGGGCCCGCTGAAGGGCTACCTCACCTACACCGAGGACGAGATCGTCTCCAGCGACATCGTCACCGACCCGTCGTCCTGCATCTTCGACGCCGGCCTGACCAAGGTCATCGGCAACCAGGTGAAGGTCGTCGGCTGGTACGACAACGAGTGGGGCTACTCCAACCGCCTCGCGGACCTCATCGTGTACGTGGGCGCCTCCCTCTGATGATCGGAATCGACGAGCTCGACGTGAAGGGGCGGCGCGTGTTCGTGCGCGCCGACCTCAACGTCCCCCTCGACGGGGAGACGATCACCGACGACGGCCGGATCCGCGCGTCGGTGCCGACGATCAGGAAGCTGCTGGAGCGCGGCGCCAAGGTCATCGTGGGCGCCCACCTCGGCCGGCCCAAGGGCTCGCCCACGCCGAAGTACTCCCTGGCCCCGGTCTCCCGGCGGCTGGCCGAGCTGCTCGGCGAGGGCGTGGCCTTCGCCTCCGACGTGGTCGGCGACTCGGCCGCGAGCACGGTCGGGGCCCTGCAGGACGGGCAGGTCGCCCTCCTGGAGAACCTGCGCTTCGAGCCGGGCGAGGAGTCCAAGGACGACGCGGTGAGGGGCGAGTTCGCCGACCGGCTGGCCGCGCTGGCCGAGCTTTACGTCGGCGACGGCTTCGGCGCGGTGCACCGCAAGCACGCGAGCGTCTACGACGTGCCCAAGCGCCTGCCGCACGCGGCCGGCGACCTGGTGCTCGCCGAGGTCGAGGTGCTGCGCAAGCTCACCGAGGACCCGGCCCGGCCGTACGTCGTGGTCCTGGGCGGCGCGAAGGTCTCCGACAAGCTCGGCGTGATCGCCAACCTGCTGTCGAAGGTGGACCGGCTGCTCATCGGCGGCGGCATGGCCTACACCTTCCTCAAGGCCCAGGGCCACGAGGTCGGCAACTCGCTGCTGCAGGAGGACCAGCTCGACCAGGTCCGCGGCTTCCTCCAGGAGGCCGCCACCCGCGGCGTGGAGCTGGTGCTCCCCGTCGACGTGCTGGCCGCCACCCACTTCGCGGCCGACGCGCCGCACGAGGTGGTCGACGCGACCGCGATCCCGGCCGACCGCGAGGGGCTCGACATCGGCCCCCGCACGCGTGAGCTGTTCGCCTCGAAGCTGGCGGACGCGCGCACCGTGTTCTGGAACGGCCCGATGGGCGTGTTCGAGTTCGACGCGTTCTCCGGCGGCACCCGCGCGGTCGCCGAGGCGCTGATCGGCTCCGAGGCGTTCACCGTGGTCGGCGGCGGCGACTCGGCCGCGGCCGTGCGGCAGCTCGGCCTGCCCGAGGACGGCTTCTCCCACATTTCCACCGGCGGCGGCGCCAGCCTCGAATACCTCGAGGGCAAGACGCTGCCCGGACTCGCCGCCCTGGAGGAATAGATGGCCCGCAAGCCGCTGATCGCCGGCAACTGGAAGATGAACCTCAACCATCTCGAGGCCATCAACCTGGTGCAGAAGCTGGCGTTCTCGCTCACCGACCGCGACTACGACTCCGCCGAGGTCGCGGTGCTCCCGCCGTTCACCGACCTGCGCAGCGTGCAGACGCTGGTCGACGGCGACAAGCTCCGCATCGTGTACGGCGCGCAGGACCTGTCGGCCCACGACTCGGGGGCGTACACCGGGGAGATCTCCGGGGCGATGCTGGCCAAGCTCGGCTGCACGTTCGTGCTCGTCGGGCATTCCGAGCGCCGGCAGTACCACAACGAGGACGAGCCCGTCGCCAACGCCAAGGTGAAGGCGGCCTACCGGCACTCGGTCACGCCGATCCTGTGCGTCGGCGAGGGCCTGCCGGTCCGCCAGGAGGGCCGCCAGGTCGAGCACACGCTCGCGCAGCTGGAGGGCGCCCTCGACGGCCTGCCCGCCGATCAGGCGAAGTCCATCGTGATCGCGTACGAGCCGGTGTGGGCCATCGGCACCGGCGAGGTCGCCACTCCGGAGGACGCCCAGGAGGTCTGCGGCGCGATCCGGACACGACTCGCCGGTCTGTACGACGGCGAGGTGGCCGAGGCGGTCCGTATCCTTTACGGAGGCTCGGTGAAGCCGGACAACATCGCCGGCATCATGGCGCAGCCCGACGTGGACGGCGTCCTCGTCGGAGGGGCCAGTCTCGACCTGGGGCAGTTCGTCAAGATATGCCGCTTTGGCGAGATCTCCGGCTAGCTGAGCCGTTTAGGGGGTGCGACTTGACATCAGGTCGTACCCTCATAGAGCAAGATTGAATCGTCACGACGATGGTGACGTGCACACCTGCGGTGCACGCCCGACACGAGGAACAGGTCTACGGTGACTATCGGAATCTCCATCGCCCTCATCCTGTCGAGCTGCCTGATGGTGCTGCTCGTCCTGCTCCACAAGGGCAAGGGCGGCGGTCTGTCGGACCTGTTCGGCGGCGGTTTCTCGTCGTCTTTCGGCGGATCGTCGGTGGTGGAGCGTAACCTGGACCGCCTGACCGTCATCACGGGCGTCATCTGGTTCGTCTGCATCATCGCGCTCGGCCTGCTCCTCAGGCCGTAGCGGCCCGCCTCGGCGACGCGTGACAGAGATTCATCTCCCCCCGTCCGCGGGGCGATCGAGCAAGGAGTTCATCGGTGGGTAGTGGCAACGCGATCCGTGGCAGCCGTGTCGGCGCCGGCCCCATGGGAGAGGCCGAGCGCGGAGAGGCCGCCCCCCGGGTACGGGTCCCGTTCTGGTGCGCCAACATGCACGAGACGCGCCCGAGCTTCGCCAGTGACGCGGCCGTCCCCGAGTTCTGGGACTGCCCGCGGTGTGGCCTGCCCGCGGGGCAGGACCAGTCGAACCCGCCCGCTCCGCCTAGGAACGAGCCGTACAAGACGCACCTCGCGTATGTGAAGGAGCGTCGTAGCGACAAGGACGGCGCGCAGATCCTCGCCGAGGCGCTGGAGCGGCTGCGCAAGTCCTCCCGCCCGATCTACTAGGTCCCCGCGATCCGGCGCAGGCCCTCACCGCTGATGCGGTGAGGGCCTTCGTGCGTCCGGCGGGCGGGTGGTCTCCCCGCCGGTCCGGATGCCGGGAGCGTCGAGGCCCGCACAGGTGGTGTCCCCGGCGCGGTCCGCGTCCTGGTGGAGAAGGCGCGGTCCGCGTCCTGGTGGAGAAAACGTGCGGAGTCGGTGCAGATCGGCTCTGAAGCGGGAGGGCTTCGCAATCATGGCCGTATGAGGGAGGCGGTCAGGGGTGCGCCGGCCGGCCTGGCGGTCGGGAGCGTGGTGGCTGTCATGTGGGCGGAGAGCCCGGGCTGGGACGGGCACTCAGGCGTGCGGGGCCCCTTTTCCCTCATGATGACGCCGGCGATCTTCCTGATCGGCGCGGTCGTGGCGGCCCTGGTCCGGTTGCCCCGCTGGCCTCTCGTCGCGCTCATCGGCGGGATGGCCACGCTCGCCCTGGGCCAGGCCCTGTGGAGGATCGTGCCCGAGACAACCTTCTACGGTTTCGACCGGTCACTGCTCGGCGGTGTGCACCTGATGTCGGCGGTGGCCGGGTTCACCGTCGCGGCCTGGGCGCCGGCCGCCGGGAGGCGGTGGTGGTCCAGGATCGCCGTGCTCGGGGTGCTTGTCGCGGTCTGCGTGGCGGCCGCCGCCTTGGAGGAGCCCGCCCGGCGCTGGCACCTGGCGCGCGCCTTCGAGTCGCTCGGAGTCCCGCTGGTGGCGCCTGACATCGCGGGGCATGGGCTGGCCGGCGTCGAGGCGCCGATCGTCGGCGGGGCGGGCGAACCGGAGATCGACATGGAGTACCGGCGCGTCGGCGCGGAGACGGTGGGCGGGAGCTTCCTGGGCATCCAGGTGACCGTACGCCGGGGGGCGGCCGCGACCGCCGCGGAGGCGTGCGCGACACCGTACGATTCGTGGGACGACAGGGGCGGGCCCTGCCGCGAGGTATCCCGGGATCGGTGGGTCCGCCACGGAGGGAACGGGCGGGTCGCGGTGTTCGCCCACAGCGGCGGCGCGCTGGTCGAGTTGCAAAGCCATGGCGCCGGGGAGACGGCCCTCCTGGCGGCCGCCGAGACGGTACGGCCGATCACCGCCGAGACTCTCGTGGCGCGGGTCCGACCGGTCCGGTGAACCGCTAGCCGTGGACGGGCTCGCCGTCGACGAACGTCATGCGGGCGCCCACGGTCCAGATCTCGGACGGGTCGATCAGGAAGGGGTCGCGGTCCAGAACGACAAGGTCGGCCGGGCGGCCCACCTCGATGACGCCCGCCGGTGAGCGGTTCAGCCAGGCCGAGCCCGCCGTGTAGGCGGTCATGACGGTCCTCAGGTCCACGCTCTGCTCGGGCAGGAACGGCGTCTGCGCCGTGGGGTAGGACGCGTGGACCGAGCCTCCCGGCTCCGTGCGGTTGACCGCCACGTGCATCGCCTGCAGAGGGTCGGCCGAGGAGACCGGCCAGTCGGAGCCCCCGGCGAGCCGGGTGCCGTGCCGTGCCAGGTCGGCGAAGGGATACTGCCACGACGACCGCCGCTCGCCGAGGTAGGGGATGCACAGCTCGTCCATCTGGGCGTGGTGGGTGGCCCACAGCGGCTGGAGGTTCGCCGCGACGCCGAGCTTCGCGAAGCGTGGCACGTCCTCGGGGGTGATGATCTGCACATGGGCGATGTGGTGGCGGTTGCCGGGGTCGGTGCCCGTCAGGGCGTCCAGGGCCTCCCGGACGGCGCGCTCCCCGATGGCGTGGAAGTGGACCTGGAAGCCCAGGGCGTCCAGCTCCTTGACGTACCCGTTCAGCAGCGCGGGCTCGACGTAGGACAGCCCGGTGCCGCCGCAGTGGCAGTAGGGCTCGATCACGGCGGCGGTGAAGTTCTCCGGGATGCCGTCCTGCATGATCTTCACCGACGAGGCGCGGAACCGTTCCAGGCCCTCGGCCGCCGCGCGCCGCTCGACGAGGCCGGGGATCTGTTCGGCGCCGCGTGCGCGGTCCCACCACAGGGCGCCGACCACTCTGGCCCTGAGGCGCCCGGACGCGGCCGCCGACAGGTACGCGGGGAGCTGGTCGTCCGACCCGGCGTAGGAGCCGACGATGGCGTCCTGCCAGCCGGTGATCCCCAGCGAGAACAGGTGCGCCTGCGCGTCGAGGAGGGCCGCCTCGATGTCGGCCGCCGTGGGGCGGGGCGTGAGCAGGCCGACGAGGTCCATGGCGCCCTCGTGGAGCACGCCGCTGGGCGTGCCGTCCGGGTCGCGCTCGATACGGCCGTCGGCGGGGTCGGGGGTGTCGCGGGTGATCCCGGCCAGCTCCAGCGCCCGCGTGTTGACCCAGGCGGCGTGGTGGTCGCGCTGGATCAGGTACGCCGGGCGGTCGAGGAAGTCGAGCTGGGACCGGTGGGGGAGGCCGCCGGGGAAGGCCGCCATGTCCCAGCCGCCCCCGTCGATCCACGCCTTGTCCGGATTTCTCGCGGCATAGGCTGATGCAGTCGCCATGTAGGCCTCGAGCCCGTACACCTCCGAAAGGTCGCACCTGGCCCGCTCCAGCCCGGCCTGCACGGGGTGGACGTGGGCGTCGGTGAATCCGGGGGTCAGCAGGCCGCCTTCGAGGTCCACCGGCTCGGCCGCCGGCGCGAGCCGTACGAGGTCGGACTCGGCGCCCACGGCGGCGATGACGCCGTCGCGGACCAGGACCGCCTCGGCGAAGCCGCCCTGGGAATCGGGGCCGAAGCCGTCCGTCGAAGCACGGGCGGCGGGGGTGAACGCGCGTCCGCCCCGGAACAGGATGGTGGAGCTCACAGCATCGGGCCTTTCACTTCGGGCCTTCCACGGTCAGTGGCCGGTGATCATGTCGGCGATCCTCGCGAGCGCCGAGGTGCGGGTCATGCCCTTGCTCTCGCGGGCGTCGGCCATCCGGTAGAGGCGGTACATCGAGTGGACGCCGAGCCACCGTAGCGGCTCGGGCTCCCAGGCGCGGACCCGCCGGTCCACCCAGGGCAGGGCGGTCAGCTCGCTGTCGCGGCCAAGGACGAGGTCGCACAGCGTCCGCGCGGCGAGGTTGGTCGTCGTCACGCCGTGGCCGGTGTAGCCGCCGGCCCAGCCGATGCCGGTGGCCTGGTCGACGTGGACGGTGGAGCACCAGTCGCGCGGCACCCCCAGCACTCCTGACCAGGCGTGGGCCACCCGGGAGCTCGCCACGGCGGGGAAGAACGCGGTGAGCAGGTCCCACAGCGCGTCGACCGTCCACGTGTGCGTGTGGCCGCGCTCGTCGATCCGGGACCCGAAGAGGTACGGCTTGCCCCGTCCGCCGAACGCGATGCGGTCGTCGGCGGTCCGCTGGGCGTACATGTAGTAGTGCGCCATGTCGCCGAGCAGTTCGCGGCCCTCCCAGCCGATCGCGGCCCACACGCCGGCCGGCAGCGGCTCGGTCACGATCATGGAGCTGTTCATCGGCAGCCAGTCGCGGTGGTGCCCGGGGATGGTCGCGGTGAACCCCTCCGTGCAGCGCAGCACGTGCGCCGCGGTCACCGTGCCGTGCGGCGTGACGGCCCGCCCGGGGGCGATCTCGGTGACCGGCGTCCGCTCGTAGATCTCCACTCCGAGCCGGCGTACGGCCTCGGCGAGGCCGCGGACGAGCTTGGCCGGCTGGATGCGCGCGCAGTGCGGGCTCCAGGTGGCGCTGAGCGCTTCCGCCACCCTCAGCCGGGAGTCCATCTCGGCCGGGGAGAGCAGCCGCACGTCCTCCTCCGTCCAGCCCCACTCCCGCTGGTCGGCGAGCTCGTCGCGCAGGCGGGCGGCTTGGGCCGGGCCGCGCGCGACCGTGAACAGGCCGCCCTTCACGATGTCGGCCTCGATGCCTTCCTCCGCCGCGACCCGGATCACCTCGTCGATGGCCGAGAACATCGCCCGCTGGAAGCGGCGGGCGGCGTCGGTGCCGTGGGTGCGGGCATAGCGGTCGGGTGAGCCGGCGAGCGCCCCGGTCAGCCAGCCGCCGTTGCGGCCGGACGCGCCGAACCCGGCGAACTCCTTCTCCAGCATCACGACGCGCAGCGACGGCCGCGTCTTCTTCAGGTAGTAGGCGGTCCACAGGCCGGTGTATCCGGCGCCGACGATCGCCACGTCGGCCGTCAGATGGCCGTCCAGAGGCGCGGCGGGGGCGGGAACTCCGAGGGATCGGTACCAGAAGGACACTTCGCCGTTGACGAAGTCCGGCGAGAGGGGAGCGCTCATGGAGCACATCCTGCTATATCCGTGCCTTCACCGACGTCCGGCGACGGAACTCGTCGGTAGATCGACGCAATCATGCGGATAACAGTAGTAGTAACGTGCCATAGCCAATGGAAACGGTCACCTCACTCCTATGTAGCAAAGGTGTAACAGCGCTCAGCCAAGCTGAAGGCCGACGCAACGGAGGGAGCGGGTCCGATGGGGTTCTTCCGGATCAGGACGACGGTGGACGAGCGGCCCGGGCGGCTGGCGTCTCTCGCGGCGGCCCTCGCCGAGCAGGGCGGCAACATCCTCGGCCTGTCCGTGCAACCCGACACCGACGGCACCGTCGACGAGTTCGTCACCGACATCCCTGCGTCCCCGGACGCCGTACGGGAGGCTCTGGAGGCGGCCGGGGGGCGGCGCGTGCGGATCGTTCCCGCCACCGCGCACGAGCTGACCGACGAGCCCACCCGCACGCTGCTGCTCGCCGCCCGCCTGCGCTCCGCGCCGTGGCGGCTCCCCGAGATCCTCGCCGAGCTGCTGAGGGCCGACGACGCCCGGTGGGTGTACGGCGCCGTCCCGCCCAGGCCCCGCTCCGAGCCCGCCGCCACCGAGCCTGTCGCGACCGTGGCCGCCAGTGAGGCCACGACCGAGGCTGCCGGTGGGACGGCTGGCGGGAAGGCCAATCGGACGGCCGGTGCCGGGAAGGCCCCGGTGGAGCTGCCCGATCCCACGCTGCTGGTCGTTCCCGTCGCGCCCCGGCGGTCCATCCGGCTCCGCCGCACCGGCCTGCCGTTCACGCTGACCGAGGCGGCCCGCGCCGCCGCGATGGTACGGCTGGCTCAGCCGCCCGCCGACGCCTCCGCGTCCGAGGGGCCGGTACGGCTGGCCGACGGGGCCGAGGTCCTGGTGCGGCCGCTGACCCCGCTCTACCGGGAGGCGCTGCGCGATCTGCATGAGCGCTGCTCCCCGGAGACCCGCAGGTTCCGCTACTTCACCGCCAACCCGACGCTGCCGCCGCGGGTGTTCGACCGCATGTGCGACCGCAGCCGGGGCCAGTCGTTCGTGGCGTGCACCGACGGCCAGGTCGTGGCCGTCGCGTCCCTGATCTTCACCGCCGACCCGGGCATCGCGGAGATCGCCTTCCTCGTCGAGGACCGCTGGCAGGGCCGGGGGCTCGGCTCCGCCCTGGCCCGCACGCTCATGCGGCAGGCGCGGGACCTGGGCTTCGCGGAGGTGCGGGCGACCATGCTCTTCGACAACACGCGCATGCGCAGGCTGCTGAGCTCGCTCGGCGCCACGCTGGCCCACACCGAGGATCCCGGTGTGATGGAGGCGCGCATCGCGGTGGGTGTGATGGCGTCGGCTTCCCCGAGCTGACCCGTCACCGGTGATCCATCCTGGTCCCGTGGCGGCTCAGGGCACCGGACCAGGATGGATCTCCACTCCGGCACGGCGCGGGGTGGACGGGGACCCCGCGGGCGGGTACAGGTGGTCTGTGGACCTCGATGAGGCGGCCGACCGGCTCTACGGCCTGGTGCCCGGCGAGTTCACCACGGCCAGGGACGCCCTCGCGAAGGAGGCCAGGGCCGCGGGGGACGCGGAGCTGGCCCGCGGCGTCCGCGCGCTGCGCAGGCCGACGGTCGTCGCCTGGGCGGTCAACCAGGCGTCCCGTCGCCGTCCGCAGGAGCTGGAGGAGCTTCTCGACGTGGGCAGGCGCCTGCGCGAGGCGTGGCGGAGCCAGGACGCCGACGCGCTGGCCGCGCTCGGCCGGGAGCGGTCGGCGGCCATCGCCCGCCTCGCCCGGGTGGTCAGGCAGGACGCCGAGTCGGCCGGGCAGCCGCTCGCCGGGACGGCGGACATGGAGCTGGAGCAGACTCTGGACGCCGCCGTGGTCGATGACGCCGCCGCCGCGCGGGTGCGCGAGGGACGGCTCGTGCGCGGGCTCAGCTACAGCGGCTTCGCCCCCGCCCCGGTCGTACGGCCCGCGCCTGGGCAGCGAGGGCCCGCCAAGGCCCGGCCGCCTTCCGCGCCGGAGGAGGCGGGCAAGCGCCCCGGGAGCGAGGCGGAGCGAGAGGCCGCAGCACGCGAGCGCCGGGAAGCGGAGCGCGAACGCCGCGTCAGGGAGCTCGATCGGGAGCTGGCGGAAGCCCGGCGCGCCGCGGGAGAGGCCGAGCGTAGCCACGCGGACTGGGAGGCCGAGCTGGCGGAGGCCGGCCGCGAGCATGAGCGGCGCGGCCGGAAGGCCGCCGAGTTGGCGGAGAAGCTGGCCAGGGCCAAGGAGAAGCTGGACGCCGCCGGGCACCGGCTCGACGTCGCGAAGCGCGAGGAGGCCGCCGCCGCCCGGGCCGCGCGCTCCGCCCGCCTCCGCGCCGAGCAAGCCGAGTCGGCCCGGCGTGCCGAGGACCCATGAGCCTCCAGCGGTGGAGCTGGCGCGCCAGGCCACCTTTCAGGGTCGGTCAGAGATCGAATGATCGGAAAGTACCGAGCTACCGGTGGATTCTCGGCAGCGCGGAGACACGCATTGTAACCACCATGCCACCTGGCGCTAGCGGCTGTCCTTGAGTACTATTGAGATCGCCGCCCCCTGTGAGGGGGAGAGGAAGTGAGCCCGGGTTTACTGCCGGAATTGACAGGACCCCGGGCTTCGCGCTGTCTGAACCAGTCCTGCATCAGTCGCAGTGCAGGCGTTCGATCCGATGGTCGCCTACCAGGATGGTCCTGAACGTGGCGTCGCCGATCTCGGCGAGGGCGATTATGCCCGCAATGGCATCAGGCAGCCAGAGAAGCTCTTCACCTCCGGGATCAACCCAGTCGACGTGCATGTCCTCCGGCATGGCGTTGTGAGCACGCAGGGCGTTGACCATGTCGAGGTCTTCCCTGTTACCGACTGCGCCACGTCCTTCCATGACGGCCCGGACGACGCTGCGCTGTGCAAGATGCCAGAAGAGCCGCTCCATGCACTTCCGGCGGGCTCGTCGCTGTTTGGCGGAGTGGAGCCCGGTACCGACGACCGTAAACGATGTCGCCCCGAGGGCGGCTATTGCATGCGTGATCTCGATGCGGCGCTGTGCGCCTTCGTCACGCCAGTGGAGGCGGTGCTGCTTGGTGAGAAGCAGTTCTCTCAAGGCGTTTCGATAGCCCTCTGTGGCCGCTTCCGGCACCATGACCGCACTAAGAATGTAAAGGCCCGCGCCAATGCGCATGGACTCGTCCATGTACGCACATGACCTGCTGTCCACGGTCGATTACCGTACGCTATATCGCCAGGCCGATCCCATAGATCAGGAGAAGACAGAGGCGGCGAGCCACCCATGGTCGGTGGCCGTATGACCTGCTTCCCACCCTGAGCCGCGCCACCTGCGGTACGCCCACGCTGCCGGCGCAGAGCACCGGAAGCCCGTCGGCGCCGAAGCTGTCCATCCGGCTGTGATGGGTGTGCCCGGGCAGCAGCCGTTGCAGGCGGGGCGCGAGGATCTCTCCGAACGCGAGCCTGTCCATCAGGAACGCGTCGTCCTTCTCGTCGCTGATGACTGGGTTGTGGTGGACGGCCCCGATGCGCAGCCAGCCGTCCTGTTCGTAGGCGGACAGCCGTCGGGCGAACGCGAGAAGCTGACGCTCCCCGCAGTAGCCGTAGTGCTCCTCATCCCGGTGGCTCTCCGCGAGGGTCGAGTTCAGCCCGGCGACGACCGTCTTCAGCTCGGGGATCTCGACCAGCGTCCACGGCTCGTCCGGGGCGAAGGTGATCCCCGGGACGTCGGCGTAGAACCGGCTGAACATGGCGAAATACGGTTCCCACTTCGGCCAACACGGCGGGATGGGCTCGATTTCGTCCGCCTGGCAGTTGAGGAAGTACGCCTCACACTTCTTCCAGTTGACGTCATGGTTGCCGGGGACGATGACCACCCGTTGCCGGGTGAGGCCCAGCCCTTCCGCCAGCTCCGCGAGGAAGTCGTGTACTTGGTCGAACTCCTGACGGCGCGCCCACTCGGCGAGGTCCCCGGACGCGACGATCAGGTCGGGCGCCGCTCCACGGTCCTCGCGCAGCAAGGCCAGATCGGTCAGCAGCCGCGCGGCCAGCGAGGCGTGCGCGCGGTCCAGGTCTGCCGCCCCGTCGGCGCCGAAGCCGTGGTGGGCGCCGAACTGGGTGTCGGACAGATGGAGGATCGTGACCGTCCGCCGCTCCGGCGCCGCGCCTCCCGTTGAGGACAGGGGTGCCCCGCCGAGCCGGGCGTCACAGACCGGTCTCAAGGGCGGTCGTAGATCGAATGATCACCGACACGGCGCCACTGCAGGGTCGGCTCGCCGTCTCGGGAGGTCGTGAACCGGAACGTGACGCGACCGTCGGGCGACGTGAAGTTCCACGTCAGCGAATAGATGTCCGTGTCAGTGAGCTTGTGAATGCGCAGCCGTGCGGGCCAAGGCGCCTGACCGGTGTGTGCCCCCTGCTCGATGGCGGGGAGGAGATGCTTGAAGACGGCTTCCCTGAAGAGTGCGTAGTGCTCATGAGGAAGCCGTGACGCGTCTCGGAGAAAGGACGCGGTACGGTCGTACCTCACTGCGGAGTGTCTCCGCGGACGGTGTCTATCTCGGCGAATAGGTCGTCCAGGCTGTCGAAGGCACGGGTTCGCCCCTCCCGGACGTCAGCGTCGGCTTCGGCCTCGGCGGACTGCCATCCAGGTGTCCAGTACCAGGCGTCTTCGGCTGGCACGATGGCGGCGACGCGGCGGCCTCGATCGGTCAAATAGGCGATCGTGTGACGCCGTGCGGCAGCGGTGATGACGTCGGGAAGATGGCCGTCAGCCTCGCTCAGCGGAACCTCGAAGGCGTCGTCGCTCATGTCCTGAGTGTAAGCAGTCGCGCGCACGGGGGGCATGTCACCGAGTGTAGTGGAAGTGTGTCGCTTCGGTCACGGGATTCGGCTCGACGGGCTGCTGAAGGGCGCTCATCCCGGCGGCCACCGGGATGAGGAGGCCGCCGGGAGGATGGCGTACGGGTCAGGGGGAGGCGATCCTGCCGAGGGACGGCGGGATCTTCGCGGCGGCGGCGCGGTCGAGCAGGAAAAGCGTGCCCTGCCGCCCACGGGCCCCGGCCGCCGGCACCTGGAAGGGCCCGGCGCCGGAGAGGGCGAGGTGCACGGCCTGCGCCTTCTCCTCGCCCGCCGCGACGATCCAGACCTCACGGGCGGCCCGCAGGGCGGGGAACGTCAGCGAGATCCGGGTCGGCGGCGGCTTGGGGGAGCCGTGCACGGCGACGACCGGCCGCTCCTCCTCGTAGACCCCCGGCTGGCCGGGGAACAGCGACGCGACGTGGCCGTCGGGGCCCATCCCGAGCAGCAGCACGTCGAACGACGGCACCGGCCCGTGGTCCTCCGGCCTGGCGGCCTTGGCCAGCTCGGCGGCGTACGCCTCCGCCGCCTCCTCCGCCGTCAGGCCCGCGTCGGTGCTCGGCATGGGGTGGATCCTGGACGGGTCCACGTCCACCCGGTCGAGCAATGCCTCGCGGGCCCCGGTCTCGTTGCGCTCGGGATGGCCGGTCGGCAGGAACCGCTCGTCACCCCACCAGATGTCGAGCGCGTGCCAGTCGATCGCGTCGTGCGCGGCCGTCCCGGCGAGCGCCGCGAGCGTCGCGATGCCGATCGTCCCGCCGGTCAGCACCAGATGCGCCGAGCCCCGCGCGGCCTGGGTGTCGACCAGCCGGGTGATGAGGCGGGCCGCCACCGCCTGGGCGAGCACCTCGGTGTCGCGGTGGACGAGGACGGTCGGGACGCTCACCCCTGATCCCCCCGCGTCAGCGCGGCGAGGTGCCGGATCGTCGACGCGTAGACGTCGTCGGGGTCCAGCCTGCGCAGCTCCTCGGCGAGCAGCTCGGAGGTGGGCCTGCGGGCCAGCGCGACCCGCCGATCCGGCTGGCCGGGACGCGACAGCGTGGCCAGGCGGGCGTCGGACCTGCTGACCGTCATCTCGCCCCCCTCGCCCAGGGTGAGCCGTACGCCGGTGATGCCGGGACCGGAGGAGTCCCGCACCTCGACGGGCGCGCCGAGCCGGTCCGACAGCCACGCCGCCAGCAGCGGCGCGCTGGGGTTCCCCGTGGCCGCCTCGACCACCCCGTGCTCGACCTTCCCGATGGGCTGGTCGAAGGCGGCGGCGAGGAGGCTGCGCCACGGCGTGAGCCGGGTCCAGGCCAGGTCGGTGTCCCCGGGGACGTACGCCTCGGCGCGTTCGCTGATCGCCGCCACCGCGTCCTTGGACGCCCGCGCGTCGGTGATGCGGCGGCCCGCCAGCCCCCCTATGGCGTTCTTGGCCGGGAAGCCCGGGCAGTCGCCCGGCCACCAGGCCACGACCGGTGTGTCGGTGAGCAGCAGCGGCGTGATCACCGAGTCGGCGTGCTCGGTCAGCTCGCCGTACAGGCGCAGCAGCACGACCTCGCCCGGGGCCGACTCGCCGACGCGGATCTCCGCGTCGAGACGGTTCGGCTCGGCCGGATCGCGGTTGATCACCACGAGGATGCGTGAGGGATGCTCGCGCGCCGCGTCGGTGGCCGCGCGCAGGGCGTCGTACTGGCCGGCCTCGTCGACGACCGTCACCAGCGTCAGCACCATGCCGACCGCGGGCGCGCCGATCTGGTGGCGCAGCCGCGTGAGCGTCGAAGAGATCTTCGACGCGGTCGTCTCGGTCAGGTTGAAGGTGGTCACCCGGTTCTCCGCTCGCTTGGCGCCGTGCCGATCGCCGTGTCGGCAGCCGCGCCGATCACCCTGCCGATCACCCTGCCGATCATCGTGCCGGCACCCTTGCCGGTGGCCGGGCCGGTCACAGCCGCCTCCAGGCGCGCCCGTCCCTGGCCAGCATGGCGTCGGCGGAGGCGGGACCCCACGTCCCGGACTCGTACCCCTCCGGCTGGCCGTTGCTCGCCCAGAACTCCTCGACCGGGTCGAGGATCGTCCACGACAGCTCCACCTCCCGCTGGTGCGGGAACAGCGGCGGGTCGCCGATGAGCACGTCGAGGAGCAGCCGCTCGTACGCCTCGGGGGAGGACTCCATGAACGACTCGCCGTAGGCGAAGTCCATGTTGACGTCCCTGACCTCCATCGCCGTGCCCGGCACCTTGGAGCCGAAGCGCACCGTGATGCCCTCGTCCGGCTGGACCCGGATCACCAGGGCGTTGTGGCCGAGGATCTCGGTGTCGTCCTTGCTGAACGGCAGGTGCGGGGCCCGCTGGAAGACGACGGCGACCTCCGTCATCCGCCTGCTGAGCCGCTTGCCTGTACGCAGGTAGAACGGCACCCCCGCCCAGCGGCGGTTGGCCACCTCCAGGCGCAGGGCGGCGTAGGTCTCCGTTATGGAGTCCGGCGAGATGCCCTGCTCCTCCAGGTAGCCGACGACGGGCTCGCCGCCCTGCCAGCCCTTGGCGTACTGCCCGCGGGCCGTGCCCGTGGCCAGGTCGGCCGGGAGCTGCACCGCCCGCAGCACCTTCTCCTTCTCCCGGCGCAGCGAGTCGGCGTCGAAGGACGTGGGGTCCTCCATGGCGACCAGCGCCAGCAGCTGGAGCAGGTGGTTCTGGATCACGTCGCGGGCCGCGCCGATGCCGTCGTAGTAGCCCGCCCGGCCGCCGATGCCGATGTCCTCGGCCATGGTGATCTGGATGTGGTCGACGTAGCCCCGGTTCCAGATCGGCTCGTACAGCGTGTTGGCGAACCGCAGGGCCAGGATGTTCTGGACGGTCTCCTTGCCCAGGTAGTGGTCGATGCGGAAGACCGACTTCTCCGGGAACACCGCGCTGGTGATCTCGTTCAGCTCGCGCGCGCTCTTGAGGTCGTGCCCGAACGGCTTCTCGATCACCACCCGGCGCCACGCGCCCTCAGGGGCCTTGGCCAGGTCGGTCCGCTTGAGCTGCTCGACCACGGTCGGGAAGAACTTCGGCGGCACCGACAGGTAGAAGGCGTAGTTGCCGCCCGTTCCCCGGGTCTCGTCGATCTCCTTGAGCATCATCGACAGCACGTCGAAGGCGCCGTCGTCGTGGAACTCGCCGGGGCAGAAGTGGATGCCCTCGCTGAGCTGCTTCCACACCTCCTCGCGGAACGGCGTCCGCGCGTGCTCCTTGACCGCCTCGTACGTGACCTGGGCGAAGTCCTCGTGCGCCCAGTCGCGGCGGGCGAAGCCCACCAGGGAGAAGCCCGGCGGCAGCAGCCCCCGGTTCCCCAGGTCGTAGATGGCCGGCAGCAGCTTCCGCTTGGCGAGGTCCCCGGTGACGCCGAACAGCACGAGCACGCACGGCCCGGCCACCCGGGGCAGCCGCCTGTCCCGGGGGTCGCGCAGCGGGTTGGCCTCGACGTTCAGGGCGGTCGTCCCGGTGATGGCCGCCTGCACGGCGGCCTGCACGGCCGCGGCCGTCGCCACCGGCGCGCCGACCTCGGGGACCGGCGCCTCCTGCGCCTCCGGAGCCGGTGCCTCCGGAACGGGCGCCTCCGCGGCCTGTGTCTCCTGGACCTGTGTCTCCTGGACCTGTGTCTGCGGGATTTGGGGCTCGGTCATGTTCCCTCCCTGCCGACGGGTCCTGTGCCAGTAGCGCATCGCATGGTCAGAGCTCCTCCGCCACGGAGAGCAGGTGCCTGACCCCGGCGACCCTGTCGGTGAGATGCAGACGGACGGCCGGCCTTCCCCGCGAGGCCAGCGCCCCCAGGTCGCCGAGCGCCTGGGCGAGCTGGAGCCTGCCCAGCGTGTACGGCCGGCCCGGCACCTCGATGTCGTCGGTGACGGCGCCGGTGATCTGGAGGAACACCCCGGCCTCCGGGCCGCCCTTGTGGTACTGCCCGGTCGAGTGGAGGAACCGCGGGCCCCACCCGAAGGTGACGGCGTGGTCGGTCCGGTAGTCGAGCAGCGCGCGCAGCGTGGCGACGTCGGCGCCGGCCCAGGTGTCGGTCATCTCCTCGAACGAGGCGTCCCCCACGGTGGCCGCGTCGAACGCCGCCTCCCGGTCGAGGTACGCCATGATCGCGAGGTAGCCGCGATCCGGGATCGCCCGCAGCACCCAGGTGAGCACGTCGGCCAGGTTCTTCGGGTCACCGGGCACGTCGCCGTAGACCTCGACCGGGCCGTCCGTGAGCAGCGGAGTGCCGGTGGGCAGCGGGCCGTCCCCGGCCTCCTGGAGGATCCTCGTGGTGTTCTCCTTCGACTCCGCCACGTTGGGCTGGTCGAAGGGGTTGATCCCGAGGACGCGGCCGGCGACCGCCGTCGCGTACTCCCAGACGAGGAACTGCGCGCCGAGCGGGCCGTCGACGGTGGTGCCGCCGTCCGGACCGATGCTCACCAGGAACTGGTCCCCGGCCTCGGCCGCCTCGGCGCCGACCACCGGCAGGATCCCCTTGCCCTCCTTGCCGGTGGACTCGGCGATGAGCTGCTCGATCCAGTCGGGCAGCCCCGTGATGTCGGACATGCCGTCGCGAAGGATCAGCTTGTCGCGGCCGTGCAGGGCCTGCGCGCCCAGCAGGGCGCCCAGGTCGAGCCCGGGGTTGCCCTCGTCCTGCGCGAGGAGCGGACGCACCGCGTCGGCCTGGTCGAGCAGCCTGCGCACGTCCGCCCCGGCGAGGGCGCTGGGCACCAGCCCGAACGCGCTGAGCGCGCTGTAGCGGCCTCCGACGTTGGGGTCGGCCAGGACGACCGGGTAGCCGGCCTCGATGGCCGACTGCTCCAGCGGCGAACCGGGGTCGGTCACGACCACGATCCGGTCCGCCGGGTCGATGCCCGCGTCCCTGAAGGCCTTCTCGTAGATCCGCCGGTGGCTGTCGGTCTCTACCGTCCCGCCGCTCTTGCTCGCCACCACGAGGAGCGTGCGGTCGAGCCGGTCGCCGAGCGCGCGCCGCACCTGGTGGGGGTCGGTGGTGTCGAGGACGGTCAGCGGGACGTCCTCGGTGGCGCAGATCACCTCCGGGGCGAGCGAGGAGCCGCCCATCCCGGCCAGGACCACGTGGTCCAGGCCCTCGGCGCGGCCCCGCTCCACCAGCTGGACGATCTCGGGAAGCAGCTCCCTGCTGCTCAGCGGAAGGCCCAGCCAGCCGAGCCGGATCGCGGCCTCCTGCTGCGCCGCCGGCCCCCACAGCGCCGGATCCCCCGCGGCGAGCGCCGCGGGCACCCCCTCGGCCACGAGCTTGTCCCTGACCGCCTCGACGGCCTCCACCTCGTCGCCGAGGGTCACCTCAACAGTCATCTGACTCAGGCCTTCCGCAGCTCGCCGTCGACGGTCGCCAGCAGCTCGTTCCAGGACGCCTCGAACTTCTCGACGCCCTCCTCCTCCAGGACCCGCACGACGTCGTCGTAGTCGATGCCGGCCTCCTTGAGCGAGGCCATGACGTCCCACGCCTGCTGGTAGAAGGGGCGGATCGTGTCCCCGGAGATCCGGGCGTGGTCGGCCGTGGCGTCGAGGGTCTTCTCGGGCATCGTGTTGACGATCCCCGAGGTGACGAGCTGCTCGACGTACAGCGTGTCGGGGTAGTCCGGGTTCTTGACGCCGGTGGACGCCCACAGCGGACGCTGCGGGTGCGCCCCGGCGGCGCGCAGCGTCTGCCAGCGCGGCGAGTTCACGATCTCCTCGAACGCGGCGTACGCCAGGCGGGCGTTGGCCACGGCGGCGCGGCCCTTGAGCTCCGCGGCCTCCGGGGTGCCGATCTTGTCGAGACGGGCGTCGATCTCGCTGTCCACCCGGCTGACGAAGAACGACGCGACCGACTCGATCGTGGCCAGGTTCAGCCCGGCCGCCTGCGCCCGCTCCAGGCCGGTCAGCCACGCCTCGAGCACCTGGCGGTAGCGCTCCAGCGAGAAGATCAGCGTGACGTTGACGCTGATGCCCTCGGAGATCGCCTGGGTGATCGCGCCGAGACCCTCGACGGTCGCCGGGATCTTGATGTGCGTGTTGGGCCGGTCGACCAGCCACCACAGGGCCCGGGCCTCGGCGATCGTCGCCTCGGTGTTCCTGGCCAGGCGGGGGTCGACCTCGATGGAGACACGGCCGTCGACGCCGTGGGTGGCGTCGAAGACCGGGCGCAGCACGTCGGCGGCCCAGCGGATGTCGAACGTCGTGATCGCCCGCACCGCCTCCTCGACCGTGACGCCGCGGACGGCGAGGTCGTGGATCTGCGCGTCGTACGCGTCGCCCTTGGCCAGCGCCGAGGCGAAGATCGTCGGGTTGGAGGTGACGCCCGTCACGGCCTTCTCCCGCACGAGGGCGCCGAGGTTGCCGGTGCGCAGGCGCTCCCGGCTGATGTCGTCGAGCCAGATGGAGACTCCGGCCTCGGTCAGGCGCTTCAGATTCTCAGTCATGCTTCGTCCCTCAGTTTCCGGTCGTCTCGCCCTTGTCGGCGCCCGCCCGGGCCAGGCTGGCCTTGGCGGCGGCCACGACGCGGTCGGCGGTGAGGCCGAACTGCTCATAGATGGTCTTGTACGGCGCGGAGGCCCCGAAGTGCTCCAGGCCCAGCACCTCCCCGACGTCTCCCACGAACTCCCGCCAGCCCATGCTGATTCCCGCCTCGACGGCGACGCGGGCGCGGACCGCGGGGGGGAGAACGGTCTGCTTGTACGCCGGCTCCTGGGCGGTGAACCACTCGACGCACGGCATCGAGACCACCTGGGTCGGGATGCCCTGCGCCTCCAGTAGGTCGCGTGCCTCGACGGCGATCTGCACCTCGCTGCCGGTGCCGATGAGGACGACCTCCGGCTGGCCGTTGGACGCCTCACGCAGGACGTAGCCGCCCCGCGCCACCTTGTCGGGGTCGCCGGTGCCCTCGAGGACCGGCAGGTTCTGCCGGCTGAGCGCCAGGCCCGCCGGGCGGTCGTTGTGCTCCAGGACGGCCTTCCAGGCCGCCGAGGTCTCGTTGGCGTCGGCCGGGCGGACGACGTCAAGCCCGGGGATCGCGCGCAGCGCCCACAGGTGCTCGATCGGCTGGTGCGTCGGGCCGTCCTCGCCGAGGCCCACCGAGTCGTGCGTCCAGACGTAGGTCACCGGCAGCTTCATCAGCGCGGCGAGCCGCACCGAGGGCCGCATGTAGTCGCTGAAGACCAGGAACGTGCCGCCGTACGGGCGGGTGCCGTCGTGCAGCGCGATGCCGTTGAGGATCGCGCCCATGCCGTGCTCGCGGATGCCGAAGTGCAGCGTCCTGCCGTACTTGTTCCCGGGGAACTCCTTGGTCTGGTACTCGTCCGGGATGAAGGACGGCTCGCCCTTCATGGTGGTGTTGTTCGACTCCGCGAGGTCGGCGGAGCCGCCCCACAGCTCGGGCAGGACCGGCGCCAGCGCGTTCAGCACCTCACTGGAGGCCTTGCGGGTGGCCATCGAGGCGCCGGCCTCGAAGGACGGCAGCGCCTTGTCCCAGCTGTCCGGGAGTTTGCGCTGGGAGATCCGGTCGAACAGCTCGGCGCGCTCCGGGTTCGCCTCACGCCAGCTCCGGTACCGCTCGTCCCATTCGGCGCGCGCCTCCTTGCCGCGGCGGACCACGTCGCGGGAGTGCGACAGGACCTCCTCGGGCACCTGGAAGGACTTGTCCGGGTCCAGGCCCAAGATCCGCTTGGTCGCCGCGACCTCCTCGGCGCCCAGCGCCGAGCCGTGGGCCTTGCCCGTGTTCTGCTTGTTGGGCGCAGGCCAGGCGATGATCGTGCGCAGCTTGATGAACGTCGGGCGGTCGGTCTCGGCGCGGGCCGCCTCAAGCGCGTCGTACAGCGCCTGGACGTCCTCCTTGTACTCGCCGGTCGCGGTCCAGTCGACCTCCAGGACGTGCCAGCCGTACGCCTCGTACCGCTTGGCGATGTCCTCCGACAGGGCGATCTGGGTGTCGTCCTCGATCGAGATGTGGTTGGAGTCGAAGACGACGGCCAGGTTGCCGAGCTTCTGGTGGGCGGCGAGCGCGCTGACCTCGTGGCTGATGCCCTCCTCGATGTCCCCCTCGGAGGCGAAGCACCAGATCATGTGGTCGAACGGCGAGGCGCCCTGCTCGGCGTCCGGGTCGAACAGGCCGCGCTCCCGGCGGGCGGCCATGGCCATGCCGACGGCGTTGCCCAGGCCCTGGCCGAGCGGCCCGGTGGTGGTCTCCACGCCGATCGTGTGGCCGTACTCGGGGTGGCCCGGCGTCAGGCTGCCCCACTGGCGCAGCGACTTCAGGTCGTCGAGGGTCAGGCCGTAGCCGGACAGGTAGAGCTGGATGTAGAGCGTCAGGCTCGAATGGCCGCACGACAGGACGAACCTGTCTCGCCCCGCCCACTTGGCGTCAGAGGGGTCATGTCGAAGGACCCGCTGGAAGAGAAGATAGGCGGCGGGCGCGAGGCTCATCGCGGTGCCGGGGTGACCCGACCCCGCCTTCTCGACGGCGTCCATCGCCAGGGCTCGTACGACGTCGACCGACCGCCGGTCGAGGTCACTCCACTCAAGGCTTTCGCTGCTCAAAATGCTCGTTCTCCTCTAGTTTTCTCGCGCCGATTCTGGCATTGCCCGCCCACATCGGACCCTAACGGGTTGACCCCGATACCGTTTGGTAGGCGCTTCGGCCACAACCGGCCACGTCCGGCCCCGATTCCTGGACCGCCCGCCATGCCGACTACAGTGATTTCGCAACTGCCGGTAGCGGCCCGTAGATCCGCCCTATTCAGAGGTTACGCGTTGACCCCGCACGTGTTGGAAGCGCCTTGACGGTCCTGACGAACAAGCACACGGTGGCCCCCGCCGGGACCGCCGCATCGGCCACGGCCTCCCGGTCCCCGGGAGCGCTCGTGAAGGCCTACGTGGCGCTCACCAAGCCCCGGATCATCGAGCTGCTGCTGATCACCACGCTGCCGGTCATGTTCCTGGCGGCGCGCGGGCTGCCCGACCTGTGGACGGCGATCGCGACGATGGTCTTCGGGACCCTGTCCGCCGGCAGCGCGAACGTGCTGAACTGCTACATCGACCGGGACATCGACGCGACCATGCGGCGCACGCGGCGACGGCCGCTCGCCAAGCACGAGGTCTCGCCCCGGGGCGCGCTGGTGTTCGGCATCGTGCTCGGCGTGCTGTCCACGCTCGGGCTGGCCCTGACGGTCAACGTGCTGGCGGCGGCGCTGTCGCTGGCGGCCATCCTGTTCTACGTCTTCGTCTACTCGCTCGTGCTCAAGCGGCGCACGTCGCAGAACATCGTGTGGGGCGGCATCGCCGGCTGCATGCCGGTGCTGATCGGCTGGGCGGGGATCACCGGCAGCGTCTCCTGGGCCCCGGTCGTCCTGTTCGGCGTCGTGTTCTTCTGGACGCCGCCGCACACGTGGACGCTGGCGATGCGCTACCGCGAGGACTACGCCGCGGCGGAGGTGCCCATGCTCCCGGTGGTGGCCACCGAGAGCCGGGTGGTGAGGCAGGTCGTCGCCTACACCTGGGCGACGGTGCTCTGCTCGCTGCTGCTGTGGCCGGTCGCCCACACGTCGCTGTTCTACCCGGTGGCCGCCCTGGTGCTCGGGGCCGTCTGCCTGCTGGAGGCCCACGGCCTGCTGGCCCGGGTCGGCTCCGGCAAGACCGGCGTCGACCTGCGCCCCATGCGGTTCTTCCACTGGTCGAACGTCTACCTGGCCCTGCTGTTCCTCGCGGTCGCGATCGACTCCCTCCTGGTCTGATCGCCCGCTTTCTGGGATCTTTCAGGGATGGGATCTCTCGGGGGACCGGACGGAGACCGGACGGGCACGTTCGGTTACAGTCACGGGGTGGCGAGCCTCGATCCGCGCGCAGTCCTGAGGGAGCGCCCGTCGGTCGGGCTCATCATCGGCCTGGTCGTGGCGGGGATCTGCGCCCTGGTGTCTTTCTCCTTCGACATCCTGAACGGCGACCCGGTCCACTTCTTCATCGCGCTGGGTCTGGCCGTCGCCCCCGTGCCGCTGCTGCTGGCCGGGGTGCTCGCGCTCGACCGCATGGAGCCGGAGCCGCGCACCAACCTCGTCTTCGCCTTCGCCTGGGGAGCCGGGATCGCCGTCCTGGTCGCGGGCGTCCTCAACTCGCTCAACCTCGTCTACGTCGCCCACCAGCTCGGCGACGAGACCAGCGCGCGCAACCTCGTCGCCACGTTCGGCGCGCCCCCGGTCGAGGAGACCGTGAAGGGGCTGGTGCTGCTGGGGCTGCTGTGGTTCCGCCGCCACGAGCTCGACGGGCCGACCGACGGCATCATCTACGCCAGCATGGTCGGCCTCGGCTTCGCGATGTCGGAGAACGTGAGCTACTACATCGCCGCGCTGGGGGAGAACGGCCCGCAGGTCCTGGCCGCCACGCTCGTGCTGCGCGCGGTGCTGTCGCCGTTCGCCCACCCGCTGTTCACCTCGATGATCGGCATCGCCGTCGCGTACGCCGCGCAGCGCCGCGGCGCCGCCGGGATCTTCGCGATCATCATCGGCTGGATCGCGGCGATGACCCTGCACGGCCTGTGGAACGGCTTCGCCTCGTTCGGCGGCCTCGGCGGGCTGGCTGTGGCATATCTCATCCTGATGACGCTGCTCGTGGTCGAGCTGGTGGTCGTCTTCAGGGACAGGAAGCGCATCGTCGGCCTGATCCAGCGCTACCTGCCGCCGTACGAGCGCAACGGCCTGGTGAACCCGGCGGACATCTTCATGCTGTCGTCGCTGCGCGGCAGGAGGCAGGCCCGCGCCTGGGCCAAGGCCCACGGCGGCCGCCGTGGCGCCCGGGCGATGAGCGACTACCAGCTCGCCTCGACCGAGCTGGGCCTGCTGCACGCCCGCGCGGCCCGGGGGCAGATCGACGAGCAGGCGTTCCTGACGACCCAGCGGTCGCTCGCCGACCTGATGGCCTACGCGCGGATGTCGTTCCCGGTGCCGGAGCGCCACCAGGCCAGCGCGGCACGTGGAACGCCCCCGCCCGGGTACGCGCCGGGCGCCCCGCCGCCGGGCCGCTGGCCGGGTGCCCCCGGGCAGGGGCAGCCGCCGTACGGCTCGGCGCCGGGGCCGGGGCATCCCCTCTGGGGACCGCCGCCCGGCGGCGGATGAGGGGACGTCCCGGCGGCCCGGCGCCGCGCTGCTCCCGTCAGCCGCAGGAGATGTCGGTGAAGGTGGGAGTGCTCGGCGAGTTGCCGAGGAAACCGGCGGTGGCGGAGGCTCCGGGGGCGAGGGTCGTGGCCCACGACGGCGCGTGCATCATCGCGGACGGCCCGCTCTGCATGTGCGTGCCGTTCCACGCCTGAATGATCGTGGTGCCCAGCGGGTTCATCATCCACTGGACGTACCAGTTGTTGATCGGCGTCGTCCCGGTGTTCTTGATGGTCACCTCGGCCTGGAAGCCGCCCGACCAGGCGTTGGTCACCCTCACCGCGGCCGTGCAGGACGCCGTCCCGGGGCTGGTGTTCGGCGACGGGCTGACTGACGGGCTGGCCGAGGGACTGGGGGAGGGGCTGGGGGACGGGCTGGGGGAGGGGCTGGGGGACGGGCTGGGGGAGGGGCTGGGGGACGGCGTCCCGGTGCCGCCGGTGAAGTTCACGTCCGAGCAGCCGTAGAAGGTCTCCTGGCTGTCGGAGCGGTACCAGACCGCGTAGATGACGTGCCGGCCGGTCTTGTTGGGCAGCTTGCCGGAGAAGCGGTAGGCGCCGTTGCTCACCGCGGGCTCGGGGTCGGCCGTGAGGAACGGCTGGTCCTCCATGTCGGCCCAGGTCAGCGGTTTGGTGGGGTCGTAGCCGTCCTTGGTGACGTAGAGCTTGAAACCGCCCGGATGCGGCACCCACGCCCCGTAGACGAAGTCGTAGGTCGCGTTCGCCCGCAGGGTGGTGGTCGGCCAGTCGGTGCGCGGCGCGTCGTACGCCGCGTACTTGGCGAAGCCGCCGCTGCACAGCTTCCCGTCGGGGATGAAGCCTCTGGTGCGGCCGGCGCCGTCCGAGCGGAGCACGCCGTACCAGTCGTAGAGCGGCTGCGTGCCGCCGTCGGCGACGGCCTGCTTGCACGCCGGGTTGTTGGGAATGATCTGCCCGCCGGTCAGGCCGTCGACGTAGCACGCGTAGGTGCGGCTCGCGGGCGCCTGCAGGGCCCCGTGCGCGCTGGCCGACTGCTGGAACAGGACCGCGACGAGGCCGGTGAGCACGACCGTGACCGCGGTGAGGACGGCGATCTTGCGCCTCGATCTCACAGGGGACTCCTCATGATCGGGCACGCCGCGCGCGCTCGTGCCGCCGTGTTGCCCGGGACCCTAACTTCCCGGCTGCCGACGGGCCAGCACGGGTGTCAGGAGACGGCGGTCACGGCTGGCTTCGCCCAGCTCACGCCGGGACGGCCGATGAAAGTTTCGCGGCCCGGGGAGCAGGGGGTCAGGGGGCGAGCGCCCGGTCCAGGCCGCGCTCGCGGGGGCCGAGGAACCGGGGACGGGAGCGCAGCACGACGCCGTCCAGCAGCGCCTTGGCCGCCGCCGGGATCTCCCTGGCGGCGTACTCGGCGCTCTCCAGGGGCCAGTCACGGCTGGAGTCGTCGCCGACGCCGAAGGCGTCGATCCCGGCCGCCCGGCACAGCGTCACTGCCCGGGGGAGATGGAAGACCTGGGTGACGACGACGAGCCGGGAGGCGCCGAAGATCTCCCTGGCCCGTACGCAGGAGTCCCAGGTGTCGAAACCGGCGTAGTCGAGCACGATCTTGCCGGCCGGTATGCCCTTGGCCAGCAGGTAGTCGCGCATCACCGACGGCTCGTCGTACCCTGCGCGGCTGTTGTCGCCGGACACCAGCAGAGCGCGCACCTTCCCAGCCCGGTAGAGCGAGGCGCCGAGGTCGAGCCGGGCGCGCAGCATGGGGGTCGGCGTCCGGCCCCGCACGCCCGCCCCGAGCACGAGCGCGGCGGGCATCGAGGGCACCGACGCCATCCATGGGGTCCGCGGCTCAGCGATCACGCGGTGCGCGCCGCTGGACAGCCACGCCCAGGTCATGGGGGCCAGTGGCAGCACGCTCAGGGCGATCAGGGCCTGGAACCCCCTCCGCCGGTCCACGCGGGACCATCGCCACGGCTTCATCCGGGCGCCCCGGCGGTCAGACGACCGCGTGGCGGAGCCCGGCCAGATCGTCCGGGGCCGCGGCGGAGCCGGCGGGCCCCCGCGAGCGCAGCAGGAACACCACGCGGAGCGTGGCGATCCACACGAGCGTGGCGCCCAGCACGTGCACGCCGACGAGCAGGGCGGGGACGGCAAGGAAGTACTGCACGTACCCGATCACGCCCTGGGCCAGCTCGACTCCCAGCAGCGCCAGCGCGGCCCGCATGGCCCGGCCGGGCGCGTCCGTCACGCGCAGCGCGAACATCAGGGCGAACGTGAGCCCCACCACGACGTACGCGACGTCGGTGTGCAGCCGCACCACGCTCTCGATGTCGAAGCCGAACCGGGAGGCCGCCTCGTCCCCCGAGTGCGGCCCGGTGCCGGTGACCACCACACCGGCGACGACCAGGACCACGACGGCGGCGGCCAGCGCGAACCCGAGCGCGCGGATGTCCCGGCGGACCAGCGGCGTGACCGGCTCGTCGCCCTCGCCCGCGCGGGCGAACAGAGCGTACGACGCGGCGATCATCCCGATCGACAGGAAGAAGTGCACGCTGACGGTGACCGGGTTGAGCAAGGTCCTGACGACGAGCCCGCCCCACAGGGCCTGGACGAGGACGCCGATCGGCTGGAGCGCGGCCAGCCGCACGAGGACCGGCCTGCCCCGCTCGCCTTTGCTCCGCCCGAGCCGTACGGCGGCCACCACGCAGGCCACGGCGACGGCGAGCACGAGGAACGTCAGCAGCCGGTTGCCGAACTCGATGGCCATGTTCACCGAGGAGTGCTCGTCGTGGGCGGCCGGCACGAAGCTGTCCGGCGTGCACCTGGGCCAGGTCGGGCAGCCGAGCCCGGAGCCGGTGAGGCGGACGGCGGCGCCGGTCACGGCGATCCCGGCGTTGACGACGACGGCCGCCAGCGCCCAGCGCCGCACGGTCTCCCCCGTGGGGAACCAGAGCAAGCGGTGGAAGGCGGAGGCCGTCAGGCGGTCGGCGAGGCGGTTCACGGCATCAATCGTAGGTGGCGAGGGGGGTGCCCCCCTCTGCGGCCCCGGCCGCCTGGAGATCGTTTGTCCGTGGGGAACGGTACGATCTCAGCACGGGCGGGGGCCGGAGGAGGGTGATGGGCACGCGACCTGAGGGCCTCGGCCCGGCGGCGGCGGGTGAGCGCCAGAGCCTGCGGGAGCGGGTGGCGCAGGCCCTGCGCAACGCGCTTGTGGCGGGGGAGATGCGTCCCGGGACCCTCTACTCGGCCCCCGCGCTGGCCGCCCGCTTCGGCGTGTCGGCCACTCCCGTCAGGGAGGCCATGCTCGACCTGGCCAAGGAAGGGCTGGTCGAGGCGGTGCGCAACAAGGGCTTCCGCGTGGTGGAGGTGTCCCGGCGCGACCTCGACGAGATCTTCGAGATCCGGCGGCTGATCGAGGTGCCGACGGTGGTCCGGCTGGCCCGGGAGGGCCGCGTCGACGTCGAGGCGCTGCGGCCGCTGGCCGAGGAGATCGTCTCGGCCGCCCGGCGGGGCGACACGCTCGCCTACGTCAGCGCCGACCTGCGGTTCCATCTGGCGATGCTGGGCATGGCGGGCAACGGGCGGCTGGTGGAGGTCGTGCGCGACCTGCGCGGCCGCGCGCGGCTGCACGGCCCGGGCCCGGACCTCGCCGGCGCGGCCCGCCGGCATCTGGACCTCCTCGAAGCCGTGGCCGCCGGAGACGCGGACGCCGCCGGGCGCATCATGAACGACCACTTGGAAGCCGCCCGCGGCCATGGAGGACCGGGATGACGACGAACGCGGAAGACCGGATCGAACGTGCCCGGATGCTCTACGAACGCTTCGTCTTCGCCGGCGACGCCGGCGCCCTGGACGCCGCCGATCCGGACCTGGACGCGGTCGAGGCCGATCTGGCCCTGGCCCGTGGCCGGATCCTGCACGGGCGGTTCCTCGACGGGCGGGGCGAGGACCCGGCGGAGCAGGAGCTGTTCCAGCGCGCGGCTGATGTCTACCGCAGGCTCGGCGACGTGCGGGGCGAGGCGGAGTCGTTGTTCTGGATCGGTGTCTTCCACCAGGTCGTCCGGAACGACGCCGAGTCGGCCGTTCCCCTTCTCGAGCGCTCCCGCGAGCTCGCCGCCCAGGTGGGCGACAAGCTGACGATGTCGTACGCGCTGCGGCACCTGGGCATCGCGGAGCACTTCGCGGGGCGGCTGGACGCGGCGCGCGAACGGCTGGAGGAGTCGGTGCGGCTCCGCCGGGAGATCGGGTTCATGCCCGGCGTCGCCGCGAACCTGATCGGCCTGGCGTACATCGCCGCCGGCCGGGGCGAGCGTGACCAGGCCCTCGCGCTGATCGAGGAGGCGGGCGCCATCGCCGAGGCGAACGGAGCTCACGGCGTCATGCGCTCGGTCGAGGAGGCGCGCGCACAGCTGTAGGCGCCGCCCGGCGCGCGGGCACAATTGTGGGCGCCGCCCGGCACGGGCCTCCTTGCTGCCGCGCGGCGTGCCCGGCGGCGGGCGGCGGGCGGCGTGCCGTGTGAAGGGCCGCCAGGGTCAGGGGCCGGAGCGGGTGGCGCCGATGGAGGCGATCACCACGCAGCCGATCGCGGCCCACTCCCTGGCCTGGAGCACCTCGCCGAGCACGAACAGCCCGACGAGCGCGGCGACGGCGGGTTCGAGGCTCATCAGGATGCCGAAGACCCGCTTCGGCATCCTGCGCAGGGCCTCCAGCTCCAAGGAGTACGGGATGACCGACGACAGCAGCCCCACGCCCGCGCCGACGAGCAGGATCTCGGGCCGCAGCAGATCGCTCCCGCCCGCCGCCACGCCCACCGGCGTGATCGCCAGCGTGGACACGACCATGGCGAACGACAGGCCGCTCGCCCCGGGGAAGCGGGCCCCGGTGGCGGCGGAGAAGACGATGTAGGCGGCCCAGAAGGCGCCGGCCAGCGCGGCGAACCCGATGCCCGCCCAGCTCGCCGCGCCCGCCTGGTCCCAGGGCGCGAGCAGGAGCACGCCGGCGGCGGCCAGCGCCACCCACAGCAGGTCCATCCGGCGGCGGGACGAGACCACCGCCAGCGTCAGCGGGCCGAGGAACTCGATGGCCACCGCGATTCCGATCGGCAGCCGCGCCAGGGCCTCGTAGAACGACAGGTTCATCAGGCCGAGGCTCAGCCCGAAGGCGACGCCGACGGCCAGGTCGCGCCTGGACAGCCCGCGCACCTTCGGCCGGGCCATCGCGACCAGTATGACCGCGCCGGTCGCGATGCGGAGGAACACCACGGCGGACGGCGGGAGCTGCGCGAACAGGTTCTTGGCCAGCCCCGCGCCCACCTGCACCGACACGATGGCGAGCAGCACCAGCCCCGAGGGGGGCACCGCGTCGGACGCCGCCCGCAGCGCCTTGCCGGGCCCCAGCCTGCCCCGGTACGGCGGGACGGATCCGGACAGGGACTCAGCGGACATGCGGAAACTCCAGGCACGGGGAAATCGGGGGACATGGAGCACTATGCCGTACCACCAAATACGCCCGCATTCAGGGCGGGGTTACCGATACGCGTCCGGTTCCCGCTCCCGTGCCGATCAAAGCTCCCGTGCCGATCAAAGCTCCCGTGCCGATCAAAGCTCCCGTGCCGATCAAAGTTCCCGTGCCGATCAAAAGCTCCCGCGCCGATCAAAAGCTCCCGCGCCGATCAAAAGCTCCCGCGCCGATCAAAAGCTCCCGCGCCGATCAAAAGCTCCCGCACCGATCAAAGCGACGCACCGCGAAGGCCGCTCGTTCTTCCGGAGAGCGGAAACCGATCGCCCTCGGGGTACGTCACCATCCGCTTTGGAAGAAGGCTGAGAGGGCCGGCGCCGGGTCGGCCGCGGTGGTCGCGTTCGCCACGGCGACGACGATCACGGCCGGCGACAACGACGCCGAGAGAACACCGAACGCCCCCAGCAGCCCCTTCGTCCGCGTGCCGGGCGACTCCGTTGCGGCGAACCTCCTCCACGACACCACGCTCGCGACGATGAGGGCGGCCGCCACGATCGCGGCGATCACGGCCATCGCCACGTGATACCGGGAGAAATCGCTGATCATCGCGTCGAGGGCAGGAGGGATCCGGTCACCCGTGATCAAGGAGCCGGCCAGTCGCCGCCGGACCTGATGGAGCGTGCCGGCGAGTTCCCCGCCGGGTGCGCCGGCCGGCAGCATCGGCAACAGTGAGGCGAAGGGCGCCACCGCACCCTGGACGTTGGCCATCACGGTCGCCAGCGACGACAACGCGAGCATCGTGACGAGAACGCCGGCCGACGCGAGGGCGGCCCTCCTTCCCGCGCCTCGACCGCCGGCCCTCAGGAACGCCTTCCAGACGAGAACGGCGAGCGCCACGAGCACGATCAGCAGGACAGCGGCGATCACCGCCTTGGCCACGTGTCGGAATATGGCTGGCCCCACCCGCCGGGCTGGTGGAGACCACCGGTCGCCGTGGTCTGGGACGGACTACATCGGGGATCCGGCGCGGCTCCGCCGGTGCTCCCGCCTCACTCCCAGCGGAACGTGCGCGCGGCCAGGAGGAGGGTCACGGCGGCCCAGCAGGCCAGCACGAGCAGGGGGCCGGCGGGAAGGCCGGCGCCCTGGCCCAGGACCGATCGCATGCCGTCGGTCAGCGCGCCGATGGGCAGCAGCCTGAGCACCGGCTGCGCGCCCGAGGGGAACGAGCTCAGCGGGAACAGCACGCCGCCGAGGCCGAGGAGCACCAGGTAGACGAGGTTCGCCCCCGCGAGCGTGGCCTCGGCCCGCAGCGTCCCCGCCATGAGCAGGGCCAGCCCGCTGAAGGCGGCCGTGCCGAGCAGGACCAGCAGCACCGCCCACAGGGGGTTGCCGTGCGGCGACCAGCCCAGGGCCAGCGCGACCCCGCTGATCACCACGGCCTGCGCCGCCTCCACGGCGAGGACGGCGCAGGTCTTGGCCAGCAGCAGCCCGGCCCGCGACAGGGGCGTCGCGCCGAGCCGCTTGAGCACGCCGTAGCGCCGCTCGAAGCCGGTCGCGATGGCCTGCCCGGTGAACGCGGTGGACATGACGGCCAGGGCGAGGATCCCCGGCGCGACGAAGTCGATTCTTTGCCCGCCCACGTCGATCAGGGGGGCCGCGGAGAAGCCCACGAGCAGGAGGATCGGAATGATCATGGTGAGCAGGAGCTGCTCGCCGTTGCGGAGCATCGCCCGCGTCTCGGCGCCCGCCTGCGCGAGGACCATGCGGGGGAGCGGGGCGGCTCCCGGCCTGGGCGTGAAGTCGAGTGCCGTCATGTCCTGGTCTCGCGTTCCGGGTGCGTTCCGCGTTGTGGGTGTGGAGTCACCGGAGCTCACGCCCGGTGAGTTCGAGGAAGACGTCCTCCAGCGTCCGGCGCTCGATGCGCAGGTCCTCGGTGGTGACGCCCTCTGACGCGCACCACGCCGTGACCGTCGCGAGCAGCTGGGGGCCGACCTGCCCCTCGATGATGTAGTGCCCCGAGGGCGACTCCTTGGCGGCGCTCCCCGGCGGCAGCGCGTACAGCAGCTCCTCGACGTTCAGCCCGGGGCGGGCGCGGAATCGGAGCTGCCGCTCGGCGCCGGTCAGCGTCTCCGGGGTGCCCTCGGCCACCACCCGGCCGTGGTCGATGACGACCACCCGGTCCGACAGCTTCTCGGCCTCGTCCATCTGGTGGGTCGTCAGCACCACCGCCACCCCGGCGGCCCGCAGGGCGGTCACCAGGTCCCAGCAGGCGTGGCGGGCCTGGGGGTCGAGCCCGGCGGTCGGCTCGTCGAGGAACACCAGCTCGGGCCGTCCGATGACGGCCGCGGCCAGCGACAGCCGCTGCTGCTGCCCTCCGGACAGCCGCCGGTACGGCGTGCGGGCGTGCTCGGTCAGGCCGAGCAGCTCAAGCAGGGCGTCCGGGTCGAGCGGGTGGGCGTGGAAACGGGCGATCACCTTGAGCCACTCGCCCGCGCGCACCGCCGGGGGGACGCCGCCGGCCTGGAGCATCACGCCGAGGCGGGGCCTCAGCGACGGGTCGGCCGGGTCGAGGCCGAGCACCCGCACCGTCCCCCCGTCCGGCCGGCGGAAGCCCTCGCAGATCTCGATCGTCGAGGTCTTCCCCGCGCCGTTGGGCCCGAGGATCGCCGTGACCTCGCCCCTGGCGCAGGTCAGGGTCAGCCCGTCGACGGCCGTCTTCCGCCCGTACCGCTTCACCAGCCCGCGGATATCGACGGCGGCTTCGCCGCCGGGGGCGCTGTCGACCGCCCGCACCTCACCGGCCTCCCCTCAAGGCTGACGCGCCGTCATGGCGCTTCGTCGGTCGTGGGATCCAATTGGAGTCTAGGGAGAGGGGGGCCCGGTCCGGACGGCGGATCCCTGACAGAGCGCCGGCGGCCGGTAAAGTCTCGTATCACCCCAGGTTAGGTAAGGCTTTCCTGCGTGAGATATTGCATTCCTATCGAACCGCCGTTGGGTTTGTCGTAGGGGAAGGAATTACGGCACACTGATGTTGTGAAATACGTGCCCGGTAAGACGAACGCAGAGAAGGCCGCGACGCCGCGGCCGTCTCAGGCGTCGCCCGAGCACGTGCGCGTCTCCACTCCCCATCTTGCACCCCCCGCGTCCGCGCAGGTGACGGCCGAGCGCGGCACCCGGGCCAGGGTGGCCAGGCTCATCCTGGAGCACGGCCCGGTCACCGCGGCGGCGCTCGGGGAGCGGCTCGGCCTGACCCCGGCCGCCGTACGCCGCCACCTCGACGCGCTGCTCGCCGAGGGCATGATCGAGCCGCGTACGGTCCGGCCGCGCGGCCAGCGCGGGCGCGGCAGGCCGGCGAAGATGTTCGGCATCACCGACGCGGGCCGCAGCGCCTTCGTCCACGCCTACGACGACCTGGCCGGCAGCGCGCTGCGCTTCGTGGCCGAGCGGATCGGCGTGGAGGCGGTGTCGGAGTTCGCCAGGGCGCAGGTGTCCGGCCTGGTGGGCAGGCTGGAGGCGCTCATGCGCGACGTCCCCGAGGGCCAGCGGGTCCGGGTCCTCGCCGAGGCGCTGTCGGCGGAGGGCTACGCGGCCTCGGCCACCGAGACGGGCAAGGGCGGCGAGCAGCTGTGCCAGCACCACTGCCCGGTGGCCCACGTGGCGGCGCAGTTCCCCCAGCTGTGCGAGGCCGAGACCGAGGCGTTCGCGAAGCTGCTGGGCACCCCCGTCCAGCGACTGGCCACGATCGCCAACGGCGACGGGGTCTGCACCACCCATGTGAGTTCCCACGCGCTGGCCGGACGGCAGGCGCGCACCGACCTATCGAGCACATCGACGAGCAAGGAGTCCGGAAGGTGACTGTCACCGACCGCCCGGAGCTGGAAGGCCTCGGGAATTACAAGTTCGGCTGGGCCGACTCGGACGTGGCCGGCTCAGCGGCCAAGCGTGGGCTGTCCGAAGAGGTCGTCCGCAACATCTCCGCGCTCAAGAACGAGCCGGAGTGGATGCTCGACCTGCGCCTCAAGGGCCTCCGGCTGTTCCGCAAGAAGCCCATGCCCACGTGGGGCGCCGACCTCACCGGCATCGACTTCGAGAACATCAAGTACTTCGTCCGCTCCACCGAGAAGCAGGCCGCGAGCTGGGACGAGCTGCCCGCGGACATCAAGAGCACCTACGACAAGCTCGGCATCCCCGAGGCGGAGAAGCAGCGCCTCATCGCGGGTGTCGCCGCGCAGTACGAGTCCGAGGTCGTCTACCACAAGATCCGCGAGGACCTCGAGGAGAAGGGTGTCATCTTCGTCGACACCGACACCGGCCTGCGTGAGCACGAGGAGCTCTTCAAGGAGTACTTCGGCTCGGTCATCCCGGTGGGCGACAACAAGTTCGCGTCGCTGAACACCTCGGTGTGGTCGGGTGGCTCGTTCATCTACGTCCCGCCGAACGTCAACGTCGAGATCCCGCTCCAGGCCTACTTCCGGATCAACACCGAGAACATGGGCCAGTTCGAGCGGACGCTGATCATCGTGGACGAGAACTCCTACGTCCACTACGTCGAGGGCTGCACCGCGCCGATCTACTCGTCCGACTCGCTGCACTCGGCGGTCGTGGAGATCATCGTGAAGAAGGGCGCCCGCTGCCGTTACACGACCATCCAGAACTGGTCGAACAACGTCTACAACCTGGTCACCAAGCGCGCCGTCGCCTACGAGGGCGCGACCATGGAGTGGATCGACGGCAACATCGGCTCCAAGGTCACGATGAAGTACCCGGCCGTCTACCTGATGGGCGAGCACGCCAAGGGCGAGACCCTGTCTGTCGCCTTCGCCGGTGAGGGCCAGCACCAGGACGCGGGCGCCAAGATGGTGCACCTCGCACCGAAGACGTCCTCGACGATCATCTCCAAGTCCGTCGCCCGCGCCGGCGGCCGGACCTCCTACCGCGGCCTCGTGCAGATCGAGGAGGGCGCGGCCGGGTCGGCCTCGACCGTCAAGTGCGACGCCCTGCTGGTCGACCAGATCAGCCGGTCCGACACCTACCCGTACGTCGACGTCCGCGAGGACGACGTGTCGATGGGCCACGAGGCCACGGTCTCGAAGGTGTCGGAGGACCAGCTGTTCTACCTCATGAGCCGCGGACTCAACGAGGACGAGGCGATGGCCATGATCGTGCGCGGGTTCGTCGAGCCGATCGCCCGCGAGCTCCCGATGGAGTACGCGCTCGAGCTGAACCGCCTGATCGAGCTGCAGATGGAAGGAGCCGTCGGCTGATGGGTCTCGAGACGAAGCCGCTCTCGACTCTCCACGAGATGTCGTCGTTCCGGGTGGAGGACTTCCCGGTGCCGACGGGCCGCGAGGAGGAGTGGCGGTTCACCCCGCTCGCCCGCCTCAAGGGCCTGCACAACGGCACCGCCGGCGGGTCCGGCGCCGTGGTCGTCGACGTCGACGCGGCGCCCGAGGTGACGGTGGAGACCGTCACCCGCGACGACGCCCGGCTCGGCAAGGCGTACGTGCCGGGTGACCGGGTCAGCGCGCAGGCCTACACCTCGTTCGAGAAGGCCACGGTGCTGACCGTGCCGCGGATGACCGTGGCCTCCAGGCCGACCGTGGTGACCATCCGCGGGACGTCCGTGGACGGCGCGGCCTACGGCCACATCCTCGTGACGCTGGAGCCGATGGCCGAGGCCCTGCTGGTGTTCGACCACCGGGGCAGCGCCGTCTACGCCGACAACGTCGAGTTCGCCGTCGGCGACGGCGCGACGCTGAAGGTCGTCAGCCTGCAGGACTGGGACGACGACGCCGTCCACGTCTCGCATCACCACGCCCTGCTCGGCAAGGACGCGACGTTCCGGTCGTTCGTGGTCACCCTCGGCGGCGACCTCGTACGGCTGTCGCCCTCGGTGTCGTACGCGGCGCCGGGCGGCGACGCCGACCTGACCGGCCTGTACTTCGTGGACGCCGGGCAGCACGTGGAGCACCGCCTGCTGGTCGACCACACGGTGCCGAACTGCCGCAGCAACGTGACCTACAAGGGCGCGCTGCAGGGCGACGAGGCGCACGCCGTGTGGATCGGCGACGTGATCATCCGCGCGGAGGCCGAGGGTACCGACACCTACGAGCTGAACCGCAACCTGATCCTCACCGACGGCGCCCGCGCCGACTCGGTGCCCAACCTGGAGATCCTCACCGGCGAGGTCGCCGGCGCCGGCCACGCCTCCGCCTCCGGCCGCCTCGACGACGAGCAGATCTTCTACCTGCAGGCCCGCGGCATCCCGTTCGACGAGGCGCGCCGCCTGGTCATCCACGGGTTCTTCGCGCAGCTGCTGGAGAAGATCGAGCTTCCCGAGATCCGCGACCGCGTGCTGACGGCGGTGGAGACGGAGCTGGCCCGATGAGCGCCGCCGGGGGATGGGAGAAGGTCTGCCAGGTGGCCGACATCCCCGACGAGGGGGTCATCGGCCTGGAGGTGGACGGCGTCCCCGTCGCGCTGGTCCGCACCGGGCAGGACGTCTACGCCCTCCACGACGTCTGCTCGCACGCCGAGGTGCGCCTCAGCGAGGGCGAGGTCTACGACAGCACCCTGGAGTGCTGGCTGCACGGCTCGTGCTTCGACCTGCGCAGCGGCAAGCCGACCGGCCCGCCCGCCACCAAACCCGTGAACGTATACCGAGTCAAGATCGACGGCGACGACGTGTTCGTCTCGCTCTCGAAGGAGTAACTGTGCCCACCCTTGAGATTCGTGACCTGCACGTCGCCGTGGGCGACAAGGAGATCCTGCGCGGCGTCGACCTGGTCGTGCGCTCCGGCGAGACCCACGCGATCATGGGGCCGAACGGCTCCGGCAAGTCCACCCTGGCCTACGCGATCGCCGGCCACCCCAAGTACACCGTCACCTCCGGCAGCGTCCTGCTGGACGGCGAGGACCTCCTCGGCATGTCCGTGGACGAGCGCGCCCGCGCCGGCCTGTTCCTCGCCATGCAGTACCCCGTCGAGGTCCCCGGCGTGACCGTGTCCAACTTCCTGCGCTCGGCGGTGACCGCCGTCCGCGGCGAGGCCCCCAAGCTGCGCGAGTTCGCCAAGGACCTGAAGGCGGGCATGGACGGGCTGTCCATCGACCCGGCCTTCGCCCAGCGCAACACCAACGAGGGCTTCTCCGGCGGTGAGAAGAAGCGCCACGAGATCCTCCAGCTCGAGCTGCTCAAGCCGAAGATCGCCGTCCTCGACGAGACCGACTCCGGCCTCGACGTCGACGCGCTGCGCGTGGTCTCCGAGGGCATCAACCGGTTCCGGTCGCAGGGCGACACCGGCGTGCTGCTGATCACCCACTACACCCGCATCCTGCGGTACGTCACCCCCGACCACGTCCACGTGTTCGCCGGCGGGCGGATCGTCGAGGAGGGCGGCCCTGAGCTGGCCGACAAGCTCGAGGCCGAGGGCTACGAGGCGTACGCGAAGGCGACCGCCTGATGAGTGACCCGAGCTTCGACGTGGAGAGGATCAGGAAGGACTTCCCGATTCTCTCCCGCGAGCTGCCCGGCGGGCGCCCCCTGGTCTACCTCGACTCCGCGAACTCCTCGCAGAAGCCGAACCAGGTGATCGACACCATGCGGGAGCACCTCGCGTCCCACTACGGGAACGTGGGCAGGGCGCTGCACGCCCTGGGCAGCGAGTCGACCGAGGCGTACGAGGGCGCCCGCGACAAGGTCGCCGCGTTCATCGGCGCGCCCTCGCGCGACGAGGTGATCTTCACCAAGAACGCCTCCGAGGCGATCAACCTGGTCGCCTACGGCTTCGGCAACCCGCTGAACACCGACGAGCGGTTCCGGGTCGGCCCCGGCGACGAGATCGTCATCTCGGAGATGGAGCACCACTCCAACATCGTGCCGTGGCAGTTCCTCGCCCAGCGGACCGGCGCGACCCTGCGCTGGTTCCCGGTCACCGACGAGGGCCGCCTCGACATCGGCGGCCTCGACGAGCTCGTCACCGAACGCACCAAGATCGTCTCGATCACGCACCAGTCGAACGTGCTCGGCACGGTCAACTCGGTGTCGCCGATCCTGGCGCGGGTCCGCGAGGTCGGCGCGCTGATGATGCTCGACGCCTCCCAGTCGGTGCCGCACCAGGCGGTCGACGTGGCGGAGCTGGGCGTGGACTTCGTGGCCTTCACCGGCCACAAGATGGTCGGCCCGTCCGGCATCGGCGTGCTGTGGGGCCGCCGGGAGCTGCTCGACGCCATGCCGCCGTTCCTCGGCGGCGGGGAGATGATCGAGGCGGTCTGGATGGACCACTCGACCTACGCCCCGGTGCCGCACAAGTTCGAGGCGGGGACGCCGCCCATCGTCGAGGCCGTCGGCCTCGGCGCCGCGATCGACTACCTGACCTCGGTCGGCATGGACGAGATCAAGGCCCATGAGAGGCGGCTCGTCGGTTACGCCTTGGACGTCCTCCCGCAGGTCCCCGGCCTGAGGATCATCGGCCCCGCCACGGCCATCGCCCGCGGCGGGACCGTGTCGTTCACCTTAGAGGGCATCCACCCCCACGACGTCGGGCAGATCCTGGACGACGTGTACGGCATCGCCGTACGGGTAGGTCATCACTGCGCCCGCCCGCTCCACCTGCGGTTCGGCATACCGGCGACGACGCGGGCGTCTTTCTACCTCTACAACACGACGGCCGAGATCGACGCACTGGTCCGCGGCCTCCACCACGTGCAGAAGGTGTTCGGCTAAGCCATGATCGCGGAAAGCATGTACCAGGAGCTGATCCTGGAGCACTACAAGCACCCTCAGGGACGGGGGCTGCGCGAGCCGTACGACGCGGAGGTCCACCATGTGAACCCCACCTGCGGTGACGAGGTCACCATGCGGGTGAAGGTGGCCGACGGGGGCAAGGTCCTCGACGTGTCCTACGACGGGCAGGGCTGCTCCATCAGCCAGGCCGCCGCGTCGGTGCTGCACGAGCTCGCGACCGGCTCGACCGTCGAGGAGACCCTGTCGGTCGTGGACGAGTTCACCCGGCTGATGCAGGGCCGCGGGCAGGTGGAGCCCGACGAGGACGTCCTGGGAGACGCCGTGGCGTTCGCCGGCGTGGCGAAGTTCCCCGCCCGCGTCAAGTGCGCGCTGCTGGCCTGGATGGCCTACAAGGACGCGCTGATGAGGAGCCAGGGATGATCGGCCGCCCAGGCCGTGTTACCAGCCGTGTTGCAGGAAGGTGCGGCGGCGCCCTGAGGACGGGCGTGCCGCGATGCGAGGAGACGACGTGAGCAAGCCCACCGAGACGCCGACAGCCGTCCCCCCGTACGACGGGGCGCCCTCCCTCGACGACGTGACCGAGGCGCTGAGGGACGTCGTCGACCCCGAGCTGGGGATCAACGTCGTCGACCTCGGCCTGGTCTACGGCGTCAACCTGGACCCCGCGGGCGAGGGCGAGCGGCCGATCGCGACGATCGACATGACCCTGACGAGCGCCGCCTGTCCCCTGACCGACGTCATCGAGGACCAGGCCAACTCGGCGCTGGCCGACCTGGTGTCCGGCGTGGTGATCAACTGGGTGTGGCTGCCGCCGTGGGGGCCGGACAAGATCACCGATGAGGGCCGCGACCAGCTCCGGATGCTCGGCTTCAACGTCTGATCGCGCCGGCGCGACGCGCCGCCGAATTCGCGGATCTTCCCGTGGAGTCCGGGAATGCCGTACAGTTGTTTTTTGCTGTGCCTTGTGCGACGTGAGAGAAGGCGTCCGTGGGAGGGCCGCCACGACAATCGGCGGCCTCCACTTCTGCGGGACGTCGCGTCGCGGGGGCCTGTTCGCCGGTGATCCGAACCACCGGCCGCCCCATGACTTCGATGCGGGATCCGAATCCCGCGTTCCAGGTACGGCCCAGCCGTACATGTACCGGCACGTCCTTTCGCAGAAGTGACGCGCCCGCGTGTTCAGGCACGTCATCTCCAACGAAAGGCACGATTGCGTGACCACCTCTGACCTCGGCACGGAGACCCCGGCCGAGTTCGCCCTGCTCGGGCTGCCCCAACCGCTCGTCACGGGCCTCGTCCGCCAGGGCATCACCGCGCCGTTCCCGATCCAGCGCGCGGCCATCCCCGACATCCTCGCCGGGCACGACGTGCTCGGCAGGGGCCAGACCGGCTCCGGCAAGACCCTGGCCTTCGGCCTGCCCACGATGGCCCGCATCGCGGGCCACAAGGCGCTGCCCAAGCGCCCCCGCGCGGTCATCCTCGTCCCGACCCGCGAGCTGGCCCTCCAGGTCGCCGACACGGTCGAGCCGCTCGGCCGCGGGCTCGGCCTGCGCACCAGGACGGTCGTCGGCGGCATGCCGATGGGCCGCCAGATCGAGGCCCTGCGGCGCGGCGTCGACATCGTCGTCGCCACCCCCGGGCGTCTCACCGACCTCATCCAGCAGGGCGAGTGCTCGCTCCAGGACGTCATGGTCACCGTGCTCGACGAGGCCGACCACATGTGCGACCTCGGCTTCTTCCCGGTGGTGACCGCGCTCATCCAGCAGACGCCGGCCGGCGGCCAGCGGCTGCTGTTCTCGGCCACGCTGGACGGCGACGTCGACAAGCTGGTGCGGCGGTTCCTGACGGACCCGATCGTCCACTCGCTCGACCCGGCGACCTCGTCGGTCGAGACCATGGAGCACCACCTGGTGCAGGTGGAGCGGGACGACAAGCCCGACGTCACGGCCGAGATCGCCAACCGTGAGGGCCGGACGATCCTGTTCGTCCGCACCCAGCACGGCGTCGACCGCGTGGTGAAGCAGCTCGCCCGCGCCGGGATCCAGGCCGGCGGCCTGCACGGCGGCAAGCGGCAGAACCAGCGCACCCGGATCCTCGGCGAGTTCCGCGAGGGCAAGATCCCGGTGCTCGTCTGCACGGACGTCGCCGCGCGCGGCATCCACGTGGACGACGTGAGCCTGGTGCTGCACGTGGACCCGCCGATGGACCACAAGAGCTACCTGCACCGCGGCGGCCGTACGGCAAGGGCGGGCGAGCGCGGCAGCGTGCTCACCCTGGTCCTGCCGAGCGAGCGCCGGTCCACCGAGTCCATGACCCGCAAGGCCGGGGTCACCCCGTCCAAGCACCGGGTCAGGCCGGGCGACCCGGTCCTCGCCGAGATCGCCGGCGCCCGCCGGCCGAGCGGCCGCTCGGTTCCCGTGTGGGAGCCCGAGGTGCGCAAGCCGCTGCGCCGTGACGACCAGCCCCGCGACGACCGCCGCCGGCGCAGGCCGGCCGGCGCGCAGGGCGGCCAGCCCTCGTACTCCTCCTGGAACGGCGAGGGCCGCTCCGAGCAGCGCGGCGACGTTGCCGGCGGCGGCTTCAGGGGCGAGGTGCGCGGCGACCGCCGTGACGCGCCGCGTGGCCGCTCCGGCGTCCGTACGGCGCGATCCGAGGGCTACGCCGGTGGGCGTTCCACCGGGCGGCCCGCGGAGCGCGGTGTCGCCCAGGCGGGCCGCGGCCGTCAGGTCACCGGCCGCTGAGGCGCCGGCGCCGCAACAGAAACGCAGTCACGGAAGCGCTGTGACTGAAACGCAGTCACGGAAACGCTGTGACTGAAACGCAGTGACTGAAGGGCTGATCCCGGCCGGGCCGGGGTCAGCCCTTCACGCCGCTCAGCACGATCCCGCGGGTGAAGTACCGCTGGAACGCCAGGAAGAACCCGATCGTCGGCAGCGAGGCGAGCAGCCCGCCCGCCATGATCGCCCCCTGGTGCTGCGCCCCGGAGAAGTATGAGTTCAGCCGGGCGAGGGCGACCGGGATGTTGGCCATCTCGTCGCTCTGCACGATGATCAGCGGCCACAGGAAGTTGTTCCACTCGGCGAGCACGATGAAGATCGACATGGCCGCGAGGGCGGGCCGCAGGAGCGGCAGCACGATCCGCCACCAGATGCGCCACTCTCCCGCGCCGTCGACCCGGGCGGCCTGGATCAGCTCGTCGGGGATCGAATGCAGGAACTGCACGAGGAAGAACAGCACGAACGCCTTGGCCAGCGCCGGGACGATGTAGCCCTCGTAGCTGTCCAGCCATCCCAGGTTCCGCATGATCACGTAGTTGGGGATCAGCGTCGTCTGCCAGGGCACCATCATCGAGGCGATGATCATCAGGAAGATCGCCCGGCGGCCGGGCACCCGGTGCTTGGTGATGACATACGCCGCGAGCGAGGCGATCACCAGTGAGCCGGCGGTGATGGTGACCGTGATGAGGAGGCTGTTGAACATGAACCGGCCGAACCCGAAGTCCACCTGGTAGCGCTGGAAGATGCCCTGCAGGTGGCCGGGGTTGATCCTGGTGGCCGAGTAGTCCGGGTCGTAGAAGTTGTCCAGCGTCGGGCTCCGCGGCACGAATGACGGCGGCTGCCGGTTCAGCTCGCCGACCGGCTTGAAGACGCTGATCACCATCCAGTAGAACGGCACGATCATCGTCAGGGACAGCAGGTAGAACGGCAGCCGGAGCAGGTGGCCGTTCCTGGTGGAGCGGCGCGGGGAGTTGCGGCCGGTGCGCGGCGCCGCCGACGCCCCCGTTCCGGCCTGCGGCACCGTGGTGGGGACGACGGTCATGACAGCTCCTTCATCGCGCGGCCGACGCGCAGGTTGACCAGGCTGATCGTGAAGATGATCAGGAAGAGCACCCAGGCGACCGCCGAGGCGTAGCCGAGCTTGAAGTGCGTGAAGCCCTGGTCGTACAGGTAGGGGACGATCATCAGACCCGAGTCGAGGATCCCGCCGACGTTGTTGGTCCCCCGGAACACGATGTAGACGGCCTCGAAGATCTGGAAGGCCGTGATCAGCCCGGTGATGACCACGTACGTGGTGACCGGCCGCAGCAGCGGCAGCGTGATGCTCCGGAACTGCTGCCAGGTCGAGGCGCCGTCGATGCGGGCCGCCTCGTAGTACTCGTACGGGATCGTGTTGAGCCCGGCGACGTAGAGGACCATCCCGTACCCCATGCCGCCCCAGACCGACATGAGCACCAGGATCGGGATCGTGAGGCCGGGCGTGGACAGCCACTGCAGGGGCCGGCCGCCGAACCAGCCGACGACCGTGTTGGCCAGGCCGAAGTCACCCGGATTGAAGATCCACTTCCATAGCAGCATCACCGCGATGGACGAGGTCACCGAGGGCAGGAAGAAGATCGTGCGCATGATTCGGTGCGCCCATCCCGACTCGCTGAACGCCAGGGCGAGCCCGAGCGACAGCAGCGTGCCGATCCCGACGGACGCGACGACGTAGACGAACGTGTTGCCCAGCGCGTGGCGGAACCGGTCGTCGTCCGTGAGCAGCCGCCGGAAGTTGTCCAGGCCGGCGAACTCGGGGACGTTCACCCCGTCGAAGCGGGTGAAGCTGAGGTAGAGCGAGTTGGCCAGCGGCCATACCAGGAACCCCGCGAACAGCCCCAGGAAGGGGAGCAGCATCAGGTAGGACGTGCCGTGGCGCCGCCACCGGGACATCCGGGGCGAGGCGTGCGGTGCCATGTGGCCTCCAGTTGGAAGGTGGCACCAGGGCCGGTGGAAGGTCAGGTGTGCCGCCGGCCCTGGCCGTACGGCTATCCGGCGTTGCGTTCCATGATCTTGGCGGCCTCGCTGAGGGCGGTCTTCAGGTCCGCCCTGCCGAGGATCGCCGACTGCAGCTGCTTGGCGACGTCGGGCGCGCTGTCGTCCCAGCCCGGGCAGCCGGGCGCGGCGGCGCCGGTCTTGATGATGCCGGCGAACACCGCCGACTGCTCCGGCGTGAACGACGAGGTCGCGATCTTGTCCGGCCGGGGCGGGATGAAGGCCACGTTGCGCGCCCTCGACTCGGCGGCGATCGCGTCGAGGGCCTGGTCGCTGTAGAGGAACTTGACGAAGTCGGCCGACTGCTGGACGTACTTGCTGTACGACGTCACCCCGACGGCCCGGCCGCCGATGAAGGTGGTGGGGCCCGCCGGACCGGCCGGCAGCGCGGCCATGGCCCACTTGCCCTTCAGCTCCGGCTTGTCGGTGTCGAGGCTCATGGCGATCCAGGAGCCTCCGGACACCATCGCCGTGCCGGTCTCCAGCGCGTCCCCGCCCGCCACGGTGTCGGTGGGGGCGCCGTGCTTCCGGTAGAGGTCCACCCAGTACGACAGCGCCCGCTCGGCCTGCGGGGTGTCGAGGGAGGGTTTGCAGTCCGCTGTGTAGAAGGCGCCGCCGGCCTGGTGGAGGTAGTTGAAGAAGCCGATCCAGTCGAGGTTGCCCCAGTCGATGCTGAAGGGCCGTTTCACCCCGGCGCTCCTGAGCTTGCCGATGTCGGCCGTCAGCTCGTCCCAGGTCTTCGGGGGAGCCGTCACCCCCGCCTTGCCGAGCAGGTCCTTGCGGTAGTACAGCGCGTGGGTCGACATGTCGAGCGGCACGCCGTATACCGTGCCGTCCGGCGAGACGGCCGACTTCCACTGGGCCGGCTGCGCCTGGGCCCGCAGCGCCTCGATCCCGTACTTGCGCAGGTCCACCATCGCGCCGCGCATGCCGAACTGGATGGTCCAGGTCAGGCCGCCGGACAGGATGTCCGGCCCGCTCCTGCTCGTGGAGGCCGCGAGCAGCTTGGCGTACGCGTCGTCCCAGCTGAGGGTCTGCACCTTGATCGTCACGCCGGGGTGGGACTTCTTGTAGAGATCGGCCGCCTTCTGGAAGGCCGCCGTCTCGTCGTCGCCTCCCGTGGACCACCAGCTGATCGTGGCGGGGACCCCGGCGTCCGCCTGTTTCGTCTCCGGCTTGCCGCTCGTGGCGCAGCCCGCACCGAGCGCGGTGATCAGGGCAGCGCTGACGGCTGCCGTCGTTCGTCGCATGGGTGTCTCCGATCCTGACGGAAATCGTGTGATCGCCTGTCTTCCAGCGGCCCCCGGGAGCGGCCTCGCCGCGAGGCGGTGGCCTGCCGGGCCGTACCTCCCTTGCTCCAAATTTGTGCAGATCTCAGCACTAAACCGGATCAGTTGCAATAGGGGGTTTCCCCGGCGCCGGAATGGCTGACCTGGGAGTTTGATGTGACTCACCAGGTCAGCGAAGAGGCGGGGATTTACGCTCCGGCCGGCTGAGCCCCTTAACCGTGCCAGCGAATCGGCTCACCGGAGTGCTTGTGTAGCCTGAGCCAGGTGATCGGCGGGTGCCCCGCCCGCCCCAGCCCCTGGGAGCCCTCATGTTCGTTGACATGCCGCTTGACCAGTTGCGGAGCTACCGGCCGGAGCGTCGCGAGCCGGAGGACTTCGACGCCTTCTGGGACGCCACGCTCGCCGAGGCGCGCGAGCACGACCTGGCCGCGGTCTTCGAGCCGTACGCCGCCGATCTGGCCATGGTCGACGTGTCCGACGTGACGTTCGCCGGGTTCGGCGGGCATCCCATCAAGGGGTGGTTCCTGGCGCCGGCGTCGCGGTCGGGGCCGCTGCCGTGCGTCGTGGAGTTCATCGGCTACAACGGCGGCCGCGGGCTGCCGCACGACTGGCTGCTGTGGCCCGCCGCCGGCTACGCCGTTCTCGGCATGGACACCCGCGGCCAGGGCGGCGGCTGGCGGCAGGGCGACACCCCGGACCCGGCGCCCGGCGCCGGGCCGGAGACGCCCGGCAAGCTGACCCAGGGCGTGCTCGATCCGTACGCCTACTACTACCGCCGGCTGTACACCGACGTGGTGCGGGCGGTCGAGGCGGCCCGCAGCCACCCGGACGTGGACCCCGGCCGGATCGTCGTGTCCGGAGGCAGCCAGGGCGGCGCGATGGCCATGGCCGCGGCGGCGCTTGTGCCCGACCTGACCTACGCGTTCATCAACGTGCCCTTCATGTGCCACCTGCGGCGGGCCGCCGAGATCACCGACGAGGACCCGTACGCCGAGCTCGGCAGGTTCTGCGCCATCCACCGCACCAAGGTCGACCAGGTCTTCGCCACGCTCGACTACTTCGACGGGCTCAACTTCGCCGCCCGCGCGCGCACGCCCGCCCACTTCTCCGTGGGCCTGCGCGACGGCATCACGCCCCCCTCGACCGTCTTCGCCGCCTACAACCACTACGCGGGGCCCAAGGACATCTCGGTGTGGCCGTTCAACGGCCACGAGGGAGGCCAGACGCACCAGGTGCAGGAGCAGCTCAAAATCGCCCGGAAGATCTTCGGCTGACCGGTCCGGCCGGCAGTCTCGCACCGTGGACGCCGGGCGCGTCCCGGCCGTCCGCGCGGATACCCTTGGTCCGGGCGGATACCCTGGACGCGCACGCCCGACGACCCGAGAGAGACCATGAAGACCTTCGACGAGCTGTACGCCGAGCTGGCAGACAAGGCGCGGACCCGGCCTGCGGGCTCCGGCACCGTGGCCGCCCTGGACGCCGGCGTCCATGCCATCGGCAAGAAGGTCGTGGAGGAGGCCGCGGAGAGCTGGATGGCGGCCGAGCACGAGTCCACCGAGCGGGCGGCCGAGGAGATCTCGCAGCTCCTCTACCACATCCAGGTCCTCATGCTGGCGCGCGGCGTCGGTCTGGACGAGGTCTACAAGCATCTGTAGCCGCGACCGCTCGCGGCTCATCTGCGTCTCACGACCTCGTCCATCCCGATCCCGGAAGGGTTATCTCACCTCATGCTGCGTCTCGCCGTCCCGAACAAGGGCGCGCTCACCGAGGCCGCCCAGACCATCCTGAAAGAGGCCGGATACCGGCCGCGTACGGACAGCAAGGAGCTCGTGGTCGTCGACCCCGACAACGACTGCGAGCTGTTCTTCCTCCGGCCGCGTGACATCGCGGTCTACGTCGGCGAGGGCACCCTCGACGCCGGCATCACCGGCAGGGACATGCTGTTCGACTCCGGCGCCCCGGCCGAGGAGGTCGTGCCGCTCGGCTTCGGCCGGTCCACGTTCCGCTTCGCCTCCCCCGCCGGCACGTACTCCAGCGTGGCCGACCTCGCCGGGCTCCGCGTGGCCACCTCGTACGCCGGGCTGCTCGGCAAGTACCTCGCCGACCAGGGCGTCGACGCCCGGGTGATCAAGCTGGACGGCGCCGTGGAGACCGCCATCCGGCTCGGCGTCGCCGACGCGGTGGCCGACGTGGTGGAGACCGGCACCACGCTGCGCAACGTGGGCCTCGAGGTGTTCGGCGAGCCGATCGCCCACTCCGAGGCCGTCGTGATCAAGCGTGCCGGAGCGCCCGAGTCGACCGGCTTCGGCCAGCTCGTCCGCCGGCTGCAGGGCGTGCTGGTGGCCCGCGACTACGTGATGATCGACTACGACATCCGGGCGGAGCGCATCGACGAGGCCATCGCGATCACTCCCGGCATGGAGGGGCCGACGGTCTCCCCGCTGCACCGCGAGGGCTGGGTCGCCGTCCGGGCCATGGTGCCCCGCAAGGGCCACCAGCAGGTGATGGACCAGCTCTGGGAGATCGGCGCCAAGGCCATCCTGGTCACCGCCATCTACGCCTGCCGCCTCTAGCTGTGTGAGGCCGGCACGCTGTCGGCGCGGACCGGCACCGCGACGCCCGCGGCTGCCCGTCGGCAGCTCCGTGGGGCCGGTGATGGTTGTAGCGCAGGTTCCCCACTTCGATCGCGGTGTGGCTGCTGTCACCAGGGCACCGTTCCGGCGTCATCGAAGAATCCGCCGGTCGGTCCGTCGTCGGGCAGGGTCGCGAGGTGAATCGCGATGGCCGCGCCCTGTTGTGGTGTGCGGACGCCTTGGAAGCCGTTGAGGTCGGTGGCGGTGAAGCCGGGGCAGCCGGAGTTGATCAGGATGTCGGTGTCGCCCAGTTCCTTGACGTATTGGATGGTGAGGGCGTTGAGGAAGGCCTTCGACGCCAAGTAGGCGGCGGGGACCGGGCCCATGTCGATGCCGGGGGTGGTTTGCAGGGCGAGCGAGCCGACGCTGCTGGACATGTTGACGATCCGTGGTGATGCCGAGTCGCGCAGCATCGGCAGCATCGCGTTGGTGACCCGGATGACGCCGATCACGTTGGTTTCCACGACAGCTCGCACGGTCGCGGGATCGACCGTGGTAGGTGTCTGTGGCACGCCGCCGGTGATCGCGGCATTGTTAACCAGGACGTCGAGCCCTCCGGCATGGCCGGCGATCAGCTCGGCCGCCGCGGCCACACTTGCGTCGTCGGTGACGTCGAGCGGCACGCCGAACGCGTCGGTCCCGGCCGTGCGCAGCTTCTCCACCGCGGTGTCGCGGCGTTGTCGATCCCTCGCGCCCACACCGATTCGCCAGCCAAGCGCGCCCAGGCCGGCGGCGATCTCGTATCCGATTCCCTTGTTCGCGCCGGTCACTAGCGCGATCGTCCGTTCACTCATGCCGTCGATCATGTTGCCGCCTCAGGTGGGGCGTCCAAGACCGGTCGGGTGGGCGGCGATACCGCACGGGTATCGGTCGTGGTCAGCGCCGGATACGATCAGCGGGTGGAGACGCGGGAGTTGAGATACTTCGTCGCCGTCGCCGAGGAGTTGCACTTCGGGCGGGCGGCGCAACGGCTCGCGATGACGCAACCACCACTGTCGCGGGCGATCCAGCAGCTGGAACGGCGGCTCGGAGTCGTTCTTCTGCACCGCACCGCTCGCGCCATCGCCTTGACCGAGGCCGGGTCGGTGCTGCTGCGGGAGGCCCGGACCGCGCTCGACGCGGTCGAAGCCGCCGAGCGGCGAACCCGCCGTGCCGCGGGCGACCAGCCGGGTGTGGTGCTGGCCGCCAAGGCCGGAGCGTCCAGGGAACTGTTGCCGAAGCTTCTGGACGCCTACGCCGCTGAACCGGGCTCAGTGGCAGTCGAGGTGATGTTGTGCGGGCCGGGCGAGCCGGAAAGTCTGCTGCGCGCCGGGCGTGCCGACGTCGCTCTGCTCCACCGGCCGTACGACACCACAGCCGGATTCGACACCGAGGATCTGCGCACCGAACAGCAGGTCGTGGTCCTGCCCAAGGGGCATCCCCTGGCCAACCGGGCGCATCTGTCGTTGGCCGAGGTCAACGCCCAGACGGACCTGCCCCTGCCGCGCTGGCCCGGACGAGATGGCGGCCATCCGGACGGCCCCGGCCCGCAGGTGCGCGACCATACCCAGCTGTTCCAACTGATCGCGCTCGGACTGGCCTGCGCAGTCGTACCCGAGTCGCTCCGAGACCGGCTACGCGACGACCACGCCATCGTGCCGGTGCCGGACGCACCGGCCGTCACGACCGTCATCGCCTGGCCACCACACTGCAGATCCAAAGCCGTCGCCGACCTCGTCCGCACCGCGACACGCCTCTAGCCGATACCCGCTGCACAAGAGGAAACGCCGGGCGCGATGACAAATGTAATCGCGAATGCCAGACGTCGGCCACTGACGGATCTCCTGTGCCCGCCTTTACTGTCGGACCATGAACGCCATCGCCTTCACCGGGGTCACCAAGACTTACGGCGACGTCCTCGCGGTCGACGGGCTGAACCTCGAGGTCGCGGCCGGCAGCACTGTCGCCCTTCTCGGGCCGAACGGCGCGGGGAAGTCCACATCGATCAACATGCTGCTGGGGCTCCTGCAGCCGACCGCGGGGGACATCAGCGTGTTCGGCCGCACTCCCGCGCAGGCCGTCGCCCGCGGGGAGGTCGGCGCCATGCTCCAGGAGGGGACGCTGATCCCCGAGCTGACCGTCGCGGAGACCGTGGACTTCGTCCGCGCGCTCTACCCGCAGTCGCTGCCGCTGGAGGAGATCCTCAGGCTCGCCGACCTGACCGGTGTGGCCAAGCGGCGGGCCGACCGGCTATCCGGCGGGCAGACCCAGCGGGTCCGCTTCGCGCTGGCCATCGCCGGCGCGCCCCGGCTCCTGCTCCTCGACGAGCCCACGGCCGCGATGGACGTCGAGTCCCGCCGGGGGTTCTGGGACAACATGCGGGCGTACGCCGCGCTGGGCCACACGATCCTGTTCGCCACCCACTACCTGGAGGAGGCCGACGAGAACTCCGACCGCGTGGTGGTCATCGCCCGGGGCCGCGTCGTCGCGGACGGCACGGCGGCGCAGATCAAGGCGGGGGTCGCCGGCCACGCGGCGAGCTTCCGGCTGGGCGAGCAGTCCGTCGCCGGGCTGGACGCGCTCCCGGGAGCCACGGCCGTGGAGATCCTGGGGGGCCGGGTCACGCTGCACACCACCGACCTGGACGCCACGCTGGACGCGCTCTACCGCAAGACGACCCTCGACATCCACGATCTCCAGCTCCACGGGGCCGATCTGGAGGACGCCTTCCTCGCCCTCACCAAGGAGGCCTGACCATGCGCCACTACATCAAGGTCGAGATCCTGCGGATGCTCCGCAACAAGCGCTACCTCATCTTCGTCGTGGCCTTCCCCGTGGGCTTCTACCTGCTGTACTCCAACCTCTGGGGCTCCGAGGTCGACGCGGCGACCGGGGTGAGGGGCGCCGTGACGCTGATGGTCTCCATGGCCGCGTACGGCGCGCTGGCGGCCGCGATGATGTCGACCGCGGTCCCGTGGTCGCAGGAGCGGCACAGCGGCTGGCTGAGGCAGCTCCAGATCACGCCGCTTCCGGGATGGGCGATCATCGCGACCAAGCTCGTCGCGTCGCTCCTGCTCGTGCTGCCCTCCTTGCTGCTGGTGGGGCTGGCCGCGGTGCTGACCCAGCACGTGACGCTCCCGGCGGGGCAGTGGGCCGCGCTCCTGCTGTGCATGTGGATCGGGACCATCCCCTTCGCCGCCCTGGGCCTGACCATCGGGTCGCTGCTGCGGCCCGACACCGCGCAGCCCGCCGCCATGATCGGAATGTTCGGCCTCGCCCTCCTGGGCGGGCTGTGGTTCCCCGTGAGCATCATGCCCGCGACAATGAAGTCCATCGCCCAGGCCACACCGTCCTACGACTACGCCAGCATCGGCTGGGAGATCGTGGCCGGCCGGGCGCCCCACACGCCGGATGTCGCCGGGATCGCCGGATGGGGCGTCGTCCTGGCCGTCCTGGCCCTCCTGGCCTACCGCCGGGCCACGGCCCGCGCCTAGCATCGAGCCGGCCCGTCCTCCACGGGGCCGTACGCCGGAAGGAGACGCCATGAGCCGGTTGACGAACGTCTTCACCTTCGGCGGGCCCGACGAGCGGCCGTCGCGATGGCGGCGCCTCGTGGGCATGTCGTTCGGCATGGTCTACCTGTTCTATCCGGCGGCCGACGTCTTCAGCGGGAAGGTGGCCGGCGCGCGGATGGCCTGGGAGATCGCCGCTCTGGTCAGCTTCGTGGTGGCGTACCTGGCGACCGTGCTGAGCCCGCGTGACACCGAGACACCCACCCGGTGGACCCTGCCGCTGCTCGGGCTCACCACGGTCATGGTGGTCGTCTACCCGCTGTTGTTCGGCGGCGGCTGGCTGGCCCTGCCGATCTACATGACCGTCGTCTACGCGATGGCCCTGCCTCCCCGGCAGGCGCTGCTGGGCGTGGCGGGCATGGCGGCGGTGGTGATCGGCGACGGCCTGGTCGCCGGGGCCGACGGCGGGACGATCTCGATGCTCCTGCTGCAGGTGACCACCTTGAGCGTGCTGTTCATGACCGTGCGCAACACCCGGCAGCTGGTCGTCCAGCTGCGCAAGGCGCAGAGCGAGGCGGCCCGCCTGGCCGCCGCCGACGAGCGGCTGCGGATCGCCCGCGACCTGCACGACCTCCTCGGGCACAGCCTCTCGCTGATCGTGCTGAAGAGCGAGCTCGCGGGGCGGCTGGCGGGGAACGACGCCGAGCCGGTCGCCCGGGAGGTGGCCGACATCGAGTCGGTCGCCCGGCAGGCGCTGGTCCAGGTCCGCGAGGCGGTGACCGGGTACCGGCGCCGCCTCCTGTCCGAGGAGATCGACGGCGCCCGCTCCGCGCTGGCCGCGGCGGGGGTCGCGCTCACGGTCCGCACGTCGGGCACGCCGCTGCCCGACGACCTCGACGAACTGTTCGGCTGGGCCGTGCGCGAGGCCGCCACCAACGTCGTACGGCACGCCCACGCCACCCGCTGCGAGATCAACCTGTCGTACGGCGACGCGGGGGCGACGCTGGAGGTGGCCGACAACGGCCGGGCCGGGCCGTATCTGCCCGGCAGCGGCCTCACCGGCCTGAGCGAGCGGGTGGCGGCGGCCGGGGGGTCGGTCGAGGCGGAGCCCGCTCCTTCCGGGTTCCGGCTGAAGGTCGTCGTCCCCAGCCGGGTTCCCGGCTGCCCGGTCGCGGTGTGAGCCGGGATAGGTTGTGCCGGTGATCAGGGTGATGCTCGCCGAGGACCAGACCATGATCAGGGGGGCGCTGGCCTCGCTGCTCGGGCTGGAGCCCGACATCGAGGTCGTGGGGGAGGCCGCCGACGGGGACGAGGCCGTCGCCGTCGCCGTGGCCACCCGTCCCGACATCGCGATGCTCGACATCGAGATGCCCGGCAGGGACGGCATCGCCGCGGCCGAGGAGATCCGCCGCCTCGTCCCTGGATGCCAGGTGATGATCGTGACGACGTTCGGCCGGCCGGGCTACCTGCGCAAGGCGATGGAGGCGGGCGCGGCGGCGTTCCTGGTCAAGGACAGCCCGGCCCGTGAGCTGGCCGCCGCCATCCGCCGGGTGCTGGCGGGGGAGCGGGTGATAGACCCCGGGCTCGCCGCGGCCGCGCTCAGCGCCGGGCCCAACCCGCTGTCGCCGCGGGAGCGCGGAGTCCTCACGGCGGCCGCCGACGGCTCGACGATCGGTGACATCGCCCGCAAGCTGCACCTGTCCGAGGGCACCGTGCGCAACTATCTGTCCTCGGCCATCCAGAAGACGGCCGCCCGCAACCGGATCGAGGCCGTCCAGCGGGCGCGGACCCAGGGCTGGCTCTGACCCGCCGGCGCCGGTCCGCAAGCAGCGGATCTACATTGTAAAGGCGCACGGCCCAGGTCGGCGGTCGGGTACGGCGGCCCCGGATCAGCGAGAGGACTGCAGGTCGGCGACGTGCCGGATCAGATCGCCGACGCGCACCACGCCCATGCAGCGGCCCACCTCGTCCACCACCACCAGGTCGTCGTAGACGCGGGCGTGATCGCGTCCGGCGACCTGCATGGCGGCGACCGCGGGCGTGGTCTTCGCCACCACCTTCGCCGGGTCGGCGAGCCGGCCGGCCGGCTTCCGGGCGTGCAGCGCGTGGCCGTACGCGCCGGCCATGAACAGCAGGAAACGGCTGCGGTCGAGGCTGCCCTGCGGCCGCTGGTACTCGTCGACGAGGATGACGCTGGTGATCGACGGCTCGGCGCTGAGCACGCCCACCACGTCCTCCGCCGTGGAGTCGGCGGGCAGTGTCACGGCGGGGAGCAGGAACTCCTGCACACGCGGGCCGAGCATGGCGCCCGCGGCCGTGGTCTCCGGCACGGGCAGCGGCACGTGGACCCGGCCGTGCCCCTGGGAGGGCCGCCAGTCCAGAGGGGCGAGCAGCGGCCCCTGGGCGAGGCGGATCCCCCAGCCGCGCACCGCCGCGAGCTGGCTCTCCTCCTGGAGCCCCGGCGCGAGGACGTGCGCCCCGATGCCGCGCGCCAGGCCCACCAGGGACTGGGCGAGTGCCCCCCTGCGCTGGTCGCGCGGAACGCGCCCGATCAGGTCGCCGGAGATCACGATCACGTACGGCGAGGCGTCCGCGAGCAGGTCGAGAGGCAGATGGGCGGTGCCGAGGCCGCCGAACGCGATGAGATAGCCCACCGCGCGCAGGCCGTCGATGCCCCACAGCAACGCCATGCGGTCGGCCGGGGAGACATCGCCGTCGATCATCAAGATGACCTCGCGGGTACGTCGCCCGGTCGCGCGCATGGCCTCGTGGAGCGGCGCCAGGGCGGCCGAGCCGCCGACCACCGCCGCGGCGGGGATCGGCAGCATGAGCGGCAGCTGCGCGTGCTCCTGGGTGGCGGCCCGCACGCCGGCCACCGTAACCGCCACGCTCGCGGCGCCGCCGGCGGTGGAGGCGTCCCGGGGGATCACCTCGACCGCGACGACTCCGCCGGTCTCCAGATCGACCACCGGCAGGAACAGCGGATCGGCTGGACGGCTCTGGAAGCCGGGCGCCGCGAAGCCCGCGTGGCTCACCGGGGACGGGCCGGGCGAGGGGTTCGCGGAGGCCGGGGAGAGCGGCGGGGCAACCGGCACCACCGAGGGAAAGGGGACCGTCACAGGTGAATTGTCATGCCTCCCACCAGCCACAACCGCCCCGAGCGGCGGAAATTCACCTACATTTCCACATAATGCAATGGGGATCGCGGCGGCTCCGGACGAGTATTCTGGGCCGCCATGACGGCACGGCCCGCGGCGGGCGGCGGCAGATGGGTCGAGGTGGCCCCGGAACGCCTCGCGGCATGGGTGGCCGGCTTCGGCCGCCGGCACGGCGCCGTGGAGGAGGCCGTGATCGGCGAGGTGGTGCGGCTGTCGGCCGCCGACGGCGCGGTGGCCGAGTGTCACGTCCCGTTCCCGCCGCTCACGGAGGCGCCGCTCACGGAGGCGCGGCCGTACGGCGAGGGCGGGCCGGTGGCGGCGCTGGTCGCGCACGCATGCCGGGAGCGGAGGGTCGGTGTCCTGCTCGTACGGCTCGGCGGCCACGCCGCGGGGATCTTCGAGGGTGAGCGGCTGGTGGCGTCCAAGGTGGGGTCACGGCAGGTGCACGGGCGCAGCGCGGCCGGCGGGTGGTCGCAGCAGCGCTTCGCCAGGCGCAGGGAGAAGCAGTCGTCGGAGGCGCTCCAGGCGGCCGCCGACGTCGCCTTCCGGGTCCTCGCGCCGAGGGCGGCGGACCTCGACGCCGTGGTGCTCGGAGGCGACCGCCGCGCGATCGAGGAGGTCCGGGGCGACACGCGGCTGACCGGCCTGTTCGCGCTGGAGACGGGCCCGTTCCTGACCGTGCCCGACCCCCGGCTCGCCGTTCTCCAGGACACCCCCCGGATGTTCCGCGGCGTCCGCATCCGGGTCGTCGACCCGTGACCTTCTCCACCGGCCTCCGGGCCCTGTGACCGCCGTCCCGGCCCCTGACCTCGGAGCGAGTGGCGTATCGGCCCTCAAGCGCGGCGCGAGGCCGGGGGCCGGCGCCGCTCAGGCTCCCGGCGTCAGGCCGGCCAGGCACTACACTGGAGCCATGCGCGCTCCCGATTGATCGTCCCCTCTGCCGACCCGCGACCGCATCCTCCACGGGAGTGTCCACCTCGCCATGATCATCGCTACTGACGTCGAACTGCGCGCCGGCTCGCGCCTGCTCATCGAGGCGGCCTCGTTCCGGGTGAACCCGGGCGACAAGATCGGCCTGGTCGGCCGCAACGGCGCGGGCAAGACGACCCTCACCAGGGTCCTCGCGGGTGAGGGCATCCCCGCCGCGGGCACGGTCACGATCACCGGCAGCGTCGGCTACCTGCCGCAGGACCCGCGCACGGGCGATCTGACGGTCCTCGCGCGCGACCGGATCCTGTCCGCGCGCGGGCTCGACGAGGTGCTCCGCGACCTGCGGGAGGCCGAGCTCGGCATGGCCTCCGACGACACCCGGGTCCGGGACAAGGCCGTGCGCGCGTACGGGCGGCTCGAGGACCGGCTGCACGTGCTGGGCGGCTACTCGGCGGAGTCGGAGGCGGCCTCGATCGCCTCCAGCCTGGGCCTGCCCGACCGGGTGCTCGGGCAGCCGCTGCAGACCCTGTCCGGCGGGCAGCGACGCCGGGTCGAGCTGGCCCGGATCCTGTTCAGCGGAGCGGAGACTCTCCTGCTTGACGAGCCCACAAACCACCTCGACGCAGACTCGATCGGGTGGCTTCGAGAGTTTTTGCGCTCACACCAGGGCGGCTTGGTCATCATCAGCCACGACGTCGGCCTTCTTGAAGCGACGGTAAACCGCGTCCTCCACCTCGACGCGAACCGGGCCGCGATCGACACCTACAACGTCGGCTGGAAGGCGTACCTCGCCCAGCGCGAGACCGACGAGAAGCGCCGCAAGCGTGAGCGGGCCAACGCCGAGAAGCAGGCGTCAGCCCTGCTGTCGCAGGCCGACCGCATGCGGGCGAAGGCCACCAAGGCCAAGGCCGCCCAGGACATGGAGCGCCGTGCCCGGCGGCTGCTGTCGGGCATGGAGAGCGAGCGCCGCGCCGACCGCGTCGCCAAGCTCCGCTTCCCCGATCCCGCCCCCTGCGGCAAGACGCCGCTGACCGCACAGGGCCTGTCCAAGTCGTACGGCTCGCTGGAGGTCTTCACCGACGTCGACGCGGCCGTGGACCGCGGCTCGCGGATCGTGATCCTCGGCCTGAACGGCGCGGGCAAGACCACCCTGCTGCGCCTGCTGGGAGGCATCGAGACGCCCGACACCGGCGAGGTGCGGCCCGGGCACGGCCTGAAACTCGGCTACTACGCGCAGGAGCACGAGACGCTCGACGCCGACCGCACCGTGCTGGAGAACATGCGCTCGGCGGGGCCCGACCTCGCCGAGGTCGACCTGCGGAAGGTGCTGGGCTCGTTCCTGTTCTCCGGCGACGACGTGGACAAGCCCGCGGGCGTCCTGTCGGGCGGCGAGAAGACGCGGCTCGCCCTCGCGACGCTGGTGCTGTCGAGCGCGAACGTGCTGCTGCTCGACGAGCCGACCAACAACCTCGATCCGGCCTCGCGGGACCAGGTCCTGTCGGCCCTCGGCTCCTACACGGGCGCGATCGTGCTGGTCACCCACGACGAGGGCGCGGTCGAGGCGCTGCAGCCGGATAGGGTGATTCTGTTGCCGGACGGAGTCGAAGACGCCTGGAGCGACGAATTTTCCGATCTTGTGGCACTTGCCTGATCTTAATTTGAGCGGGTAGGGATCTTTTCCCGCGGAGTAGGTAGCCGATCCCGTCGAAATGACTGATCATGGCCTAAGTAACGCTGCGGAAGTCTGGCACTACAGGAGGTACTCGTGGCCGAGACTCTCAAGAAGGGCACCCGGGTGACCGGGGCCGACCGTGAAAAGCTGGCCAGCGATCTCAAGAAGCGCTACTCCGCGGGTGAGAGCATCCGCGCTCTGGCTGCTTCGACCGGCCGGTCGTACGGGTTCATCCACCGCATCCTGAGCGAGTCCGGCGTGACTCTGCGCGGGCGCGGCGGAGCCACCCGCGGCAAGTCCAAGCGCTAGATCCGCCTCAAGACGCGCGACCGCAGCCGCTCGTTCCAGCAGAGGGAGCGGTCGCGTCCGGCTCGGCAGAACGAATACAGAACAGTATTCGGTAGGCTCGGACGCGACCGCGGAGAAACGGGGCCGCGAGCCCTGGCACGGACGGGACGCCGGAGGGGACCGGCCCGGCCGTGCGAGGCGACGCTCGCCTCGACCGGACGCAGGAGCAGGCGATGGCGGAGACGGCAGTAGGGGGGAGCGGGGGGCTCGTCCACGAGGTGGGCGACCTCTCGGCAACGGAGACGATCTCGGCGGCCGCGCCGGCCGAGGTCGGAGTGCGCTTCGAGGTGGACGGCGAGATCGCGACCGTCACTCTGAACCGGCCGGGAAGGCGCAACGCGCAGACGTTCGCGACCTGGGCGGCTCTGGCCCGGATGGGGGACACCCTTCCGGACCAGGTCAGGGTGGTCGTGGTCCGAGGTGAGGGGCCGTCCTTCTCAGCCGGGCTCGACCTGCGCATGTTCACTCCCGAGGGAGTGCCCGGGCAGGAGTCGTTCGCGACCGTCGCCGCTCTCGACGACGGTGCGTTCGAGCGGCGGATCGAGGAGGCCCAGCGGGGCTTCCTGTGGCTGCGCAGGCCCGACATCGTGTCGATCGCCGCGGTGCAGGGACATGCGATCGGCGCGGGTTTCCAGCTCGCGCTGGCGTGTGACCTGCGGATCGTCGCGGACGACGTGCAGTTCTGCATGAAGGAGCCCGCTCTCGGGCTCGTGCCCGACCTGACCGGCACCAAGCCGCTCGTGGAGATCGTGGGGGTCTCCCGGGCCATCGAGCTGTGCCTGACGGCCCGCAGGGTGGGAGCGGACGAGGCGCTGCAACTGCGCCTCGCCGAGATGGCGGTGCCGCCGGAGGAGCTGGACCAAGCCGTGGCAGACCTGGCGGCGGCGCTGCTGGCCACCGACCGGGCGGCGGCGACGGCGACCAAGCGGCTGCTGCGGGCCGCGCCGGGCCGCACGCTGGAGGAGCAGGCGGCGGCCGAGCGGGCCGAGCAGGTGGCGCGGATCCGGGCTCTGTTCGCTTCTAGCTGACCAAGGAATCGAGGATCTCCCGCCGGTGCTGCACAGGCGGGAGGATGAACGCCATATGACGATGATGAACGGTGGCTACGGCTTCCAGGTGATGCGCTCGATGCGGCGTGACGGCTCCGTGCTGCAGGAGCGCCTGACGCCGGGCATCGCGGGCCGCATCGCCCGGTACGCCCGCCCGTTCAAGTGGCAGATCACCGGGTTCCTCGCGCTCGTCGTGGTGGACGCGATCGTGGTGATCGCCAACCCGCTGCTGATGAAGGCGATCATCGACGACGGCATCATCCCGAAGCGGACCGACGTGGTCCTGTGGCTCGCCGCGGCCATCGGCGGGCTGGCGGTGCTGGACGCGGCGCTCGGCCTGGTGCAGCGATGGTTCTCCGCCCGCATCGGCGAGGGGCTGATCTACAACCTGCGCACCGAGGTCTTCGACCACGTGCAGCGCATGCCGGTGGCCTTCTTCATGCGGGCCCAGACCGGCGCCCTTGTCTCCCGGCTGAACAGCGACGTGATCGGGGCGCAGCGCGCCCTCACGAGCACGCTGTCGTCGGTCGTGTCCAACATCGTCAGCCTGATCATGGTGCTCGGCGCCATGCTCGTGCTGTCCTGGCAGATCACGCTGGTCGCGCTGCTGCTCCTTCCGCTGTTCATCTTCCCGGCCAAGTGGGTGGGGCGGCGCATGTCCGCGCTGACCCGCGAGCAGATGCAGCTCGACGCGGAGATGAGCTCGGTGATGACCGAGCGCTTCAACGTCGCCGGCGCCATGGTCGCCAAGCTGTACGGCAGGCCGGACGACGAGGCTCTGCTGTTCGGGGAGCGGGCCGGGCGGGTGCGCGACGTCGGAGTGATCGTCGCCATGTACGGCGCGGTCTTCCGCATCGCGCTGGGCCTGGTCGCGGCGCTGGCCACCGCGCTCGTCTACGGCTTCGGCGGCAGCCTCGCCGTGTCGGGGGCGTTCGCGCTCGGCACGCTCGTGGCCATGTCGTCGCTGCTCATGCGGCTGTACGGCCCGCTGACGAGCCTGTCGAACGTCCATGTGGACGTGATGACCGCCCTGGTGAGCTTCGACCGGGTCTTCGAGGTGCTCGACCTCAAGCCGATGGTGGCCGAGCGGCCGGACGCGCGCCAGGTGCCCGAGGGGCCGGTGTCGATCGACTTCGACGACGTGCGGTTCCGCTACCCGGCGGCGTCCGACGTCTCGCTGGCCTCGCTCGAGTCGGTGGCCCGGCCGGACACGGGGCCCTCGCAGGAAGTGCTCAAGGGCGTCTCCTTCACCGCACGTCCCGGGGAGATGGTGGCGCTCGTCGGCCCCTCCGGCGCCGGCAAGACCACGATCACCTCGCTGGTGTCCCGGCTGTACGACGTCGACGAGGGCGCCGTGCGGATCAACGGCCTCGACGTCCGGGACGCCACGCTGGAGAGCATCAGGGACACGGTCGGCGTGGTCATGCAGGACGCGCACCTGTTCCACGACACGATCGGCAACAACCTCCGCTACGCGAGACCGGAGGCCACCGACGAGGAGATCTGGGAGGCGTTACGCGCAGCCCAGATCGGCGACCTGGTGAGAAGCCTGCCGGAGGAGCTGGAGACCGTCGTGGGCGACCGCGGCTACCGGCTGTCGGGTGGCGAGAAGCAGCGCATCGCGCTGGCCCGCCTGCTGCTCAAGGCGCCCCGGGTCGTGGTGCTCGACGAGGCCACCGCGCACCTCGACTCCGAGTCCGAGGCGGCCGTGCAGAAGGCGCTGAAGACCGCCCTGGAGGGCCGCACGTCCCTCGTGATCGCCCACCGCCTGTCCACCATCCGGGAGGCAGACGCCATCCTGGTGATCGAGGACGGCCGGGTGGTGGAGCGCGGCCGCCACGAGGACCTGCTCCGGGAGGGCGGCACGTACGCCGAGCTCTACCGGACCCAGTTCACCGAAAGTCCCGCCGCCAACGGCCACGTCGCCGGTGGGGTCGCCGGTGAGGTCGCCGGTGGGGTCGCGGGGGAAGCGGTCACAGGTAGCCGAGGCGCCTGAGCTCCTCGCGGGCCACCTTCTCCACCAGCTCCGCGTCTGCCGCCGGCAGCCGCTTGCGCCAGCTCCCCGGTTTCGGCGGGCTGGCGCCGTACAGGGCGATGGTGGACACCTTGGTCTCCAGGAAGGACGCGACCGCGTCGATCGCCTCGCCGGGTGAGGCCAGCATGTCCTCGTACCGCAGGGTGAGCAGGTGCTCGGGGGGCAGCTCGCGCCGCAGGGTCGCGCTGAGCCGCACGGCGCCGCGCCAGCGCAGGGCGCACTTGCCGGCGGCGGGCATCTCGTTCCAGCGCGCGCGGTGCTCGGCCGCCCGGACGCCGAGGAACGGGTTGGGGAACTCGGCGTCCTCGCTCAGCATGTGGGGCTTGAACCACGCCATGCAGGTCGGGTCGGCCAGCATGTCGGCGACCACGTCGCGGCCGTCGCGGATCACCTGGATCAGCCGGGCGTCGGGGAACGCCTGCAGCAGGACAGGCGCGCTGTAGAGGAGGTCGGGGCTCGCGTCGCCGAACCGGGACAGCTCGCCGGGCCCGGCGCACGGCCCGGCGCCGACGATGCCGCCGGCCTCACGGCAGGCGGTGGTGCACTCCGCGCACGCTCCGGGCACGACCTGCCAGGCCTCCGCCAGCACGTCGCGCAGCACCCGCGGCGCCCCGCCGCTGCGGGCGATCGACGGCCTGCGGGCGAACGCGTAGACCACCCGCGCCACCGGGCCGCGGCCCATGGTGATGTGGAACCCGGGGGAGCGTTTCAGGGCACGGCCCAGAAGGTCCGCGCCGGAGTGCGGGGCAGCGACCACGAACACCGGCCGGCGGACCTTGACGCCGTTGACCACGAGGATGTGCGTCGGAGGTCGCATAGGTACGGCTAAGTCTGACACCCTTTGGGGGATGAGCGAACGCATCCCCGCCGGCTCGTGACGGCGCGCCGCCGATGGCGCCCAGCGGCGGCGGCGGGATCACGGGGAGGGGCCTGTGAGTGGCGGTCGCGGAGACGTTGAGATCACGGGGGAGACGCCTATGAGCGGCGGTCGCGGGGACGCCGGGAAGTCGCGGGGCGGGCCGGGTTCGCCTGCTCCCTTGGGTGCCCCTTCGCCTGCCCCTTTGCGTGCTCCGCGCAGGTTGCGGCCCGGTGACACCGTCGCCCTGATCGCGCCTGCCGGCCCCCCCGATCCCGTACGGCTCCAGCGTGGCCGCGAGATCCTGGAAGGCCTCGGCCTGCGGGTGATCCTCGGCTCCTCGGTGGCCGCCAGGATGGGCTATCTGGCCGGGCCGGACGCCGCCCGCGCCGCCGACCTCCAGGAGGCGTGGTGCGACCCGGACGTGGCGGCGGTCGTCTGCGTCAGGGGCGGCTACGGCGCGACGAGGCTGCTCGGCCTGCTCGACTGGGACGCCATGGCGGAGGCCGGGCCGAAGGTCCTTCTGGGCTCCAGCGACATCACGGCGCTGCACAGGGCCTTCGCCGCGAGGCTCGGCGTCGCGACGCTCTTCGGGCCGATGCCGGCCTCCGCCACGATCAGCGACCCGGAGGGACCGGAGCCCGCCACCTTCACCCACCTGCTGTCGGCCCTGTTCGAGGGCGGCGTTCCCGGGCCGGTCTCAGGGGACCACGTCATCATGCCGGAAGGCGCGGTCGCCGGTGATCGGCCCGGCGCCCCCGGCCGGGTGGAGGGCCGTGTCACCGGGGGTAACCTGACCCTCCTGGCCGCCCTGTGCGGCACGCCCGACGCCCTGAGAGCCGAGGGATGCCTGGTGCTCCTGGAGGACGTCGACGAGCAGCCGTACCGGATCGACCGCATGCTGACGCAGCTGCTGCAGGCGGGCTGCCTGGACGGCGCCCTCGGCTTCGCGCTGGGGTCGTGGATCGGATGCGGCGACGCGCTGCCCGTGCTGGTGGAGCGGCTCGCTCCGCTGCGCGTCCCGATCGTCGCGGGCCTTCCGGTGGGCCACGGATCACCACAGTTCTCTGTGTGGCTGGAGGCGGATGGGGTTATTGATACCGAATTGTGCTCTCTGGTCAGTCTGTTTCGCGACCCTGACCAGGCAGCCTGAAACCCCGCCCGGGAGGCGTCCGGGCAGCGGCGGAGGGATGGTGCGTTGGGACTCTTGCGGCGACTGCTCGGCCGGAGCCGGCCGGACCATCCCGCACCGAGGTCCGTCGAGGAGGTCGACCTCGACTCCCTGCTCGCGCTGGTCGCCGAGACGATGGGGCACACCTGCGACTTCGCGGCCGACGGCACATCGCTGACGCTGGGCGCCCCGGCCGGCGGCGTCTTCCTGGACCCGGCCGGCGGCGTCGCGGACGGCAGGGGATCGGGGCGGGTGGTGAACCTCGTCGGCCTGCGCCGGGAGGCCGCCCGGCGCTCCCGCGAGGACTGGCCGATGCTGGTGTCGGAGCACCTGGCGCACGCCGTGTCCGGCGAGCCGTTCGACGCGTGCAACCTCACGCCGATCCGGGCGCTGCTGCGCACCCGTGTCCACGCGGCCGACGATCCCGAGATCCCCGACCCCTCCCGCATCATCGGCCGCCACCTGAGCGCCGACCTGATCGAGGTGCTCACCGTCGGCGCCCGTCCCGTACGGCCGGAGGAGGCGTTCTGCTGGCCGATCCCGCCGGCGCAGGCGCTCGACGTGGCCGTGGAGAACGCGCTGGCCGACGAGTGGCCCACCGTGACCCCGCTCGATCTCGGCGGGACGGAGGTGTCGCTGCTGGCTGCGCCCAGCGCGGCGGCCCACCTGCGGCGGCTGGGTGACCACGTCTCCGTGCCGGATGACGGCATGCTGGTGGCCCTCCCGCACCGGGGGATGGCCGCGACCCACCCCGTCGCGGGCATCGGAGTGGTCCGGGCCATCGAGCGGCTGCGCATCTTCGCCCAGCGGGAGTGCTCGGCCCGGCCCGACGGGCTCAGCCCGCACGTGTACTGGTGGCACCGCGAGCGGCTGACCCGCATCCAGGCCGACCTGATCAGCCACGACGGCCAGACCCGGCTGGTCGTCGCCCCGCCGCCCGAGTTCGCCCGCCTCCTCGCCCGTCTCGCCGAGCAGCTCTGACCGCCGTCCCTCGCTCATGATCCGCGCCGGGCCCGGGCGGCGCGTCTCCGGCGAGGCCGCCGCGCACTGCGGGCGAGGGGCCTGGAGGTGACAGACCGGTGCGGAGTCAGCCGGCCTGGCGGGCCTCCTCCATGTAGGTCACCAAGGCACGCATCTGGTCGGCGGGCCACGGCAGGGGCGCGCTGATCTCCGCGCTGTTGTCGCGCCACATGCCGAGGGCCGCCGCCTTGGTCTCCTCGCTCTTGTGGAACATGGCGCCGACCGCGTCCCAGCGCCGTACGAGATCCTGCACCCGCGGGTCGTCGGCGGGCGTGCCCTCCCGCAGGTGCCCGAGGCCTTCCTCGACGAGCCCGGCCCACTGGCGCTTCGCCGCCTCGACGGCCTCGGGGCCGAGCTCGGCCCTGCGCTCCGCCAGCTGCTCGCGCTGCTCCTGCGTGAAGTACGTCTCGAACACTGAAATCATCTCCAAGGTCGCCATGAACTGGTCCGGATCGGGCATCGACGAGCCGTCGATCTGGTCGAGCAGGCCGTGGATCCGCAGCTGGAGCCGCTCGACGCGTACGGCGTGCTCCTCCAGCTTGCGCAGCTGGGTGGCGAGCAGGTCGCGCATCGACGCCAGATCGTCCGCCGAGTCCGCGAGTACACCCGCGATCTGCTCAAGCGACAGGCCGAGCGCGCGCAGGGCCCGCAGCCGGTACAGCCTCCGCAGATCGCGCTCGGTGTAGCGCCGGTGCCCCGACGCCGTCCGCTCGCCGGGGGTCAGCAGTCCGATCTCGTCGTAGTGATGCAGCGCGCGAACGGTCACCCCGCTCGCCTGCGCCAGCTCACCGATGCTCCACCTGCGGCCCGTGTCGTCTGTCCCGATCACGTCGCCAACGCTAGAACCTCCCGCAGGGGCAGGTGCAAGCCCGTCCAGCCGAGCGTACGGCTGTCAGTGGTTCAGGCGTCTGTGGACCGTGCGAGGTCGGCCGGGACCATTCCCGGCGGACCGAGCACCACGTCACCGAGCTCGGCGGCGATCGCCATGAAGAGCTCCGCGTTGAACTCGGTCTCCGATGTGGCGAGATGAGCGGGCGTCCCGGATCGGGCGATGAGTTCGGCGAACCCCGCGGGCGAGGTGACGTTGAGCACGCGGGCTCCATGGGGGCCGGACCTGATCGCGTGCGGGACCTCCATCGGGATCGCGTAGTAGTCGCCCGATCGCAGGGTCAGGGTGTCGGCGCCGGCCCATACGGTCACTGAGCCGGAGACGACCCAGAGCCGCTCCTCGTACTTGGTGTGCAGGTGGAGGGGGGTCGCCGCCCCGGCCGGTTGGACGGAGTCCGTGAAGTCGTGGCGCCCGTCGGTCTCCGCGGCGGAGGTCAGAACGGTGACGCGCAGTTCCTGGCCCAGCACGAACTCGCGTTCCTGCGCGCTCGCGGAGGAGGTGATCAGATGGCTCATGTGTGAGGTGCTCCCGATTCGAGGTGACAACGTGGCGCATGCGGCACGATGATGACAGAGGACGTCCGTATTCAATATAGGCACCCTCTATCCAATAACGTACAGCAGGGACGCGACATGACTCCCCACTCCCGGCCCTACCGGGCAGATCGCCGAGCCGATTCGGCCGCCCAGACGAGGGCGGCGATCCTGCGCGCCGCCATACGCCTCTTCGTCGAGCACGGGTACGGCAAGGTCACCGTCAACGACATCGCCCGCGAGGCCTCGGCGGCGGTTCCCACCGTCTACGCCAGCACCGGTGGCAAGGCCGCGATCCTGGCGACCATCATCGACGAAGCCGCCCGCGACCCCATCGTCGACGAGACCTTGGCCGCCGTACGTGAGTGCACCGACCCCGAAGACGTCATTCGCGTCGTCACGCATGGCGTCCGCGTCGACAACGAGCGTCATCACGACATCGTGCGGGTCATGCTCGCTGCCGCCGCTCTCGACGAAGCGGCGGCCGGCACCCTCGCCCGGTCCAACGAGCTCTACCGCCGGGCGCTGGGGGAGGCGGCTGAGCGGCTGGAGGCCATGCGCGCACTCAAGCCGGCCGTCGACCGGCGCCGCGCGATCGACATCCTGTGGTTCTTCCTCGGCCACCATTCCTGGCACCTGTGCGCGTCCGAGCTGGGCTGGTCATGGGACGAGGCCGAGGAATGGCTCACCGAGCGGATCTCGTCCGCCCTTCTCACCGCTACGTGATGCGGTCCCGTCACCACCGCCTGGCGATACGTATGAGAGCCGGTCGACCTGCTCGCCGTCCCCGCAGACGACCTCCACGCCGAGATCGTGCAAGCCGTCCGGCCGTCCTGGCAAATCAGGATGAAATGGCTGAGGTCGAACCAGTCGTCACAGAGAAGTCTAGATATTTTCTCAACGAGGTCTGGACGCTTTTCTCGCGATACTTGTGAGTGAGGTCACAATAGGCGACATAGGCCGATATGGGGTCCCTGAACTGCGACGACGATGATTCTGCGGGCTCGCGAAGAGGACGGGTACGCTTCGTTAACCGGAAATGCGAGTAAATCGCTTGATACCGCACCCTGCGATACCCCATGATCCAACCTGTCGCGCGAAACGGGCTCTCGGCCGTCTCCTCTCCTACGGGGGCGGGGAGACGGTTGAGTGCCCACGCGCGGCCGGCCGGCCTCGTCACCTCGTACCGTCCGGGGCCCGGCCGGCTCCCGTACAGCCGTGCGTCGTGTCGCTCGCGAGCGGACAGCGGCTGCCATCCGCCTGCCGGCAGCTACCAATCGTATTCTTTTGGCCAGTCAGACTAAGGGCGTTGAGGTGAATGCCCTTGGTCGAATGGGACTCGCTCAGGTGCGGGGTCCAGTCTCGCCTTCGCTGTGTGAGCCGTGAGGAGCATGAGTGGTCGAACATGGCGCCCAGGCTTGTGCATCCCTACACCCAGCGCTTGGGCGGCTTTCGTAATGCTTCGCGTGAAAGGAAGTCCGCCTTGCGGATCGCCTCTGGGATCCGATATTGGCGGCTCATCGTCAGTGTCAGGTCGGTCGCCTGATCCAGGCCGATTCGATGCCCGACAGATACGAAGACCGGCTTGATTCCGGTCTGCGTGCGCAGCACACGACCAACCATCTCGCCACCCTCGACAAGTGGCGCCCATTCACCTCGTCGCGGTCCTGGATCATCGAATGCACTACCGAAGGGTGACTTGGCTACACCAAAAGATGGCAAGCCCGTCAATACACCCATGTGGCACGCCAACCCAAATCGTCTGGGGTGGGCAATCCCGTAACCGTCGCAAACAAGCACGCCTGGCCGGGCCGCGAGTTTTTCGAGCGCTTCCAGAAGAATAGGCGCCTCGCGAAACGCCAATAACCCTGGGACGTAGGGAAAGGTTGCTTCGCCGTAGGCGATGGCGGTCTCCCGGATCTCAAGGGTCTGCAACTCCATCAAGACCGCCGCAGCCGCGGTGCGTTGGGTGCCGACTTCGTATGAAACATCCAGCCCTGCCACCAACTCAGGAGCAGTCGTAAGACTGTTCGTCAAGTCGATTCTCGTCCGCAGCACCGCCTGCAAGCGCGCAGCGTCGGCAGGATCGAGCGATGTTTCATACGCTTCCATCAGCCCAGCCCCGTCTCGCCGGCCAGCCCAGCCGCATTGCGACCCGAAGCCGCCGAAGCCGCGTGAACATGGGCTATTCTCCGAGATCTCATCGTGGGCTGTGACCTTGCCGCCGGCATCAAGATGACCGATCGGAGAAGCACCCCGCGGCCATGGGTCTCTTCCGGCAGGAAGACCCTATCTTGAGCCCGGCTTGGTAGCGTCGCCGCGATCCGAGATCAGTGCTTGAACGTGAACGATTACGAGCTCCTGACAGTCCCGATGGCGTTTGCTCCGGCCCAGCAGGCCCACCGAGAGGTGGTCGTCCTTGTCGATCTCTGTCGGATGGACGTAGGTCGCCATTCCCTCCTTGTCGCCGATGACCAGCCAGCCGGTGGGAACGGCGTCGTGGACGCCGAAGTCTCCCAAGGAGGTTCCGGGTACCACTCGCCCATTCTCACTCAGGAATGTCCGCGCCTCCTTCTCGATGTCTCCCCCCGGGAGATGGCGAGCAAAGACCACGGTGCCGTTCCTGAACAGCACCCAACGGTCGTCAGGGTTCCACAGCACCTCCTCAACCCATAACCGGAGCCGCTCCTCATCCGGGGGCTGGACCCGCCCAGCGTGGCGTCCGAAAAGTTTTTTCCACACAATATCCTCCCCCTGTGGTGGCGGGCTACTGTTCCTTGTGAGAAGATCGTGCGCTGCTCAGGTGGCGAAGGTGATCTAAATCAACTTCCCTCTCCGTATCGGGGATTGGGGCGATACTCACCGGTCAGATTTCCCGCCTCATCCACCTTCCACGCGCCGATGATCGCCTCGGGAGGAACCCTCTGATCCGGGGCGAAATAACCGTCTATTTCGTAGACCCAACCCCCCGGATGGCGACGGGCTTCGTTGATCAGCTCGGGATTCGGCTTGTGTGATTCGACCATGGTGCAACTTCCTTACCGGCTGGTGTCCTGACCCGTCTGGCAGACTACATCCGCGCCCATCGTGCACGAATTCATAGATCTAGTTGCCGAGCCAGGGTGGCGAAGTCGGGCGCCACCTCGCGCCAACCATCGGGCATCAGGTAGATGATTCGAGGGGTGCTCCGACCTGTGCGATAGTCCAGCGCTATCGGCATGTCGGTCCCTAATGAACCAATGAGAACGGCAAGTGCCGGATCAATCCCAAGTCCTTGGTTGCTGCCGGGGACATCCTCTTCGAGTTCTGCCGCCGATTTGCTATGGAAGAACCGATTCTGAGCGACCATCGTGGCGAAGTCGTAGAACTGTGGCCCGTCTGGCTCGTCCCCAAATATGCGTCGAAGGATGTCGGTATTCTGCGGCGGTTTCCACCGCCCGTCGGCGATTGTTTCCAGTAACTCCTCGGGTAGATGCAACCCACCCATGAAACTTGGAGACTCGTACATTTATCCAGCTACCTCCATCCCTGTCGCGGCTCGTAGTGCGTCCATTATCAGGTCACGATGTCCCATGGGTGCTGCCCGATCGCCGAAGTTGCGTTCGTTCACGCTACGGGAGTTCCACCGCATTTGAAGGGTTCCATCCCCTCCTTTTATCACAGCGAATCCAACCGTGCTCCCGGACCCACCGAACACCTCGCGGTTGATCTGAGCATGCCCGCCAAACTGGCTCACTAGTGGATTACCGCCTCCGCTGAGCCTCGCATGGAAATTCCTGCCGGCCGGATCGTAAACTCCGCTGAAGCCGTCGCTTCCATGAATATTCAGAGCCGCCCGGTTGTTCGCTACAGACTGCCCGGTGCTCACGGTCCCCAGGTTGCAATTGTGGACGAGGATGGGAGTCGTGCCTGCGAGCACATGGTACGTATGGACCTCGGCGACCGTGAGGTCGTTCATGGCCTTGCGGCCGGTGTGGTTGCGAACGGCGGTGACGGTGGCGGGGGTGCCGTCGGCTGTAGTGAGGCGGTGGCCCGTGGTGAGATCGCCGGCGTCCACCCATGCCTTGTGATCGAGGTCCCAGAAGGGATGGTGCTGGGTGGTGTGGAGGGTGATCCGGGCCGTGTCGGTGCCGTCGGTTGCGGCGTGGGCGGGGGGCGTAGCGCCGGCGAGACCGGTGGCGAGGGTCAGGGCGAGGGCGCCACGGGTGATGGCCCGCGCCCGGCTGTGCTCGCCGGTCGAGCGGGGAGTCGATGTGGTCTTCTTGCCGGTCCTGCTGACAGTGATGGTGAGGTCGGTCAGCTCGGTGTCGGTGTTGCGGTGCAGGGCCGTGACGGTTTTGGCGGTGGTCTTGCCTGTGGTCGGGTCCGTGGCGGTGACCTTGTCGCCGACCTCGATCTTGCCGATCGGTTTCGTCGTGCCGTCGGCCATCAGCACCCGGGTGGCGGGATCAAAGCTGTGACACGAGCGTGCCGCCGATGAAAGCGGTCTGGCTTTGCCTGCGCCGCCCAGGGCGGTGCGGATGGAGGGCGCGGCGGCTTCGACAGCGGCGCCGACGGCTTTGCCGATGCCCAGGCCGATGATTCCTTCGGCGGCGCCGAGGGCGGCGGAGGTGAGGGCGTCGCCGACATTGTGGATGTTGCCCTGCATGGCGTCGGCGACGAGGTGGCCGGCGGCACCGGCGAGCATGGCGCAGCCGATGCTGCCGGCTCCGGCGGTGACGGCCTCACACGCCACCCCGACGCCGATGGCCACGACGGTGGAGACGATGACCGCCTTGTGCTGAGCCACCCATTGGCCCGCGGCGCTGACGGCCGCACGGGCGCGGCAGCCGAAGTTCCAGGTGCCGCAGGTCGGCTTGGGTGCGTGGTAGGCGGGGGCGGCGCCGTAGTGGCCGATCGGACGGTAGCTGGGGTGCGACTTGATGGGACGGTGGGCCTTGGCCGCGGCGACGTCCTGCTGCCAGCCGCTGTAGCCGCCGTGTTGGCCGTTGGCGTAGTCCTCGGGGATCAGACCGTCGGGGTCGCTGAGGGTGGCGGGATTGTTGTTCGCGTAGGCGTAGCCGTTCATCTGCTGGGGGTCGGCCACGTCGATGAGCGGGTCGGCGGAGACGAAGCGGCCGGTGGCCGGGTCGTAGTCGCGGGCGCCCAGATGGGTGAGCCCGGTTGAGGCGTCCAGGTCGCCGCCGACGAAGCCCTTGGCGTCCGGCCAGGTGGCGGGCGCGGTGCCGCGCGGCTGTCCGAACGGGTCCTGGCGGCGCAGTGCGACGGCCTGGGTGGAGTCGGCCACCGACGCGGTGGTGGTGCCCTGGTGGTCGGACGCCAGCCAGGTCAGCCCCGCCTTGGTGCGTACGGCCACGGCGGCGCCGCCGTGGGTGTAGGTGCGGGTGCAGGACGTGGCCTGCGTGGCGGTGTCCAGGCGGGCTTCCTGGCCGGGCAGGTACAGGGTGGTGCCGGTGGGGTCGCGGCTGACCAGCCGGTTGCCGTCGGCGTCGTAGAGGTAGCTGGTGGTCTTGCCCGCTTCGGTGACTTTCGTCAGATGGCCTTCGGCATCCCATTCCAGCGTCTGCTGCCCGGTCACGCCCTTGCGGCCGGTGGTGTCGCCGATCGCGTCGTAGCCGTAGCCGTCGGTCCGCCCGTCGTCCGGCCCGCCCGCCGTGGTGACCGACCTCAGGGTGTGCGGCTGGGGCTGTCCGGCGCCGGGGTAGCTGTAGGTGCGGGTGACGTCCCCACCGGCGTCGTGCCGCACCTCGCGGGTGCGGTTGCCGGTGGCGTCGTAGGTGAACGACGACCAGTACGGCGCGGGCCCGCCGAGGACGGAGGTGGACGGCGTGGCGGAGCAGCCCTCGTCGTAGTAGAAGTAGCGCATCACCCGCTTGGAGCTGGTGTCGGACCGGAGGGTCTGCCACAGTGGCTGGCTCAGCTTGGAGTACTTGGTGTCGGTGACGTAGGTGGTCCGACCCCGCGTCGTGGTCGGGTCGCCCAGCTCGTCGTAGCCGTACAGCATCACCTCCCGTGTGAGCCCGCCCGCGGCGGGGATGCCCGCCGAGCTGGGCGTGCCGTCGGTATTGAAGCCGCTGCCGTACTGGTAGGTCCCGGCGAGCTTGCCCTCCACCGCGGGATGGTGATGGTGGTGGAGGTGACTGGCAGGCCCTTGACCGAGGTGCCGTTCGAGAGGGTGTCGTACATCCCGTCCGCGAGTTTGGCGCCGGAGGTGGAGCCGTCGTACATGCCGGTCTTGCGGGGTTCGTCACGCGCAGCAGCTCGGGGAAGGCCGGGGACGTGCAGTACAAGGTTTCCAAAATGATCACCGATGGCGGGCTGCCGATCGGCTCGGGCTACTTCAGGCAGGGCCTTGTCTTCGCCGATTCACAGAGGTATTCCAACAAGCTCGTACAGCAGCATGGGCTCGCCGACGACCCGGCCTTCCGCACGGCGCTTCCCGACGTCGAGACGGCGACGTACGCGGCTTACGTCAATACGGATCGGCTGGAGAAGTGGTATCTGCGCCGCGTGGATCCCGGTGTCCGGGCCGATGTGGCGCGTCTCCAGGCGATCGGCCTCAGTGGCCGTCAAGGCGAGGGCGGCGGCGGTTTCACCCTGCGACTGGTCCTGAACCAGCCCGGGTGAGCCGCACCACGAAGGTTCGAAGCGCAGGCGCATGGCCGCGGGGCACGGCTCGTTTCTAACAATCTCTGTCATGATCAACCATCACCGCACGTAGGTACGCGCCTGAAACATTCACGGCGGGCGGCGGCCGACATGCGTGTGTCCGCTGTGTACCAGCTCATCCACGTGCAGGAGCCATCACATCAGTCAGAGCATGTCTTGACAGACCCCAAGCGCTTTGACATTTTCAAACGGCTTTCAACAAAACATGGCGACGGACAGCGTCGAGCCGAGCATGCTGCGGCCAACCGCCCTGAATCCAGCGGGGCCGGCAGCCGCCCCTTTCGTCCGGCCCGCGTCGTCATTCATCCCTCCACCACAGGCACCCCCGGAGGTCTTTCATGCGTGAACGTCGATCGATCGGCGACAACAGATGGGTCCGCCTCTTCATGGCGTTGATCGCGACGGCCGTGACCGGCGCCGGCGCGGTGGTGGTGACAGCGCCTGCCGCCCAGGCGGCCACGACCACCGTCTCGGTGAACGGTGGCTCCACGGGACGCACGTTCGACGGGGTGGGGGCGATCAGCGGCGGCGGCGGCAACTCCCGGCTGCTCATCGACTACCCCGAAGCGCAGCGCTCGCAGATCCTGGACTACCTGTTCAAGCCCGGCTACGGCGCCGCGGTGCAGCTGCTGAAGCTGGAGATCGGCGGTGACGCCAACTCCACCGACGGCGCCGAGCCGAGCATCGAGCACGCGCGGAGCGACATCAACTGCAACGTCGGCTACGAGTTCTGGCTGGGCGAGCAGGCGGTGGCGCGCAACCCGAACATCAAGCTGATCGCGCTGCCGTGGACCGCGCCGGGCTGGATCGGCGGCGGGAACTTCTGGTCCCAGGACATGATCAACTACGACATCTCCTGGCTCAACTGCGCCAAGCAACACGGCCTGACGATCAGCTACATCGGCGGATGGAACGAGCGCGGGCACAACAAGAGCTGGTACGAGAACCTCCGGTCGGCCCTCAACTCCAACGGCTACGGCAGCGTGCAGATCGTCAGTGACGACAGCTTCGGCCTGTCCACCGCGGACGACATGCAGAGCGACCCCGCGTTCAAGGCCGCGGTCGGCGTGGTCGGGTCGCACTACCTGTGCGGCTATCTGGGCGACGCCACCTCGTGCCCGTCCAGCGCCAACGCCGTGGCCACGGGCAAGCCGATCTGGAACAGCGAATTCGGATCGCAGGACTACATCACCGGCTCGGCCCCGTACATCCGCAGCATCACCCGCGGTTACCTCGACGGCCAGATGACGGGCTTCGTCAACTGGCCGCTGATCGCCGCGCTCTACCCGAACCTGCCCTTCAACACCACCGCCCTGGCGGTGGCCAACTCGCCCTGGTCCGGCGCGTACCAGCTGGGCCGCAGCCTGTGGACGAACGCCCAGGTCGCCCAGTTCACCCAGCCGGGCTGGCGTTTCCTCACCGGCTCCGCGAGCGGCTACCTCGGCGGGAACCGGGCCAACGGCAGCTACATCTCCCTGAAGTCCACGAACAACACCGACTACTCGACGATCTACGAGACCACCACCTCGTCGACCACGCAGACGGTGAACGTCAACGTGACCGGCGGATTGAGCACCGGCACGGTGCACGTGTGGTCGACCAACGTCGGCTCCTCGAACCCGGCCGACTGGTTCGTCAGGCAGCCGGACATCACCCCGAGCAACGGTTCGTACTCGCTGACCATGCAGCCGAACCGGATCTACTCGGTGACGACGACGACCGGTCAGGGCAAGGGGACGGCGGCCGGCCCGGCGAGCGCGTCGCTGGCCCTGCCGTACTCCGACGACTTCGACGCCTACGCCTCCCGGACCGAGGCCAAGTACTTCTCCGACATGCAGGGCTCCTTCGAGGTACGGCCCTGCACCGCCGGCCGCACCGGTCAGTGCCTGCAGCAGGTGACCCCGGCCCGGCCGATCGAATGGCAGGACGACAGCGACGCCTTCGGCCTGGTTGGCGATACGACCTGGAGGAATTACAAGGTCAGCGTGGACGTCGACTTCCAGCAGGCCGGCACCGTCACGCTTCTCGGGCGGGCCGGCACCCAGCAGCGGCCGCAGAGCCATCAGGCGGCCTACCAGTTGCGGCTGAACAGCTCCGGAGCCTGGTCGATCGCGAAGAGCACCACCTCCGGCACGGTGAGCACCCTCACCTCGGGAACGCGGAGCTCGCTCGGCACCAACACCTGGCACACGATGTCGCTCAGCTTCTCGGGCAGCCAGATCACCGCCGCCGTCGACGGCGCCACGCTCGGCTCGGTGACGGACGGCTCCTACTCCACCGGACAGGTCGGGCTGGGAGTGGTCGGATACCAGACCGACATGTTCGACAACCTCTCCGTCACCCCGACCAGCGGTGACGTAGGCGGCGGCACCGTCGGGCCCATCAGGGGCCAGGCCTCCGGCCGCTGCGTCGACGTCCCCAACGCGGTCCAGACCAACGGCACCCGGGTCGCGCTCTGGGACTGCAACAGCGGCGCCAACCAGACCTGGACCCTCACGTCGTCCAAGCAGCTGATGGTCTACGGCACCAAGTGCCTCGACGTGGTCGGCCAAGGCACGGCGGACGGGACCGCGGTCGACATCTGGGACTGCAACGGCGGCACCAACCAGCAGTGGACGGTCAACTCCGACGGCACGATCGTCGGAACCGGCTCCAACAAGTGCCTGGACGCCACCAGCGGCGGCACCGCCAACGGTACGCAACTGCAGATCTGGACGTGCAACGGCGGAGCGAACCAGAAGTGGTCGCGCACCTGAGCCGGCGGTGAAACGCCGGCAGTGAACCGGTTGGCCGTGTCCATGCCGCATCCCGCGGCGCGGGCACGGCCAACTGCTCTTGCCGCCCGCCCGAGTCGTTCGCCGGCCGGCCGGCGCCCGCGCCTCGCGGTCCGCAGATAAACGCGAGTCGTCCGGATGGGTGTGACGGTCGAGATACGCGAATATGTCAAGAATCGCGGGATAGAACTTGTCTGGGACGACCTGGCCGAGGTGAGTGTGTCCCGCGGCGTCGACGGGGTGATCATCCTGGCCAATCGCGCAGGCTTGGAAACGCTGGCGCGACACCTTCTCACAATCGCTCAAGACGGTGTGGAGACCGGCTCGCACATTCATCTCGACGAGTATTCCGGGCTGGAGGACGGATCCGTCGCACTGATTATGGAAAGGTCTCCGGATCGTCTTGACGGAGAGCGGGACTGATCCTGGATTCACCGGCCGTAATCTGACGGGGATGCCGTGATTGAGAGCGAGGCGCTCTTGGGGCTGGAATATCGGATGTTCTTCACGCCGGGGGTTCTTCGGAGGCTGCGAAGCCGGATGTCACGTTCTCACGCCGCAGTCAATCCTGTCTGAGGTTGTTTCAGAGCTCGGCTGGGGGCTGGAAAAGGTCAGCGGAGGGCGAAGGCGGTGCGGACGAGGTGGATGTGGCTGAAGGCCTGGGGGAAGTTGCCGAGCTGCCGCCCCAGCCGCGGATCGTACTCCTCGGCCAGCAGCCCCACGTCGTTGGTGATCGCCAGCAGCCGCTCGAACAGCTCCAGCGCCTCCTCTTTCCGCCCGACCAGCGCCCGCGCCTCCGCCAGCCAGAAGCTGCACGCCAGGAACGCCCCCTCGCCACCCGGCAGGCCGTCGACCACGTTGTCGTCCGAGACCGGATAGCGCAGGACGAACCCGTCGGTCATCAGCTCCCGCTCGATGGCCTCGATCGTCCCCGCCACCCGGGGGTCGTCCGGGGGCAGGAAGCCGACGATCGGGATCTGCAGCAGCGCCGCGTCCAGCTCGCGGGAGCCGTACGACTGGGTGAACGTGCCGCGCTCGGGGTCGTAGCCCTTCTCGCAGACCTCCGCGTGGATGCGGTCGCGCAGCGCCATCCAGCGCTCCACCGGCCCGGTACGGCCCAGCTCCTCGACGACCTTCACCATCCGGTCGGCCGCGACCCACGCCATGACCTTGGAGTGCACGAAGTGCCGCCGGGGGCCGCGGACCTCCCACAGGCCCTCGTCGGGCTGCTGCCAGTTCTGCTCCAGGAAGTCCATCACCTTGCGGATCATCCGCCACGCGTGGTCGTCGGGCGGCATGCCCGCCTTGCGTGCGTGATAGAGGGCGTCGACCACCTCGCCGTAGATGTCGAGCTGGAGCTGGCCGGCCGCGCCGTTGCCGATCCGCACCGGCCGGGAGCCCTCGTACCCCGGCAGCCAGTCGAGCGTCATCTCCGGCAGCCGCCGCTCGCCCGCGACGCCGTACAGGACCTGCAGGTCCTCGGGGCGGCCGGCGATGGTCCGCAGCAGCCAGGTGCGCCAGGCGCCGGCCTCGTCGATGTAGCCGGAGCCGGTCAGCACGTCGAGCGTCATCGACGCGTCGCGCAGCCAGCAGAAGCGGTAGTCCCAGTTGCGGACGCCGCCGAGATGCTCCGGCAGGGACGTCGTCGGCGCGGCCACGATGCCGCCCGTCGGCTCGTAGATGAGCGCCTTCAGCGTGATCAGCGAGCGGACGACGGCGTCGCGCCAGGGCCCGGCGTAGCCGCACCGCGAGGTCCACTCCCGCCACAGGTCGAGGGTCGCCTCCAGCTGCTCCAGCGGGTCGATCGGATCGGGCTGCGACTGGTGGGAGGGATGCCAGGTGAAGACGAACGGCACCCGCTCGCCGGCCGACACGGTGAAGTCCGCGGTGTGGCGGTAGCCGCCGCCCTTCTTGAGGGTGACGGGCGAGTGGATCCAGACCGAGTCGGGGCCGCCGATGGCGTGCAGGTCGCCGTCCCTGCGCCGCACCCAGGGGACGATCCTGCCGTAGTCGAACCGGATGCGGATCTCCGTGGTCATGTCGACCGTGCCGGTCAGGCCCTCGACCACGCGGACCAGGTCCGGGCTGGCGTGCCGGGGAGGCATGAAGTCGATGACCTTGGCCGTTCCCGTCGGCGTCTCCCAGAAGGTTTCGAGCACCAGGGTGTCCTCGGCGTACGCCCGGCGTGCCGCCCGCTCCTGACCGGCGGCGCCGAGCCGCCAGAAGCCGTGCGACTCGTCGCCGAGGAGCCGGGAGAAGCACGAGGGGGAGTCGAACCTCGGCAGGCAGAGCCAGTCGACCGAGCCGTCCATGCCGATGAGCCCGGCCGACTGCATGTCACCGACGAGGGCGTAGTCCTCGATCCACATGGCCGCCACGTTACCCAGTGCGGCCCATCCGCATGAAGATCTGGGTCAAGGGGCCGATCGTGAGGGCGAAGACGATCGTGCCGATCCCGGCGGTCCCGCCGAGCAGCCATCCGGCGGCGAGCACGGTGAGCTCCACGATCGTGCGGGCGAGCCGGATCGACAGGCCCAGCCGGTGGAGGCCGGTCATCAGCCCGTCTCGCGGGCCCGGCCCGAAGCCCGCGTTGATGTACAGCCCCGACGACGCCGCGATCGTCACGATGCCGCCGATCAGGAACGCCCACTGGACCGGCCACTGGGAAGGCGCGGGCACCAGCCACATCACGGCGTCGGCGCAGGTGCCCACCAGCAGCACGTTGCTGATCGTGCCGAGGCCGGGCCGCTGCCGCAACGGGATCCACAGCAGCAGCACCAGCGCCCCGACGAGGTTGATGCACATGCCCATGGACCATCCCGTCTGTATGGACAGGCCCTGGTGGAAGACCTCCCAGGGGTCGAGGCCGAGGTTCGACCGGACGAGCAGGGCGATTCCGGCGCCGTAGCCCGCCAGCCCGATGTAGAGGCGGACGAGCCGGAGGGGGAGCGAACCGGACCGGGGAAGCGAGAGCTCAGTCATAGTGACCCGATCCTCCCGGTCGCCCCCTTGCCGGATACAGGGCCAATCAAGGAAATTGGCCTTATGGATCGACATTTGAGCGCTCTCCAGCTCGCCCGGCTCGTCAAGCTGCCACCCGACGCCCGGCCGTACTACAAGGCGCTCGCCGGGGCCGTGCGGGGCCTGATCCTGGACGGGCGGCTGCCCGTGGGCGTGCGCGTCCCCGCCGAGCGGCACCTCGCCGAGGAGCTGGGCGTCAGCCGGACCACTGTGACCAGCGCGTACGACCGGCTGCGCGAGCAGGGCTACCTGGCCAGCCGCCAGGGGTCGGGCAGCCGGACGGCCCTCCCCGACGCCGGGGCGCTGGGGACGGACAACCCCTGGATCGCCCCGGACGACGACGGGCTGCTGCCGATGCACACGGCGGCGCCCCCGGCGACGTCCCTGCTGGGCGAGGCGGTCGCCGAAGCGGGGCGGGCCTACCACCGGTACGCGGTGGGCATGGGCTACCACCCGGTCGGTCTCGCCCCGCTCAGGGAGGCCGTCGCCCGCCGGTACGGTGAGCGCGGCGTGCCCACCCGCCCCGAGCAGATCATCGTCACGGGCGGCGCACAGCAGGCCCTTCATCTGCTGATGACCATGCTCGTGGCGCCCGGGGACCCGTTGCTGGTGGAGTCGCCGACGTACCCGCACGCGCTCGACGTCGCGCGGCTGCGCGGCGCCCGCCTGGTGCCGGTCGGCGTGCAGGACGACGGCTGGCACCTCGACCTGCTGACCTCCGCCATGCGGCAGTCGTCCGCCCGGCTCGCCTACCTGATCCCGGACTTCCACAACCCCACCGGCCATCTCATGGCCGACGGTGACCGGGCCGCGCTGGTGGCGGCCGCCCGCCGGCACGGCATGACCGTGATCTGCGACGAGAGCTGGGCCGAGACGGCTCTCGACGAGGAAGCGCGGGCGGCGCCGCTCGCGTCGTTCGACACCGACGGGCGGGTGATCAGCGTGGGGTCCGCCTCGAAGCTCTGGTGGGGCGGGCTGCGCATCGGATGGATCAGGACCACCGCCGCGACGGCCCGCCGCCTGGCCGTGCTGCGGGCCTCGGTCGACCTCGCCACCCCTGTCTTCGAGCAGCTCGTGACGGCCCGGCTGTTCGAGCGGATCGGCGAGGCGCGGGCGGAGCGCCGCCGCCTGCTCGGCGAATCGCTCGCCGCGCTCACAGCGGCGCTCGCCGAGGAGCTGCCGGGCTGGAGCTTCACCGTCCCGCGCGGCGGCGGGTCGCTGTGGGTTCGGCTCGACGGGCCGGTCGCGAGCGGGATCGCCGCCTCCGCGGCCGGGCGCGGGGTCCGGCTCGCCCCCGGACCGTGGTTCGGGGTGGACGGGGCGCTCGAACGCCGTCTGCGCCTGCCCTTCACCCAGCCGCCCGACATCCTGCGGGAGGCGGTGCGCCGCATCGCGGCCTCCGACGCCCCGTACGGCTACCGCCCCCTTGAGCCGCTCACCCCGGCCCTGTGACCGGGGTCTCCGCCATCAGCGCCCGGATCCTGCGGGCGAACAGCAGCAGCACCAGGCCGGCGGCGATCGCGCCGAGCGCGAGCAGCAGGTAGTACGCCGGCATCGGGATCACGGTGGTCAGCCGGTACGCCTGGCCCCCGATCGAGTCGCCCAGGGAGATGGCGAGATACCACACGCCCATCATCTGGTTCTCGAACGCCCGGGGCGCCAGCTTGTTGGTCACCGACAGGCCGGCCGGGCTGAGGAACAGCTCGCCGATGGTCTGGATCATGTAGACCGACAGCAGCCACAGGATCGACACCCGCGTCCCGCCCGAGGCGACGCCCGCCGCGACGGACATGACGACGAAGCTCAGCCCGACCAGCACGAGGCCCACGGCGAACTTCACCGGCGTGCCGATCCGGTCGCCCGCCCGGTAGAACAGGTCGGCGAAGACCGGCGCCAGGACCACGATGGCGATCGAGTTGATGTTGGACACCCATCCCGGCGGCACATCGAAGCCGCCGACGCGCAGGTCGGTCTGGTTCTGCGCGAACAGCAGCAGCGCGCTGCCCGCCTGGTCGTAGATGAGCCAGAACACGGCCGCGGCGAGGAACAGCCACACGTACGCCACGAGCCGGGTGCGCTCCTCCGGCGTGATCTCGTGCGAGCCGGTGAAGAGGAAGACGAAGTACGCCACCGGCACGGCCGTGGTCAGGATCGCCAGCGCGAGCGCGAAGCGGTCGATGGTGAACGTCCCGCTGCGCGCCCACACCAGCAGGGCCGCCGCAAGCACGGTCAGCGAGCCCCCGATGACGAGCCTGAAGTGCCGCCGCTCCTCCGGGGTGAGCCGGTGGTCCGGCTCCTCGCCGACCCCCCGCAGGTGCCGGCGGCCCAGCACGTACTGGCTCAGCCCGACGGCCATTCCGGCGGCGGCCGCGGCGAACGCCAGGTGCCAGCGGCCCCCCGTCTGCAGCCACGGCACCACCGTGATGCCGAGGAAGGCCCCGAGGTTGATGCCCATGTAGAAGATCGTGTAGCCCGAGTCGCGGCGGGCGTCGTCGTCCTCCCGGTACAGCTCGCCGACGAGGGCCGCGATGTTGGGCTTCAGCATGCCGCTGCCCAGCGCGATCAGCGTGAGCCCGGCCCAGACGAACGCCCCACCGGCCGGGACGGCCATGCTGAGGTGGCCCGCCATGATGATCATCGCGCCGTACAGGACGGTCCTGCGGGGGCCGAACAGCCGGTCGGCCATCCAGCCGCCGGCCAGCGCGAGCAGGTAGACCGAGGCGATGTACACGCCGTAGACGCCGACGGCCGTGGTCTCCGGCAGCCCCATCCCGCCGCGCACGGCCGGCGCGGACAGGAACAGCACGAGGATCGCGCGCATGCCGTAGTAGCTGAACCGCTCCCACATCTCCGTGCCGAAGAGCGTGGCGAGTCCACGCGGGTGGCCGAAGAACGTCCGGTCCCGCTCCGGCGCCCCCGGCGTCATACGCGGTGTCATGCGCTCACCCCCGATCGCGCAACGCCCCTCTACCTACCCCCGCGGCGGCCCGCGGACCCGCCCGAGCCGTACGGCGGGCACTGTCCGCGTACTTCTCACCGTCAGGGGCTTGTCGGGTGTGATGCGTTGTGGTGCGATGCATGCCATTCGTACATGGGGCACCCCCGGGAGGCGCGATGGCTGGCGTTCTTGACGACCGTTCCGAGCTCCTGGAGGAGATCGCCGGAAGGACCTTGTGCGACCAGCTGCGGGTGACCGCCGAGCGGCACCCGGACGCCCCCGCCTACTCCGACCCCTCGGGGGACGGCTGGACCACCCTCACCTACGCCCAGGCGCGGCACCGGGTCCTGGAGATCGCCGCCGGGTACGCCGCCCTCGGCCTGCTACCGGGTGACGCCGTCGCGCTGATGATGGTCAACCGCAGCGAGCACGTCCTCGCCGATCTCGGCGCCGTCCACGCCCGCGCCGTCCCCTGCTCGGTCTACGCGACCTTCGCCTCCGACCAGATCGCCTTCGTCGCCGGTGACGTGGACGCCAGGGTCGCCGTGCTCGGCGGCCCGTCCGAGCTGGCCAGGTGGGAGCCCGTTCTCGGGGAGCTTCCCGCGCTCAAGAAGATCATCATGCTTGAGGGCGCGCCCGAGGGCGACGACCGCTTCATGAGCTGGGCCGACTTCCTGGCCCTGGGGGCGGCCGCACTCGCCGCGAACCCGGCGGACGTGGACGCCCGCTGGCGTGCGGTGACCTCCGACGACGTCCTGACCGTCCTGTACACCTCCGGCACGACGGGCAACCCCAAGGGCGTGCCGCTGACCCACGCGAACGTGCTGTTCGAGGTGGCCGCGACCCAGCGGATGATCCCGCTGCCCGACCTCGGCACCCAGATCTCCTACCTCACGTACGCGCACATCGCCGAGCGGGCGCTCAGCCTCTACCTGCCGCTGTTCAAGGCCTCCCACGTTCACTTCTGCACGGACCTGGCCAACCTCGGCGCGGTCCTCGGCCAGGTCAGGCCCGTCCTGTTCTTCGGCGTCCCCCGGGTGTGGGAGAAGATGACCGCACGCCTCCAGGCGCTGCTCGCGACCCAGCCGGAGGAGCAGCAGGACAGCGTCCGGAAGGCGATGGCCGCCGGGCTCGCGTACGTCGAGGGGCTCCAGTACGGGCACACGGTCACGCCGGAGGTGCGGGCGGCGTACGAGAAGGCGGACGCCGCGCTGCTGTCGGTGATCCGCTCCCTGATCGGGCTCGACCGGGCCGGGTGGCTCGCCACCGCCGCCGCGCCGATGCCGCCCGAGGTGCAGCGGTTCTTCGCCGGGCTCGGGCTCAAGGTCATCGACGTGTACGGCATGACGGAGACGACCGGCGCCTTCACCGCCAACACCCCCGACGTGTTCAAGCTCGGGACGGTGGGGCGGGCCGAGCCGGGCGTCGAGGTGGCGATCGCCGACGACGGCGAGATCCTCACCCGCAGCCCGCTCAACACCCGGGGCTACCTCAACCGGCCCGGGGAGACGGCCGCCCTGCTGGACGAGGAGGGCTGGCTGCACACCGGTGACGTGGGCTCCGTCGACGACGACGGCTTCATCAAGATCGTCGACCGCAAGAAGGAGCTCATCATCACGTCCGGCGGCGAGAACATGTCCCCGGCCAACATCGAGAACCACCTGAAGGAGCACCCGCTCATCGGGCAGGCCCTCGCCTACGGGGACGGCCGGCCGTACCCGGTGGCGATCCTCACCCTGGACGGCGAGGTGGCCCCGGGGTGGGCGGCGGCGCGCGGCATCTCCTTCGGCTCGCTCGCCGAGCTGGCCGAGCATCCCGACGTGCTCAAGGAGATCGGCGCCGCGGTGGAGGCGGCCAACGAGAAGCTCGCCCGGGTGCAGCAGGTGAAGACGTGGCGGCTGCTGCCGGTCGAGTGGACGGCGGAGACGGCGGAGCTCACGCCGAGCCTCAAGCTCAAGCGCCGGATCATCCACGCCAAGTACGCCGGCGTCATCGACGCGATGTATCGATCCTCCTGAGTGGCGGAGCGGGGCGGCGGGACCATGAGCAAGGCGGCGGGAACATGAGCAAGGCGGCGGGAACATGGGAGAACCATTGCCACGCCGGGAGTGTGTCGAGGGCCGCCGGACCGGCGGCCCTGCGTACGTTCTCGAAGCATGAGACACATCCTCGCGACGCCGGCCCTCGCGGTCGCGGCGCTGCCGCTGGCCGTCCAGGCCCCGGCCCCCGCCCCGGGGGACCTGGCCGACCCGGCGGACCTGGCGATCCGGTCCGTCACCGTGCGGCCGGGCGCACCCGTGGTCGGGCCGAGCGGTTCGGTGCGGCTGGTGGTCGACGTGTCGGCGCGCGGAGCGGCCCGGGTGTCGGTCGAGGTGGAGCCCGGCCGCCCGGACGGCCCTGAGCAGCCCGAACAACCCGGGCAACCAGGACAACCTGGGCAGCCTGAGGAGCCCGAGCCGTCCGCCGTGCCGCCGGAGGAGCCCGCCGCGCCGCCGTTCCAGGAGCCGTTCCAGCAGCCGTTCCAGGAGTACGGGCCGCGACCGGCGGCTCCGGCTCCCGGCGCTCCCGCTCAGATCCCCCCGCGACCGGGCGGGCTCGCGGGACTGACCCCGTCGCAGGTGCCCCGCTTCGTGGGCACCACGCTGGGCAGGGGCGGCGCGCCGTGGTTCCTGCCCATGCGGACCACCCGCGCCGGCGCCGGCCAGGAGTGGGAGACGTGGCGCTTCCTGCCGGAGAAGGCCCTGTCGCGGTGGTATCCGAGCGGGCCGTGGACGGTCACCGCGACGGCCTGGGACGCCCGCGGTGGCGTCGTCACCGCGCGCACCACCTTCGCCCTCAGGCGCGCGACCTCGCTGGAGGGGGTCAAGGCGGTCCGTGACGGGGACGAAGGCGTACGGGTCACCGGCACGCTCCTGCGGGTCGATCCCGTCGGGAGGGTGGACTACCGTCCCTTCCCCGGGCAGCGGGTGACCGTGTCCTACCGCCGGGGCGGATCCGGCGAATGGCGGCCGCTGGGCCGGGCCTTCACGAGGAGGGACGGCTGGTTCAGCACCCGCCTGCGCGCGCCGGGGGATGGGGTGTGGCGCGCCGAATACTCCGGTACCACGCATTACGCTCCCGACGTAAGCGCCGAAAAGCACCTATAAATGCCGATAAGTCCATTTCAAGGGAACCGGAACGCTGGTAGTTGCGATTCTGTGACCATTGTTCGCCGCCGTTGACGCAACTTCTCTCTCTCCTGACACGTCTATGACGTAGGCATGCCCCGCCCCGGGGTGTGTTCAGTGAACACGGGGAGAGGAAGCACCTCATGGTGAAACGCGTGGCTACCACGCTGGTGGCTGTCGCCATGGGCGCCGCGGCGCTCGTGACGGCGGCACCCGCCTTCGCGGACGACGAACCCGCGTACGCGCCGGACCCGAAGATCCTGTCGATCGACGTCAGCCCCAACCCGGTCGTCGTCAAGAAGCACGGGTCGGTCGAGGTCACCGCCACGGTCAGGACCAAGGACCTCGCGAGCCTGTCCATCGAGGTCTGGGAGCCCCAGGGCGGCGACCACGGTGACGGCCACGGCGACGGCCACCACTGGCTCGCCGCCAAGACCGGTGACGAGCCGTACACCGGTCCGAAGTTCGACACCAAGTCGCAGTCGTGGAGCTTCGACTGGAGCCACAAGACCGGGCTCTGGAAGGTCCACGTCGAGGGCGTCGGCCCGAAGGGCGAGAAGGTGTCGGCCGACCGCGGCTTCGTGGTCAAGCACGAGGAGTGGGCGCCGAAGCCGCAGCCGAAGCCGCATGGCCCGAAGGCGACCCGCATCGCCGGGTTCGACGCGACTCCGGAGCCCGTGCGCAAGGGCCACAAGCTCACGCTCAAGGGCAGTCTCCAGGTCGCGCAGTGCTACGGCGACTGGTACTACAAGTGGGACGGCTACGTCAGCGTCCACGGCCGTGACGGCTACTGCGACGAGGACAGGAACGTCTGGCACGACTGGCACTGGCTCGGCAGCCAGGACGTCGACGTGTACTTCCTGCCCAAGGGCTCGCACAGCTGGAAGCGCGTCGGCACGATCGAGACCAACGACGACGGCAGCTTCGCGGCCAAGGTCCGTGCCTTCCGTTCCGGCACGTGGGGCGTGAAGTTCGACGGCACGCGGCGCCTCAAGGGCTCCGAGGCGACCGACTACGTGAAGGTCGTCCGCCACTAGCGGGCACCGGAGCGCGGCGGAAGCACCGGGCCGCGACGAGAGACCTCCGGTGGGCGTGGAGCGGTCGCTCCGCGCCCACCAGGAGGTCTTCGTTCGTTTCAGGCGCCACCTGACCTGCATTTTCGTGACAAATGTGGCGAACTGCTGGTGCGCAGCGTTTTGAGTGTCTCTCTGTTGAATTAATGGTGACCGCAGGGGTAGGGAGGTCCCGGTGCCCGCGCCACTTTTCCGCAGTGTCTGGAATCCGGCCTGACAGAGCGCCGATCCAGCCGTCCGTAGGGGGGCCGAATCGTGATTAGCCTGCTGCTGGCCGAGGACATGCACCTCATCCGCAAGGCGCTGATCGCCCTGCTGTCCAGCGAGGACGACCTCGAGGTGATCGCCGAGACCGACAAGGGCGACGACATCGTCCGGCTGGCCTGCCTGCGCCGGCCCGACGTCGCGGTCCTGGACATCGGCCTCCCGGACGTGGACGGGATCACCGCGGCCGCCGAGCTGCACCGGCGATTACCCTCCTGCAAGACGGTGATCCTCACCGGCCTCGGCACGCCGATGGCCCTGCGCCGGGCGCTGGACGCCAACGTCCGGGGCTTCGTGGTGAAGGACGCCCTGCCCAGCCACCTCGTCGACTGCATCCGCCGGGTCTCGCGGGGCGAGCGGGTGGTCGACCCCGAGCTCGCCGTCGCCGCGCTCGACGCGGACAGCAACCCGCTGACGGCCCGCGAGCTCGACGTGCTGGAGACCGCCGCGGGGGGAGCCACGGTGGGGGAGATCGCCGACAGGCTGTCCCTTTCCCGTGGAACGGTCCGCAACTACCTGTCGCGCATCCTCACCAAGGTGGGGGCGCGCTCGCGCGTCGAGGCGATCCAGATCGCCTCGGAGTCCGGCTGGCTGTGGCCCTCACCCGGCCGGGAGATCGGCATTCTCCGCTACCGCCCCCGCCGGTAGGCCGCGGCCCTCCCAGTGGCCGACAAGGTCCGCGTAGAGCGGCGAGGCGGCCACCATCTCCTCATGCCTGCCCATCAGGACCCGGGTGCCGTCCATCACCAGCACGCGCTGGGCCCGCAGGGCCGAGGAGATCCGGTGCGCGATCACGATCAAGGTGCCCGGGCGCGCCGCGAACGCCGCCTCCGCGCGGGCCTCCGCCGCCGGGTCGAGATGGCAGGTCGCCTCGTCGAGGATCACCAGGCGGGCCGGCGACAGGTAGGTCCTGGCCAGCGCGATGAGCTGGCGCTCGCCCACCGACAGCTCGGCCGGATCGATCTGCGTGTCATAGCCGTCGAACCGCTGGGCCAGCTCCGTCAGCCCGAAGGCCGCCACCGCCTCGTCGAGGGCCTCCACCGGGGTGCCCGGGGCGAGATAGGTGAGGTTGTCCGCCAGCGTTCCGTGGAAGACGTACGCCTCCTGGGGGATCAGGGCGCGGGCGGCCGGAAGGACCTCGGCCGCAGGGACGCCGCCGATCAGCACCTTCCCCTCGGCCGGCCGGAGCAGGCCCGCCACCAGACCGGCCAGCGTCGACTTGCCGATACCGCTCGGGCCGACCACGGCCAGGTGGCCGCCGTCGGGCACGACCAGGCCGAGACGGTCGATGACGGGCTGCGCCGCCGGGCCGTACGCGAAACCGACCCCGCGCAGCTCCAGGCGGGCCCCCTCCGGTGCGCGCGTCCCGTGCGGGACCGGCGGCCCGGCGGCGTCCACGATCCGCTCCAGTGTGACCGCCAGCCGTACGCCGCTGACGCCGAGGCCCTGCACCAGCCCGCCGAGCGCGGGCGTGAGGGACTGCATGACATAGGTCAGCGCGCCCAGGACGACGCCGCCGGTGAGCCCGCGCTCCAGCAGCCAGGGGGTGCCGGCGAGCAGGAGGAGCACCGGGAGCCAGCCGCCGACGGCGAGCGCCAGCGTGCGGGTCGCGGTCACCCGGGCAAGCGCCCGGGCGGCCCTCGCCTGGAAGGTCACCTCCCGCCCGGCGGCCGCCGCGACGCGGGCCTCGCCCCCGCAGGCCGTGACGTCCCGCAGGCCGCTCGCGATCGCGGCGACCGTCGCGGCGGTGCGCTCGTCGGCGACGATGAAGTCGCGCTGCCGCCGGGCGAGCGCGGGCAGGGACGCCAGGAACAGCGCGAGCCCGGCGGCGACCGGCGGCAGCACGAGCGGGAGCACGGCCGGGGCCAGGGTCGAGATGCCCAGCGCCACGCTCACCAGCGTGAACGTGAACGACCGCACCACCGTGATGATCGCCCCGAAGGCGTCCCTGGCCAGCTCGACCTGGTGGTTCATCCGCGCCACGGCGGCGGTGCCGCCGCCACGCCCGGCCCGCAGCGTGCCGGTGACCACGATCTCCAGCAGTTCGTCGCGGAACGGCTCGACGATGCCCGCGACGAGCAGCAGGACCTGGCGGGCCGCCACCGCGGCCACCAGCCAGGCGGCGGCCAGCACCGCGAGCCACGCGAGGCCGGTGCCCGGCCGCCCGGCGGCGAAGCCGTCGTCGACCGCCCGCGCGACCGCATGCCCTCCGGCGAACGCGGGCGCCGCCTCAGCGAGCGACCACCCGGCGAGGCGCAGGAGACGGCGCGGCTCCCGCGTCAGCGCCCGTCTCACCACGGGCAGGACGGCGGCTCTCACGGCGCGACCTGGGAGGAGGCCTCAGGGGCAGAGGCCGACTGGAAGACGGCACGGTAGCCGGGGTCGTCCCAGAGCAGATCGTGGGGCCCCCGGGCCCGGATCCGGCCGCCTTCCAGCCACACCACCTGGTCGGCGCGCGCGGCGGTGGCGACGCGGTGGGCGACGACGAGCCGGGTACGGTCGGCGAGGCTGCCGGTGAGCGCCCCGCTGACCTGGCGCTCGGTCACGGTGTCGAGGCTCGACATGGCGTCGTCGAGGATCAGCAGCCGCTCCGCCTGCGCGAACGCCCGGGCGAGGCCGACCCGCTGCGTCTCCCCACCGGACATCGGCGCGTCGCCGACGGGGGTCGCGTAGCCCAGGGGCAGCCGCCGGATGAAGGCGTCGGCGCACGCCGCCCTCGCCGCGTCGCGCACCCGGTCCATCTGAGACTCCGACGGCCCGAAGGCGATCGACTCGCCGAGGGTCTCGCCGAACAGGGCGGGCCGCTCGAACGCGTAGCCGACGGCCCGGCGCAGCTGCTCGCGCGCGACCTCGTGCAGCGGCACCCCGTCCAGCGTGACCGTGCCCCGTTCGGGGTCGAGGAGCCGTCCGGCCACGGCCGCCAGCGACGACTTGCCCGATCCGGAGCATCCCACCACCGCCACGCAGGACCCGCCGGGCACGACCAGGTCGACGTCGCTCAGCAGCCGGGCCCCGTCCGCCCGCACGCTGACGCCCTTCAGCTCCAGCCTGCCGGGGCCGGGGGGCAGCGGCCGGGAACCGTATGACGGGGGCGGCACGGCCAGCAGCCGGTCGAGGCGCCGGGCCGCCGACCGGGCGCGGGCCAGCCTCCCGGCGTACCCGATCGCGGAGCCGAGGCCCGCCCCGAGCACGACGTAGCGCGCGGCGGCCAGCAACTCGCCGACGGTGAGGTCTCCGGCCGACAGGCGCAGGCCGCCCACCGCGAGGACGGCCGTCTCCAGGAGCGGCACCACCACGGCGGCCTGGACACCCGCCCGCGCCTGCAGCCGCCACAGCGCCAGCCCGTGCGCGCGCAGGACGGGGAGCGGGGCGAGGACGCGCCTGGCCTCCTGGTCCTCGGTGCCGGCGGCGGTGATGGTGCGGGCTCCCGCCAGCGCGCCGACCAGCCGGGCGGCGATGTTTCCCTGCGCCTCCTGGTAGCCGCCGGACGCCGCGGTCGTGCTGCGCATGAACGCCCGGAGCACGGCGACGATGAGCAGCAGCCCCGCCACCAGCGTCACGGCCAGCCAGGGGTCGATCAGTGCGAGGGCCGCCACGCTGCCCGCCGAGGGCACGATCAGCGCCGCCGCCGTGACGACCGCCTCAGGCGTCCGGCCCGCCTCCTCGGCGTTCACCCCCGCCCGGGTGACGAGTTCACCCGGGGTGAAGTGCCTGGTCATCGTGGTCCCGACGGACAGCGTGTGCGTGATCACGCGGCCGCGCAGCCACAGCGCCGCCCGCGCCCCGCTGACGCCGGAGGCGAGCACGCCGAGCGCGTCGCACGCCACCACGAGCGCGACGAGGGCGGCCGTGGCCGCCAGCCACCGCTCACGGCCGGGGCCTGCCGCGACCAGGGCGTCGACGGTCCGGCCGAGGGTCAGCGGCAACAGGAGCTCGGCGGCCGCGCCGAGCAGCGCCGTCACCGCCAGCGCCGCCAGCCAGGGGCCGCCGTGCCTCACGGCCTTGAGGATGAGCAGGTCCGCCGCCCGTGTGGTCACCGCCGCCTCCCCACTGCGTATGGCGCGAAGTACGTGAAGTAATGGCGCGAAACATGGTGCGAAAAGGGGTCGGAAAGCGAGAAGCCTGGGCGGCCCGCGAGGGCCGCCCAGGTCTTACGCGGTTGTCAGCCGCAGATGATGCTCAGGCTGCTGTTCTCGTGCGGGGTGCAGCCCAGCAGGCTGAGGTTGCTGCCGCCGCCGCCGCCACCGTTGGGGGCCTCGAGGGTCTGGAGGTCGAGGAGCGCCATGATGATTCCTTCCGTTGCAGGGGGTCGAGGTCGTGCCTTGCGAGGTGCTATCAGCCGCAGATGATGCTGAGGCTGCTGTTCTCGTGCGGGGTGCAGCCCAGCAGGCTGAGGTTGCTGCCGCCGCCGCCACCGCCGGTGGGGGCCTCAAGGGTCTGAAGGTCGAGCAGTGCCATTACGAACACCTCCTTTCAGGCTGTCGGGGACGTCGGACCCGGTGGCGGCGCGCAAGGGCCCCTGCGCGTTCGACCGTCCGGGGGGCTCTAGGAAGGGGAGGCGGACCGGCTGGTCGTGCAGCGCGGTTCCGAGCGCGAAGAGCACGCCGGCGCTCCCAGTGGCGAAGTCCATGGAAAGGCGGAGCAGCTGGGCCCCGGGGAAGGCCAGCCCGTCCCGGTACGGAAGCTCGTGCCAGGACAGACGGGCGATCTGGCCGGCCGCGGCCTCCGGGTCGGGGCGCGAGCCGGAGACGAGGCAGGCGATCATGCCCGCCCGGCCGGCGAACAGCCCCGACTGGATGTAGTAGGAGAGCCTGGTCACCGGCCGGATGGCGGCCAGCGACCCGGCGAAGGTCTCGTCGTGCCGGTGCGCGAGGTAGCGGTCCAGGACCAGCCCGATGCCCGCCGACCCCTCGTCCAAGTAGGGGTTGGTCCGCCAGCCCTGCTGCACCTGGAGCTGCCCGTCCTCCCGGCCGACGCAGCGCCGCAGGTCCTGCCGCAGCGCGGTCGCGGCGAGGTCGAGCAGGCCGGCGTCGCCGGTGCGCTCGTAGGCGTGCAGGAACATCAGCGCGGGGCCGGACGAGCCGTACATCAGCCCGGCGTGCGGGTTCGCGCCGCCGCTGATCTCCGGCACGTCGTCCGGGCCGCCCAGCCGGTCGGCCGCGGCCGACACGACCCGGTCCGCCTCTTCACGGAAGGCCGGCTCGCCCGTGACGTCGTGCAGGCGCATGAGGCTCAGCGCGACGCCGGCGAGCCCGCCGTACAGGCTGAGGTTGAGCCGCTCCCAGCTCTCCCGCCCGCACAGCTCGGCCACGTCGAGCGCGTCCTGTCTCAGGCCGAGGGACTCCAGCGCGTACGCCACCCCGTGCAGGCCGTTGTAGAAGCCGATGGGGCCGCCCGGCCGCTTGGCACGCGCCAGCAGCCACTCCTCGTGCTCGGGGAACCGGCCTGCGCCGGTGGCGGCCAGGGCGTGCAGGACGCCCGCCGCGCCGTTGGCCAGGCTGATGCCGCCGCCGGGCTCGAACTGCACGATGTCGCCGGGGAACAGCCGGTCGTCCCGCTCGGGCGTCGCGCTCGCGAGGATTCCCTTCGCGATGGCGTCCCGGACGCCCGGCCAGCCCTCCTCCAGGCGGCTCGGCCTCGGCTCGGGCGCGTCGTGGTCCAGGATCGTGCGTACGGCGCCGCCGACCAGCTCGCGCGGCACGCCGGGGAAGGTCCGCGCGACCAGCTCGGCGATCTGGACGGCCTTGGGCCGGTGCAACGGCAGAAGCAGGGTCGCCATCGGCGCGAACATGCTGAGATGGAGACAGGCCAGGGCGTACTCGTCGGCCTCGACGCCGGCCCGGCCGGGCGGCGGCACGAAGCCGGGGTTGGCCAGCGTCGGTCTCTTGTTCTCCTCGGCGAGCGAGGAGACCTCGAAGTCGATGAGCACCACCCGGTCGCCCTCGACCAGGACGTTGAACGGATGCAGGTCGCCGAAGACCACGCCGCGCCCGTGCAGGGCGGACACCGCCCTCCTCACCCGGGCGAGCATCCCGATGGCCCACTCCGTGTAGTCGGCGACCATGCGGGGGGTGAGGTCAGCCCGGGTGAGGGGGTGCCTTTGGGCGATGAGCTGGCTGAGCGTGGTCCCGTCCACGTACTCCTGGACGAGGAAGTGGTGGTCGCCCAGCGTGAAGTAGTCGAGCGCCGCGGGCACGCAGTCCAGGCCGGCGAGCCGCGCCATGATGTCGGCCTCGTGACGCAGGCGGGTGACCGCGTCGCGCCCGGCCACGTCGAGCCCGGCGTGCGGCCGCGCCTCCTTCAGCACCACCTGGTTCCCGGTCCGCGTGTCGCGCCCCAGGTACACGCCGCCGCCGTTGGAGAAGTGCAGCACGCTCTCCACCTGGTACGGCAGGCCCTCCAAGGTGACGGCGTTGCGGGCGGCCAGATGCGGTTCGAGGAAGGCGGGCAGGGTGACCCAGGGGGGCAGGGCGAAGGCGGGCCCCCGCACGTCGGGGACGAGCCGGCCGTCTGCGTCTTCGATGGCGAGCACCTGCTCGCCGTTCTCCCCTGCGCAGTGGCGCTCCATGAAGCCGCCGTACCGGACGAACAGCGGGCCGGCGCCGTAGCGCAGGTCGCTCAGGATGTACGGTCCGTCGACGCCGTCGAGGATCTCGGCCAGCTCCTTGAGCACCAGCTCCAGCTGGGCCTCGTCGACGGGGTAGATCGTGACCAGCTTGCCGCTCGACCCCCGGAAGGCGTACTTGGAGTTCTGCATCAGCATCACGCGCCGGCCGCGGAGGAACTTGAAGGCCAGCCCGCGGGGGACGCAGTAGTCCCACGCCGCCGCGACCACCCGCTCGGCGTCCTCGGCGGACGACGAGATGTGGATCTTCCAGCCCTGGGAGGGCAGGGTGGCGCCGGTCGGCGCGTAGTGCATCCACGTGTCGGTCGCGAGGTGGGCCCACCCGTCGGGCACGGGCCGCTGGACGATGGAGAAGTCGGGGTGCTCCGCACGCTTGCGGTCGAGGGTGTCGTAGAACAAGGGATCTGCGAGGCAGTAAATCTCGTACTTACTAATCACAAGATGTCCCCTTAGGCCGGTCACATGAAAGAATTCCGTAAATAAGGAGATGGGCCAAGTTACGCCCGTCAACAGCCTTATATGCGTATGTCACATAACGAGCCATGATTTGGGTCATGGGGGCGGCGTGACGCCGCCGAGGCCCGGCCATGCGGTCCGGCCGCGATGATCAGTCAAATGCCTGGTCAACCGGGAAGATCGGATTATGACCCGGTTAAGGGAGCGTCCTCAAGGGTGCGATCCCGGCCTTTTATATATTACCTACAAGCAATGCATGAAATGCCGGTACGGGCACTTCAAGTGGATGTGTGACGTCGCGCGGGGCCGGACCCTCGGTCCTGCCGCAAGTCCGCAGCTCACGCCGGGTGCCGTCCCGGCTCCGCCTGCCTTGGGGCTCCGCGTTCGCGCAGGCCTTGAGGGGCGGCCGTGCTACTGCGGATGGTGGTTGGGGATCTCGGCGAACAGCCGGAACCAGCCGTCGGGGTCGACGATGGTGCCGACGATCCCGCCGAGCGCGGCGGCGCGGCTGCGGAGGTTGTCGATGCCGCTGCCCGGGCATGGCGGGGAAGCCGGCTCCACTCCGTCGTTGGCCACCATCAGCAGGACGTTGTCGCCGTCCGCGGCCACCTCGATCACGCACAGGCGGGCCCTGCTGTGGCGCAGGACGTTCGTCACCGCCTCGCGCACCATGACGGCGAGCACGGCGCTCACGTCGGGCTCCAGGTACGTGTCGGTCAGTTCCACCTTGCAATCAGTGCCGTACGCGCGCAGGACCGCGCGGGCGTTGGCCAGCTCGGAGGGCAGGGAGATCTCCTGGTAGGAGCGCGTCACGTTCCTGATGTCGGTCGCCGCCTGCCGGATCGACTGGACGACGTCGGCCAGGGCGGGCCGTACGGGTGAGTCCTCGTCCGCGAGGCGGTAGGCGATCTCGCTCTTCAGCGTGGCGAGCCACAGCCGGCTGCTCACCAGGTCGTGGACGTCCCTGCCGAACTGTTCACGCGCGGCGGCCGCCGCCTGCCGTACGGCCTCGGCCTGGAGGGCCCGCAGCCGCCGCCGGCGGCGCAGGAACAGCGCGACGCACAGGAGGGCACCGAGCGGGGGGAGCACGGCGAGAATCGCAACGCTGGGCAAGTGAGGACCCTCCAGTCATCCTCGCCGGAAGATCGGCCTCGCCATTTGGAACACACCATAGATCCTTGCATACAAGTCAAGAAATATGGCCACTTAGTGAGTGTCGAATTACATTCTATTTCGCGTTTCTCACGACAGGTCCTTCCATGTGAACCCGCGGAATCGGGAACAACCAAAAGCGGATTGCGGCCATGACGAATAGGTGCCGTCAGGTCCCCCCGGGAACCGTCTCCCCGATGAGACGCGCGACCCGCCTCACAGGTGCACGGCGTCCGGATGTGCGTCCGAATGGCGGCGTTTCGGGAAGTGCCTGAACTGGGGCCTCCGGGTGGTGCGCGTACCGCGGTGTTCAGGCGAGCGCGCGTACCGCGGCGCGGAAGAGGAAGGGAAGCCGCTGGGCGGCGGGCACGATCAGCCGTGCGGACGCGGGGTGGAGCCTCGCCTCCAGGAGCGCGGCCGTCAGCAGCCGGGAGCGCAGGGACAGGCGGCGCCACGCCTCCTCGTAGGCGTCCGAGCGGCCGGTCCGCAGGCAGCGGACGAGGGCCCGGGCGGACAGCAGCGCGATCGACAGCCCCTCGCCGGTGAGGGCGTCCACGTAGCCGGCGGCGTCGCCGACGAGCAGCACCCGGCCGGCGACCCGGGAGCGGACCCGCTGGCGCAGCGGACCCGCTCCGCGCACCGGCGTCGCGGCCGGTCCGTCCAGCCGCGCGAGCAGGTCGGGGAACTCGGCCAGGTGGTCGTGGTAGCCCCGCCGCTCCGCGCTGAGCACCGCCACGCCGACGAGGTTGTCGCCCACCGGCGTCACGTACGCCTCGCCTCCCGGCGCCCAGTGCACCTCGACGAAGTCCGCCCACGGAGCGACCCGGTAGTGGCGGCGCAGGCCGTACCTGCGAGGCGCCGAGGCGGGCAGCTCCAGCCCGAGCGCGGCCCGGACGGGGGAGTGCAGCCCGTCGGCCGCCACCAGCCACCGCGCGGCCAGTTCGTGCGCCACGCCTCCGCCCTCCGCCCCCAAGTCCGGCACGCCGTCCACGCGGAGATCTGGCGCGCGGTCCAGGCTGCGGCTCCGGGCGCCGTACGGGCCGTCGGCGGTTCCGGTGGGAGCCGTCACGCGAGGGGGGGAGGGCCGCACCGTCGCGCGTACGCCGTCGGCGTCCTGGCGGAGGCCCTCCACACGGCCGGGGACGACGACGACACCGAGCTGCGCGGCCCGCCGGGCGAGCGCGGCGTGCAGGGCCGTGCGCCGCACCCCCAGGCCGTGCCCGTCGCGGAATGCGGCCTGCGCCCGGTGACGGCCGTCGAGGTAGCGGATGCCGCGGAACGGCCTGCCGTCAGGGATCGCGACGCCCATCTCGCGGAGCACCGCCGTCCCGGTCGGCATCAGGCCCTCGCCGCAGGCCTTGTCCACCGGTCCGCTGCGCGGCTCGACGACGACGGCCTCCATCCCCGCGAGCGCGGCCTGGATGGCGACCGCCAGGCCCGCGGGGCCGCCGCCCGCGACGAGGACGTCGATCACCGGGTGGTCTGGCCGTGACCGGAGGACGCGGCCCCCGCGGGATCGGCGCCGGTCAGGGCCGCGTTCTCGCAGCGGATCCTGACCACCATGAGCGGCACGTTGAGCAGGGTGAAGGCGAGCGCGGTGATCCACGCGGAGTGCACCAGCGGCAGCGCGGCCCCCTCCAGGGCCACCGCCACGTAGTTCGGGTGCCGCAGCCACGAGAGCCGGTACGGGCCGCGGTCGACCAGCGGCATGCCGGGGACGACGATGACCTCGGTGTTCCACTGGCGGCCCAGGGTGGTGACGCACCACCAGCGCAGCCCCTGCGCGGCCGCCACGAGCGCCAGCATCGGCCAGCCGAGGGCCGGCACGAACGGCCGGTCGGCCAGCCACACCTCCAGCAGGCATCCGGCCAGCAGCCCGGTGTGCAGGATCACCATGAACGGGTAGTGGCCGCGGCCGTGCACCACGCCGCCACGGGCGAGGCTCCAGCGCGCGTTGCGCCGGGAGACGACGAGCTCGGCGAGACGCTCCAGCCCGACGGCGACGATCAGCAGGGTGTACCAGGGCGACACGTGTCCTCCGGGTTCCTTCGAGCTTTCGGCAGTAGCTTCCCACCCGCCGCGACCGGCCTTCCGCCGGTTCCCGCCGGCTTCCTACCAGCGCAGCAGGACCAGCTCCGAGCAGAACCCGGGGCCCATCGCGATGAGCAGACCGGGCGTGCCTGGAGGCGGGGGCCGCAGGGTGAGGGTGTCCCTGAGGACGTGCAGCACCGAGGCGGAGGACAGGTTGCCGATCCGGGCGAGAGAGCGCCAGGTCAGCTCCAGCGCCCCGCCGGGCAGGTCGAGCGTCTCGGCCACCGCCTCCAGCACCTTGGGGCCGCCGGGATGGCACACCCAGGCTGTGATGTCGCCGGGCGTCAGCCCGTGGTCGGCGAGGAAGGCCTGCACGTCGCCGGCGAGGTAGGTGCGCACCACGTCGGGCACGCCCGCGTCGAGGACCACCCGGAAGCCGCTGTCCCGGATGTCCCAGCCCATCACCCGTTCCGAGTCGGGGTACAGGCGGCTCCGCGTCGCGACCACGACCGGCCCCCGCGCATCCGGCCCGGGCGCGTACGGGGCGTCCGCGGGCGGCTCACCACCGCTGGTCACGCCGGCCGAGGAGCCACCCGGAGTGCCGCCCGCCCGGACGCCGGCCGCCCGGTCGCGGCCCACCGCCACCACCGCGGCCGCGCCGTCGCCGAACAGCGCCCCGGCCACGAGATTGGCCATCGAGGAGTCGTCGCGCTGGAGCGTGAGGGAGCACAGCTCGACCGACAGCAGCACCGCCACGTGCTCCGGCCACCCCCGCAGGTAGTCGTGCAGCCGGGCGATCCCCGCCGCCCCCGCGACGCAGCCGAGCCCGAAGACCGGCACCCGCTTCACGTCCGGCCGCAGCCCCAGCCGCCCGGCCAGGCGCGCGTCCAGTGACGGGGCCGCGATCCCGGTGACCGACGTGCACATGATCATGTCCACGTCCCCGGCGGTGAGCCCCGCCGCGTGGAGCGCGCCCTGGATGGCCTCGGCGCCCAGGTCGAGGGCCGCCTCGATGAAGATGTCGTTGGCCGTCCCGAAGCCGTCGAGCTTGCCGTACTGGTCGAGCGGGAGCACCAGGTTGCGGTGCTCCACCCGCGCGCTGGCATGCAGCCGGTCGAGCACTCCGCGGCCGGTCCCGGATGGAAGGCACACCTTCGCAAGCACGTCGGTGATCTCGTTCTGGGGGTGACGATGCGGGGGAAGGACACCATGGACGGCCGCGATACGGGTCATTCGACATCCCGGGGCAGGCGAAAGGCGGACACCTGCCTTTTGCCCGTCTTGAGCTCCGGCATGCCTGGCGTGACGGGAGAGCCGAGCTACGCTCGGTTCGTGACGGACAGCGGGGCTCCACATGACGGCACGCTCAGGCAGACGGGCCCCGTCCCCATCGGAGGGCGGCGTCACCGCTCACCTCTCACGATGGCGGCCGGCCTCGCGCGGGCCTGCCATCCGGGGCCCACGGTGGCCGTCACGGCGCTCGTCACCGCGCTCGTGGCGGCGAGCGGGCGCGACGCCGCCGGATGCGTCCTGGCGGCGGCGGCGGTGCTGACCGGCCAGCTTTCCGTCGGATGGTGCAACGACGCCGTGGACGCCGGGCGCGACGCCGCCGCCGGGCGCTCGGGCAAGCCGATCGTCGCCGGCCTCGTGTCCGCGCGGGCCGTGCGGGCGGCGGCCGTCGCGGCTCTGGTGGTGTGCGTGCCGCTCTCGCTCGCCTGCGGCCTCACCGCCGGGGTCGCCCACCTCGTCGGCGTGGCCGCCGCGTGGGCGTACAACCTGGGGCTGAAGGGCACCGCCCTGTCCTGGCTGCCGTACGCGGTGGGGTTCGGCATGGTTCCGGCTTTCGTCGCCGCGCAGCAGCCGGGGGGCCCCTGGCCCGCCTGGTGGGCCGTGGCCGCAGGAGCGCTGCTCGGTTGCGCGGCCCACCTGGCCAACGTGCTGCCCGACATCGCGGGGGACATGGCGACCGGCGTGCGCGGCTGGCCGCAGCGCATCGGCGCCGAGCGGGTGCGGGCGCTGATGCCGCTCCCGCTGGTCGCCGCCTCGCTGCTGCTGGTCGTGGCGCCGCCGGGCCCGGCCGGCGCCGCCGGATGGGCGGGTCTCGCGGCCGTCGCCGTGTGCGCGGCTGCCGGGGTCCTTCTCGGGGGCAGGTCGCCCAGGGTGCCGTTCGCGGCGGCGATCGCCGCGGCGGGCGTCGACATCGCGCTCCTGCTGGCGAACGGCACAGGCATCGCCGCGTCCTGAACCAGCCGCGTGTCCTGGGCCGCCGATCGTGACGGGGATCGTGACCTGGATGGTCAGCCGGGGGCCGGGACGCGTCGGCGGCTCATCCCTCCAGGGGCCGTTCCCGGGCGAGGTACGACGGGGCGGCCGGGGGGAGCGTCCTCGTCCCCCAGACGGCCAGCGCGCCCCCGCACACCAGGATCATGGCGAGCTGCGCGGCGGTCACGGCGTTCATGACATGGCTCGCCGGGTCGACGGCGGACAGGTTGAGCACGGCCGCTCCCGCGGGAAGGAAGGACAACCCCAGGATCGCCGGCGCCAGCGCCGCCGAGGAGCCGCGCCGCTCCCCCAGGCACCAAAGCGCCGTCGCCGGCAGTCCCAGGGCGGCGAGGCCCGGGTCGTCGAGCAGCGCCCAGGCCCACGACCACGTCTCAGGGCTGACGACCCCGGTCAACGCGGCCCAGACGAGCGCCTGGGGGACCAGGGCGAGCGCGAAGCCCGAGGCGAGCGCGATGACGGCTCCCCGGCTCGGGCGGCCCACGGGCGGCGCGTCCCGGTGGAACCCGGCGTACACCGTCAGCACGGTGACGAGTCCGGGCAGCCACGTGGGGAACGCCGCCGGCAGCAAGTCGCCGGAGGACGCGGGGGAGACCGCGAAGGCGACGGTGCCGGCCGCCACGTGCACGCAGAACGCGGTCGTGGCCAGCGCCTTGGCGGCCCGTCGGCGGGCGAGGACGAGGGCCGCCAGAGCCGCCGCCCACAGCAGCGGGCACACATCCAGCAGCAGGCGCCACGGCCACTGCGGCCACCCCGCGTCCCCGGAGCGCGGCCACGCGTCGACGATCATCTCGTTCACCAGCGAACCGACCGTGAGCGCGCAGCCCTGCACGGCCCAGTACGCCAGGCCGAGCGCCGCCACCATGCGGGCGGCCTCCCCGAGGGCGATCGACCGGGGTGTCGCCCCGGGACCACCCAGGCGGACCCGTACGGCGAGCGCCGCGACGCTGGCTGCCTCCCGCCACCGGGGCCACGCGTTGTGCTCGTCACCCACGCCCGCCGAGCCCTCAAGGAAGGCCGCGACCATCTCCTCCTCGCGCCCGGCCCGATAGGCGGCCGGCAGCAGCCGCAGCACCCGCCGGTAGCGGTCCTCAAGCAAGCTCATCGCGCACCGTCCCGTCGGCGGTGGCCGGGAAACCCTTCGGACCCTCGTCTTGCCGCCCGTCTTGCCGCCCGTCTTGTCGTTCCGCGCGTCGCGGCGGCGTCCGCGGGCCGCCGTTCACGCCGTGCCGCCCGCGTAGCGTGCGCGCAGCCGCTCCGTCGCCCGCCGCGCGTTGGCGGCCAGCCGTACGGCCTCGGCCTCCAGCGCACGCGCTCCCTCGTCCGTCAGCCGGTAGTAGCGGCGCAGCCGCCCCTGCCGCACCTCTTCCCGGTCGAGGGTCACGAGCTCGTCGGCGCCCAGCCGGTCGAGCACCCCGTACAACGTGCCGATCTTGAGCTGGACCCTGCCCTCGGAGAGCCGCTCGACCTCCTGCGCGATCCCGTAGCCGTGCCGCGACTCGTCCACGAGCGCGGTCAGCACCAGGAAGGCGGGTTCGGTCATCGCCCTTGGCGTCATGGAGCCATGATATATCGGCAAGCAGGATATTCAAGTGGTCCGGGTATGCGTCCTTTCGGGCCGCCCCTTGATCGGCGTCTCCCTGTCGCGTAGTGGCACGTCGACGAGGTGTGTCCGCTTTCAATGGCCGGACGCCGGGGGGAGAGCCCGCTGGGACGCTCTTGGATAATTCGGTCACGCTCCGGATATCGGCCGCCGTTTCCTCCATACCCGATCCGATCACGGCGCGGAGAATATCGGGCGCGTCTGTCCCGCGATTCGGTCCGTCCTCACGTTACGGTCGGGGGCTGTGTCCAGGCGCAGGCAGAGGGGGCCGCGCCAGAGGCGGACCGTCATGTTGGCGCTCCAATAGGAAGCGGCAGTCAAGGGCGGAGTCGGGCATTTGAGAGGTACCGATAACGGTTTTCGCAGCTGTATTTCATTTCACCTGAAAGGTGTCGATGAATACCGCTGTCGGCCTCCTTCGCCGCTCCGTTCCGGCAAGCCGGGAAATTTCCGGCTGCGGGGCTCGACTCGTCGCCTGGGCTCATTTCGTTCTGCCACGAATTCACTGGAGGATCTCGCTTGCTGAATGTCCATGCCCGCGGCCTGCTGCCCGGCGCGTTCAGGCACGCCATGACCGGCACCCTGGCCGGCACGCTGACCTGCGCTGCCGCACTCTCCCTGGCGGCCACCCCGGCCACCGCCGTCCCCGGCCGGCCCGGCACGCCGCAGCCGCCCACGGTGGTATTCGCCGAGACCTTCGAGAACGGCCAGGGCGCCACGCCCATCCTCGTCACCGGCTACACCGGGGCCGCGCCGGTCAACGAGACGTACACGGCCGACCCCGCCTGGCTCGCCAACTGCAACGGGTGGATCGTCTCCCAGCAGGGCCCGCCTGCCGCGCCTCCCACGTCGGGCTGCGGCGGGTGGTGGACCTCCGTCAAGCAGCTCGCCGGGAGCCTCGGCAAGTGGGCCGGCGCGGACCCGGCGACCAACCATGCCGTGACCGGGTACACCAACGCCGACCCGGGGGCGGGCAAGACCCAGCTTCAGACCGTCACGCCAGTGAACATCGGCGCGACCAAGCGGTTCCTCACGTTCTCCGTCGACGCGGCGGAGGTCAACTGCCACGGGAACCACGCCAAGCTCGGCTTCTACCTGCTGGACGGCGCGACCGCCGTGCCCACCTTCACCACCCCGATCGAGCCGTGCGCCGACTCGCAGACGACCATCGACGGGATCAAGGTGGGCACCTACACCAGCGACAAGCCGGTGTTGTTCAACGGCTCCACGATCGGGCTCCGGCTGGTCAACTTCCAGGGCAGCGGCTACGGGAACGACGCGGCGTTCGACAACGTGCGGATCCTGGACGCCACACCCCGGCTCGGCGTCGGGTTCGGCCCCGCGTCCGCCGAGATCGGGCAGACGGCGACGCTCACCTTCACCGTCACCAACACCAGTGAGCTCGCGGTCAAGGAAGGCTGGTCGTTCACCGCGAACCTGCCGAGCGGCCTCAAGCTCGCGGCGGGCGCGCCTGTCACCGACTGCGCCGCCGCCACCGTCACGGCGCCCGCGGGCGGCGCGCAGGTCGGCGTGACCGGCACGCTGGCCGCCGGGAAGCCCTTCTGCACCGCCACGGTGAAAGTGACCGCGGCCCGTGCGGGCACGTACGACATCTGTGCCGGCGACGTCACTTCCCGGGCGGGGATCGACCCGCCCGGCTGCGCCGAGGTGAGGTTCACCCCGCCGGCCCTGATCTTCGACGCCCACGCCCACGGCGGCCGGGTGAGCTCCCCGGTGCTGACGGTGGCGCCGCTCGTCCCGTCGGACGTCACGTGCACCGGCGCTCCGGGCGCCGACGACGGGACGCTCGTACAGGCGGCCCTGGGCAGCCTCGGCTCCCTGGGGGTCGTCACGACCAGGGCGTCGGGCACCGTCGACGCGGCCGGCCTGCGCACCGCTGCGGCCTCCGCCAAGACGGCGCACGTCAGCCTGCTCGGCGGCGTCGTCACCGCCGACGAGGTCACGGCCACGGCCACGGCGAAGGACGACGACACCGGCGCCGTCCACGCCTCAGGCGGCGTGAGCCTCACCAATCTGAAGGTCAACGGCGTCCCGGTCGTCGATCCCGGGGTCAACCTGTCGATCGACATCCCGCTCGTGGGCAAGGTCGTGATCAACGAGCGGGTCGCGACGGCCGGAGGGCGCGGCATCTCGGTCAACGCCGTCCACGTGCGGACGCTCGCCGGCGTCGACATCGTGGTCAGCCACGCCAGGGCCGCGCTGACGCCGCCGGGCGGGCCCTGTCCCACGGCCTGACGTCCCACCCCGTCCGATCGCCGGAACCCGCGATCGGCGAGTGCCCATCACCCCGGAGGGGGCGTGCCACCGCGTCGGCACGCCCCTTCGGGCGTCATGACGCTATCCGTCAAGTGATCGTGACACCATCGTGATCTTCTGTGGCCTAGGGTCGGCAGGACGCACCCCTGACCGCGTCGCACATCGGGAGGCCGGCGATGCCCGAGCCCGTCCTTTCCTGCCGCTCGCTCGGCTGCCGCGCGGGCGGGCGCGAGGTCGTCCAGGGCCTGTCCCTCGACATCCTGCCGGGAGAGCGCGTCGCGCTCATGGGCCCGTCGGGCTCAGGCAAGACCACCCTGCTGACCACCCTGGGCGGCCTGCTCCCGCCCGCCGCCGGCCGGGTGCTCCTCGGCGGCGTCCCCCTCGACGAGCGGCCGGCCCTGCGGCGCGAAACAGCCCTGATATTCCAGTCGTACGGCCTGCTGTCGCTGCTGACCGCCGCGGAGAACGTCGAGGTGGCCCTGCGCGCGGCGGGCCGCGCGCCGCGCGACGCGGTGCGTGAGGCGGCGCAGGCCCTGGACGGCATGCGGCTGACGGCCTACGCGAGCCACCTCATCGAGGAGCTGTCCGGCGGCCAGCAGCAGCGGGTCGCGGTCGCCCGGGCGCTCGCCCTGCGGCCGCGTGTCCTGCTCGCCGACGAGCCCACCGCCGAGCAGGACAGGCTCAACCGGGCGCTGGTGCTGGACGCGCTGATGGCGGCGCCGGCCGCGCTCGTGGTCGCCACCCACGATCCAGAGGTGGCCGGGCGCTGCGACCGCGTCGTCGAGCTGCGGGCGGCGGTGAGCCGGGCATGACGGCCGTGACGAGCCCGGCGGCCGTGGTGCGGTGCGACGGCGTCGTGCAGATCTACAAGACCCGGGAGATCGAGGTGGTCGCGCTGCGCGACATCGACCTCGTCATCGAGGAGGGGGAGAGCGTCGCGCTCCTCGGACCGTCGGGCGCGGGCAAGTCCACCCTGCTGTGGCTGCTGGCGGGGCTGCTGCGGCCCAGCGCGGGACGGCTCTGGCTCGGCGGCGTCGAGGTCGGCCGGCTCGGCACCCGCGCGCTCGACCGCCTGAGGGCCGCCCAGATCGGCGTGGTCCTGCAGAACCCGGCGCGCAACCTCATCCCGTACGCCTCGGCCGCCCAGAACGTCGCCTTCGCGCAGCGTGCCGTACGGCGGCGGGACCGGCGCGCGGCGGGGGACCTGCTCGAACGCGTCGGCCTCGGCTCCGTACGCGACCAGCCCGCCGGTGGGCTGTCCGGAGGCGAGCAGCAGCGCCTGGCCGTCGCGGTCGCCCTGGCCAACCGGCCGCGCCTGCTGCTCGCCGACGAGCCGACCAGCCAGCTCGACGCCGACTCCGGCCGGGCCGTGGTCGAGCTGATCAACGAAGTGGGCGCGACGTCGGTGCTGGTGACCCATGACATACGAGTCAGCGAGGCGATGAGCCGTACGGTGACGATCCGGGACGGGCGGATCGGCGCGGAGGGCAGGGACGGGGAGGACTTCGTGGTGATCGGACGCGAGGGCGCGGTGCAGCTGCCGCCCGAATACCACGAGCTGCTCCCGCCGGGGTCGATGGCCCGCGTGGAGCCGCTGCGCGACGGCGTGATCCTGCGGCGGGCGGAGTCGTGATGCTCCGGGGGCTGTGGCGGCGGCGCTGGCTGTCGCTCGTCGTGCTCATCGTGGCCGTCGTCCCGGTGGCCGCCGCCTCGCTCGCCCCCGTCTACACGGGCGCAGCGCGGACCGCGATCATCCGCAACGCTCTCGACGGAGCCGTGCCCGACCACCGGGGCTGGCGCGTGACCTCCCCCGCCGAGGACGCCGGCGAGCTCGCCCGCCAAGTGGCCGCGCCCTTCCTCCGGCCTCCCATCGCCGGCGCCGAGCTGCTCAGCCCCGAAATCAAGGGCCTCAAGTTCTACTCGCTGCTGTGGCAGGACGGGCAGTGCGGTCACGTGACCCTGCTCAAGGGGCGCTGCCCGTCCGCCGCCGGGGAGATCATGGTGAGCCGGGCCTCGGGATTCCTGCCCGGGGCCACGGTCAAGCTCTCTGCCTTCCTCGAGGGGCCGCCGGACAAGCTGCGGCCGGTGCCGCTGCGCGTCGTCGGCGTCTACCGGGTGGACCCCGCCGACCCGTTCTGGTTCGGCCGCGCCCTGTTCCCGCAGACGGCCGGGGTGACCGAGGGGAACGGCGACCCGCTCATCACCACCCCGCAGACCCAGGCACGGTACGGCCCGCCGCCGGGCGACCAGATCGCCGTCGCGTCCGGCAAGGCCTGGGTCACCTCGGCGATCGTCTACGTCGACGCGCGGCGCGTGACCAGCCAAGACCTGGCCGCCCTGGAGGCCGTGCAGGGGCGGCTGCGTGACCTGGGACAACTCCACGAGAACACCACGGTGTTCACGTACATGGAGACCACCCTCCAGGCCATCCGGCTGCAGATCGACTCGCTGTCGGTGCCCACCACGCTCGTGGCCCTCCAGCTGGTGGTGCTCGGCTGGCTGCTGCTTTTCCTCACCGTCCGCGACCTCGTCGCCGCCCGGGCGCCGGAGATCGCCCTGGCCCGGCTGCGCGGGCTGTCCTCGCCCCGGATCTGGGCGTTCGGCCTGTCCGAGCCCGCGGCGATCCTCCTCGCGGCGCTGCCCCTCGGCGTGGCGGCCGGATGGTCCGTCGCCACCGCCATGGCGGGCCGGCTGCTCAGGGCGGACCTCCCGGTCACCGTGGACGCCGACGCCGTGGCGTACGGCGTCGCCGCCGTCGCGGGCGGCCTGCTCGCCGCGGCCGCGGCCGCCCGGCAGACCGTGGCGCAGCCCGTGGTGGAGCAGTGGCGGCGCACCCCGCGCGGCCGCGGCCGCACCTGGATCCCCGAGGCGGTGATCCTCACGATCACCGTGGCCGGGCTGGTGGAGCTGCTCGCGGGCGGCGCCATCACCGACTCCACCGGGCAGCGGGCCGGCGCCCTCGTCGCGCCGGGCCTGCTCGCGGTGGCGGTCGCCCTGCTGGCCCGGCGGCTGCTTCCCCTCGCGTGCGCCGCGCTGTTCCGCCTGACCCGCACGCGCGGCGGCATCGGCGCGTTCCTCGCCGTACGCCAGATCTCCCGCGGGCCCGCCACCGCCAGCACCGTCATCGTCTTGGCCGCCGGGCTGGGCCTCGCCGTCTTCGCCGTCGCCGCCTGGTCGGTGACCTCGCGGAACTTCACCGACGTCGCCCGCGTCCACAACGGCGCGGAAACCGTCTTCGTGGTGCCTCCCGGCGACATCGCCCGGCTCCGTGAGCTCTCCGACGGCATCCCCGGCACCGCCCCGGTGGTCGTCGTCCCGGGGCCGCCCGCCATGCTGGCGACCGACCTGGAGCGGTTCGCCTCGGTCGCCCTGTGGCGGCCCGAGTACGGCGGCGGACGGCCGCTCGCCGAGCTCGTGCGCGGGCTCACCGTCCCAGTCGCGCCCCGGGTGACGCTCACCGGCGACCGCATCCGCGCCCACCTCGCCGTCCCGCCCATCCCCAAGGGCTACGACGTCGTCCTGTACGCGGACTTCCGGGTGGCCGGGCAGACGACGCCGGCGTCCATCCCTCTCGCCAGGCCCATCCCCTCCCGGGCCGTCTACGAGTGGGGGCTGCCGCGCGGCTGCCAGGACGCGCGGTGCGAGCTGCGCGGCCTGCGGGTCGAGGTGAAGACCACCGGCTCGACCGACTACGACACCCCGCCCGACAGCATCACGGTGACCTCGCTGGAGGCCCGGCACGAGGGCCGGTGGACGACCGTCGACGCCGGGCTCGACGACATGAGGCGATGGACGCCGCGTGCCGCCGGCGGCTCCGGGCTGACCTTGTCGATCTCCCCGTTCGGCGGGGTGTCGGCCTCGGCGCCCGCCACCTTCCCTGATCCGCTGCCGGCGCTGGCCGGCGGGTCCACCGGCATGAAGCTGCCCGGGCTGGACGACGCCCACCGCGCCGGATACGCGGCCACCACCCCCGTGGCGGCGGTGCCCGGCCTGAACGCCGCCGGGGCGGTCGTCGACCTCGACCTCGCCGACCGGGTGGCGTACGGATACTCGCCGAAGGCGGAGTTCCAGATCTGGGCGGCGCCGGGCAAGGGCGCCGAGATCCGCGAGGCTCTGCACGCCGCGGGCGTGCCCGTCCTGGCCACACGGACGGTGGGCGACCGCGTGGCCGGCTACACCGGGCAGGGGCCGGGGCTCGCGCTCATGCTGCTCGTCGTGTCGGCCGGGGCCGCCGCGCTGCTCGCCCTCGGCCGCGCCGTCCTCGCGTTGTACGCCTCGGCCCGGCGGCGTACGTACGAGCTGGCCGCCCTGGAGGCGGCGGGCGCCCGGGTCCGGCCGCTGCGGATCGCGCTCCTGCTCGAACAGGCGGTCACGCTGTCATGGGCCGGCCTGGCGGGCGTCGCCGCCGGGGTGGTGGCCGCCCGGGCGGCGCTGCCCCGGGTGCCGGAGTTCGCCGAGGCCCCCGTCACTCCCCAGCTGGACTACACGCTCGTCCCGCAGCCGCTCATCCTGGTGGCCGTCGCCGTGCTGGCGGCGAGCCTGCTCGCGGCGGCGGTGACGGCGGAGCTGCTCCTGCGCGGCGTCCGCTTCGAACAGCTCCGCGAGGCGCCCGCCTGACCGGCGTCGCGAGGCGCCGTCCTCCGCCGACGACCGGTCGCCGGCCGGGGGGCGTGCGGCGTCTTCCGCGGGTGACCGGGGCTTCGTGCTCCGGCCGGGACCGCGGCTGACGCCGCGGTCCCGCGGTCATCCCTTGTAGTTGAAGACCTGGCGGAGGGTGTGCCGCACCTCGACGAGGTCCTTCTGGTCCGCCATCACGCGGTCGATCGGCTTGTACGCCTCCGGGTGCTCGTCGACCAGCGCCGCCGCCCGGTCCGCGTTCCACGTCCGGCCGCGCATCGCCTCCGTCAGCGACTCCGCCGACAGCTCACGCTTCGCCCGGCCCCGCGACATCCTCCGGCCCGCCCCGTGCGAGCAGGAGTTGTACGACAGGGGGTTGCCCAGCCCGCGCACGATGTACGAGCGGGTGCCCATCGAGCCGGGGATGACGCCCTCGTCTCCCTTGTCGGCCTTGATGGCGCCCTTCCGGGTGATCCACAGGTCCCTGCCCTGATGCGTCTCCTTCTGGGAGAAGTTGTGGTGGCAGTTGATCGTCCTGGTCCGCGAGCCCTTGCCGGTGACGCCGAACAGGGCCTCGACCAGCACTTTGTCCATCCGCGCCCGCGAGGCCATGGCGTACCGCTGCGACCACAGCATGTCCTCGACGTACGCCGTGAACTCCGGCGTGTCCTGCGCGAAGTAGGCGAGGTCGGGATCCTCCAGGCCGACGAGCCCGCGCCGCATCAGCCTCTTGGCCCCGTCGATGTGCGAGGTCGCGAGCTGGTTGCCGATGCCGCGCGACCCCGAGTGCAGCACGGTCCAGACCCGGTCGCGCTCGTCCAGGCACACCTCCACGAAGTGGTTACCGGACCCGAGCGTGCCGAACTGGCGGGCGACCTTGGTCTCCTGCTTGCCGTTCAGCGCCGTGTGCGGGCGGCCCAGCTCGCCGAGGGCCCGGTCGACCGCGCGGTCCTCGTGGCCCTTGCCGACGCCCGCCGGGATGCGCCGCTCCACGAGCGGCATGAGCGCGTCGAGGGTGTCGGGCAGGTCGGCGGCGGTGAGCGACGTCTCCGTGGCGACCATGCCGCAGCCGATGTCGACCCCGACGGCCGCCGGCATGATGGCGTTCTCCGTGGGGATCACGGATCCGACCGTCGCGCCGATGCCGATGTGCGCGTCCGGCATGAGCGCCACGTGGCCCGCCACGAACGGCAGGCGCGCGGTCCGCGCGGCCTGCTCGATGGTGCCCGCCTCGATGTCGCTCGCCCACGACAGAAGGTTGTGGGCTACCTGCTCCGGCATGATCTCCTCCTACGTCGAGATCCACTGTGCCGGTCTCCGCCCGGGATCCCAACCGAATTATTCAACCTGCCGAAGTCGTCCGGAATTTCGATTGCGTCCCTCCTCCGCCGCCGTCCATCATGCCGGGAGGAACGACGAGGCGCCTGCCGGCCCGCCCGTAGGAGAGATCGGTGTCGCTCATGGATTCCCGCGCTTCTCAAACCCTATGAGGGCTTCAAGCCATCAGCCGCATCTGTCACGTCCGCACCGCCGTGGCCCTGCGCTGAATGTGGCGTGGTGGCGTGGTGGCGTGGTGGCGTGGTCAGCAGACGACTCGCCGGGTGTATTCGACCAGATCCTTTTCTGACACGACGCCGTCCTCAGCGATCCTCGGATTGTCCAAGGCGAGCATCCCGGTCCCTGTGGCCGCCTTCGGAATCGCGGCGCGGTCCACAGGCAGCCCTTCGCGATGGGACCCGATCTCCACGTACACGCCGAACCTGCTGGGCAGCGAACCGCTGAACGTTTTCTCGACGGTCGCGAACTGAACATCCTTCAGCACGGTGAACCTCAGCCCTTCGTCGTACGGCGCCACCGGCCCGGTCGCCCGCCAGAGCAGCGGAGGCGGCTTCGGTGACTCCTCGGTCGCCGACACGACCTCCTCGCGCACCTCTACAGCGGAGACCCTCTGCCCCGGACATAGCGGAACGAAAACCTGCACCTGCCCGTCGGCCGTCAGCCCCACCCCCATCGTCACGCCCTCCGGATCAGCCATGTACGAAAGGCCGCAGGAAGTCGCCGACAGAAGGACCACGGCGATCGCGGCCATTCCCCTCCATCGTGGTCGATCATCGTGGCGGCGGTACCGGGCTGGGGTCGGGCGTCGGATTCGGGATGCACTTGTAACCGCCGTCATCCAGGTTCGCCTCCTTCTCCGACTGTTTTCGTACAGGCTTCGATACCCGCATACAGGATGGCGAACGAGTACCAATGACCATCCCCTTTTCGCGTAGCGATGCCATCGCTCACGGTGTTTCTTCTCATGCGTAAAGGCTGAGGTTCGCCGGCAAGTATTTCGGGTCACGCCAGGTCGCGAATACATCTGCGATCGCCTGATCTCCACGGCCCAGGAGTTCCTGAGACATCTAAGGAACCGCGCAAAGTCCAGGAATGCTACCAGGAAATGGCCGGATGGTGTAACGTCAGCCCTGTGCGCGTACAGGGGCCGGAACCGTCAGGTCGCTACGGCGGTGGTCGGGCATGAAAGATGCGGGTCATCTGTGGAAACTCTTCATGACCCTTCTTGGGAGTATGAATGTTTCGCCCCTGGTGAACCTCCCGGCGGCGCCACCCCGACACTCCTCGGCCCTTCCTGTCACCACACGCGCGGTCAGCTGACCGACGCTGTCGGTTCCGCCCCGAACAGTCGTATGGCGTTCGGACGACTGATCGACGCGCCGGCTTCGGGATAGGCGTAGGGCGAAACTCGGTCGCCTTCGGCGAGCGAAGTCACATTGCCCACTCCGTCGTAAAGGTAGGCCTGGGCGTAGAGATCGATCCCCAGACTGCCTGCAGAAGTTCCGGCAGTGATGAGGGGGCCTTTCCGCAGCGCCATCCGCCTGTGAGCGACCGGGGCCCGATCCGCTCCCATCGGTCGTGGGAGACACCGGTTGTTGCGCGGGGCCGGATCGGTCAGGGGTGCGCACATCGAGCGGGGGATCGGCTTCTAGGTAGATCTTTTGTTCGATGGGTGTGACCTGGGCTTACGCGAGATTCCGCGCCTGGTTTTGTCGGTGGCGTTGGCTAGCGTGGGGGTTACTGGATCGGTTGTTCGAGTGATTGGCGAGTGAAGGGGGTGTCTGAGATGTCGGCGCCTTTCCGCTTCGATGGGTCGTCAGGACGTTCTTCGGACGTGCCGCCCTTTTCGTTCGCCGACGGCGTTCGTGCCGGAGACCCCGCTGTCCCGGAGGTCCTCGCCGGCACCCTGCTCGATCCGCGTGTGGCCCCGCCACGGCGGCGTGCCGACGACGTCGGTGGCCCCGTCTGGAGCGGTGACGGTCCCGATGGCGAGGCGCCCGGTGGCGTCTCCGGTGGGACCCCCGCTGGGGCAGTCGATGACGTGCCCAGTGCGGAGGCGTCCGGTGGTGAGGCGTCCGGTGGCAGTGATCGCACGGGGCGCGACACAGTCTGCGACACGGGGCGCGATGCGGTCGGCGGTGGGGCTGCGGCCGGGTCGGGGGTGTTGGCGGGTGAGTTGTTGCGGATCGCCGGGCGGTTGGCGGTTGCCGCCGTGCCGGACGTCCCAGCGGTGTGCCTGGATGAGGCCGAGACGTTGATACGGGCGCGGGATCTGGTGACGTCGGCGTTGGCGGCTCGGGTGGAGCGGGTGCACGTGACCGGTGAGGTCAAGGCGCATGGGCATGCCTCCACCGGTACCTGGCTCCGCTCCAGCACCCCCATTCCCAGCCCGGCCACCACAGACCCGGCCACCACAGACCCCGCCACCACAGATCCCGCCACTCCCGATCCGGCCACCACGGACCCGGCCACCGGCCTGGCCAATCCCGATCCCGTCTTTCCCGGTGCGGGCGCCACTGTTGCGGCAGGCGCGTCCGTCGGCGGTGTTGCGGTCGGTGCTGGTGGAGGGCCGGTGGGGAGGGTCGGGCCGGGGATGGGTAAGGGGGGTGCGGCTCAGCTGATGCGGATGGCCGTGGAGTTGGCTCGTTTGCCGGTGATCCGGGAGCGGTTTGCTTTGGGTCTGTTGCCGGAGGGGTCGGTGGAGGCGATCACGGCGGTGACGGCCAAGTTGAGTGATGAGGATGCCGTGCGGGCTGAGCCGGTCGTGGCGGAGTTGGCCGGGAACGGTTCTCCGGCGGAGATCGCCAAGGTCGGCCGGTATCTGCGGGAGTTGCTGAATCCGGGGACGCTGGACGAGGAGTGCGACGACGATTACGCCGCGCGGTTCTTGTTGATGCGGCAGTTGCGTACCGGTGGGGTGGAGGGGGAGTTCCGCCTTGCGCGGGAGGCGTCCGCCGCGCTGGTGGAGTTCATGACGGCCTATGCCCGTCCCAAGGACA